>JADGAX010000001.1:300000-600000 GCA_015231795.1 Alphaproteobacteria bacterium | reverse complement strand
GTGGTGTCCTTGGCCACCGACGACATGTTTTCCGCCGTGCTTTGCATTTCGCTAGCCGCCGAAGCGACGCTGCCGATGACTTTGCCGACGTCGCGTTCCAGCTTGTCGGCCATGGTCAGCATGTCCTTCACGCGCTTTTCTTCCGCCCGGCGTTCCACTTCGCGCTGCTCGACCTGCAGGCGGTCCATCTCGCTCAACTTGTCCAGGAAGATGCGCAAGGCATGCGCGATCTTTCCGAATTCGTCTTTGCGTTCCGGCTTCAGGTGCAGAGATTCGGCGGGCGCCTTGGCCATCACCCCGTCGATGTCCTTTTCGACGTAATGCAATAGGCGACCGATCATCAAGTAAAGGTAGGCGCCGCCGGAACCGGCGATCAGAAGGGCGATGCCGCCTGCCAGCAGCATGGTCAAGATAAGCTGATCGCCCATCTTTTTCATGTCGTCCGAACTGTTGGCCAAATCCGACATGCGGTCGAATGTTTCGACTTGGATTTGAGATGCCAATTCATCCAGCTTGAGGATGATGCCCTCGCTGCCCTGACTGAACTGTTCAAGCAGTTCGCCGCCACGGACCTTGTTGCCGCGGAAGGTTTCGGCCATTTCCTGGCCCAGCGGAATCATATGCGGCAATTCGCCCATCAATTCCTCGAGGCCTTTGGAAATTTCCGTCAATCCAAGCTCGTTGGAAAAGTTGAGGGCCGCTTCGGCGGTCTGCTCGAACTTGGCGCCGAACTCTTGCGCGCGCTCATAGCTCTCCGCCTCGCCGGTCAGCGCGGCGTTCAGGAATCCGTTGCGCATCGACTGGACGTCCGACTTGGCTTCGCGGATGGAATCAAGCAAGGGCACGCCGAAATTCGACACTTTCGCAACGTCCTGCTCCATAGCCAGCAGAACAGGCTTCTGCGCAATGAGACGGGAAACGACAAAACTAGACGACGCGATCGACGCCAAGAGGATAGCCGCCATGATCAGCAGCACCTTCAGCTTAACAGTCATACATCCCTCCGGGCGGTAACCGGTTGACCCCGGTTGACTCTCATCTTGGAAATCTAACCGATCAGGAAATCTATTACGAGATGTCATTTTCGGATTTCAGGTAATCAAAAAATCATCAGCTCGCTTCAAAAGTTGATGCCTTCAATCACAAACAATTTTATTAGATTTTTATTAAGTTCAAATTGCCGATGCCTATCCGCTAGGTGTTTGCAACGCAGCAATATCACATTTTGATTTGAGTCAAAAATTTGGAAAAGGAGACTTGTTATCGATGGCTGAAGTCTGAGTTCAGCTCGACTTCCTATTCCGTCCCATTGTGCAACCCTCTGGCTTGAGGGGGCGCGGAGTCTCGGACACCAAACGTTCAAGGGTTTCCAGTTCTGCCTCAATGGCGGCTTCAGCTTTGGTTTCGACCCGGCGGTAAATGTCGATCACGGTCAGCCCGGTCTGGGTCAGGCTGGCTCCGCCCCCTTTGGCGCCGCCAAAACTGGCCGTCACCACGGGGTCCTTGAAAGCCCGGTTCATTTCATCAACCAGCAGCCATGCCCGGCGATAGGACATGCCCTGGTCCTTGGCAGCCGCCGTAATCGATCCCAAACGCCCGATGGCGGCCAGTAGGTCCACCTTGCCTGGCCCCAGGGCGGCAAAGGAACAGAGCTTGATGCGGATTTTCAGAAGGCCGGTCATGCGATGGGCCTAAGCGCTGGCGGGGGGGCGGATCAGGGCTTCGATCCGCTCGGCTTGGTCCGGCCATTCCTTCAGCAAGGCCGCCTTGTCCAGAGCATGCTCGTAATCTTGGAAATCGAAGCCAGGGGCGACCGTGCAGCCCAGAAGGGCGAAAGAGCCGTTTGGAAGTAGTCGCGACCCTTGCCAAGCCCCGGCGGGAACAAGCGCTTGCGGCTGTTGCCCGGCTGCGATGTCTTGGCCCAGATGAAGGATGCGAGAGCCGCCACCTGGGAATAGTTGAAGCATTTCAACTGGATCGCCAAGATAAAAATGGAAGATCTCGTCGCTCTTCAGGCGATGGAGGGCCGAGATCGACTGGGCGGTCAGCAGATAGTAGATGGCGGTGCCGACGGAGCGGGCATTGCCGTAACGGGCGGGAAGGGCGGATGCGGGAAGCTGATCGGCCCCCCGCCAAGTTTCAACGAACCATCCCCCTTCCGCCGGGTGCGGCTTCAGCCCCAGAAGGCGGACAACCTCCTGGGCGTCGATCACTCGGGAATCTTGCCGGTCAGCAGGAAGTCGGCCAGGGCCAAGGCCTTTTCGCTGCCGCCCTCGTTGTACTGCTTGGTCCGTTCAACGATCCAATCCTTAACCTCGGCGTGATCGACCGGGGTTTTAGCCATCAGGGCGACCAGAATGGCTTGGCTGGCCAGCAAATGGGCCGAGATGTCGTCTAGGGCCTCGAACAGGCGCTGCTGGGAATCGCTCTGGCTTTCCGTCATCGACTGGATGTCGCGGCCAAGATTGTTCAGCAAGCCCTGGATATGGTTGAGCAGGATCTGCGACATGGAATTCTTCCTCTATAAGGTCCTGAAATCGCCAGAAGGATAGCCCGACTTCTTGCGTCTGTCATGTCCTATCACGGCCTTTTCCCAAACAAAGGGCGCTAAGAAAGACTTAACGCGGATGGGGGATCATCACTATATATAGGCGGGGGATGGGACATTGGATGATTTGCAAGGATGAATGCGCATGGGGCTTTTTTCCTCTGACGATTCGGGCGGCGTATCCAACGCGGCTGCGGTCGATCCTGCTTGGGCCAAATCCCCCAAGGGCCATTTCCACCGTCTGATCAGCCTGGAGCCGGATCAGGTTGGCCTGCCGGGTCAGGGCGGCGTCTATGTGGTTTGGCACAAGGGAGTCAGGCCTGAATGGGTCTATGTGGCCTCTGACGATGATCTGGGCCAGGCCTTGATGCGCGCCCTGGATGACGAAGAGATTTTCAGCTACGAACCCAGGGGCGGCCTGTGGTGCACCTGGTCCTTCATTCGCCCGGAATACCGCGATGGGGCCGTGTTATATCTGCGCCGGTTGCTAAAGACCGTGGTCGAGCCGCGTCCCGGCGATGAAATCGACGAAGAGAAGGTGCGGCCGGTCGCCGTTCTCCCTCCAGGTTAACGACCTATAAATTATGAATAGGTATTGCCTACCTTGATGGGGGGTTATTTCCCTGCCCAATTCTCTTGCATGGCGCTTTGATGCAAGGTATCCGATAGCTACGTATATCTGCCAAGCAAAAAGCGGGGACGTCCAAGGCATGCACGAGATCATCCAGCAATTGGAAGAAAAACGCGAACGCGCCCGCAAGGGCGGCGGCGAACGGCGCATCGCCGCCCAGCACAACAAGGGCAAGCTGACGGCGCGAGAACGCATCGAACTGCTTCTCGATCCCGGTTCGTTCGAGGAATGGGACATGTTCGTCGAGCACCGCTGCCACGATTTCGGCATGGACAAGGAAACCATCCCCGGCGACGGTGTGGTGACCGGCTATGGCACGGTCAATGGCCGACTTGTTTTCGTGTTCAGCCAGGACTTCACGGTTTTCGGCGGCTCGCTGTCCGAGGCCCATGCCGAGAAGATCTGCAAGATCATGGATCACGCCATGAAGGTGGGCGCGCCCGTGATCGGCATGAACGATTCGGGCGGCGCTCGCATTCAAGAGGGCGTGGCGTCGCTGGCCGGTTACGCCGAAGTGTTCCAGCGCAACGTGCTGGCTTCGGGCGTGGTGCCGCAGATTTCCGTGATCATGGGGCCTTGCGCCGGCGGCGCCGTCTATTCGCCCGCCATGACCGACTTCATCATGATGGTGAAGGATTCGTCCTACATGTTCGTGACCGGTCCCGACGTGGTCAAAACGGTCACGCACGAGACCGTGACCGCCGAGGAACTGGGCGGCGCCGCCACGCATTCGTCCAAGTCGGGCGTTGCCGATCTGGCGTTTGAGAACGATGTGGAAGCGCTGCTGCAGGTGCGCAGGCTGGTCGATTTCCTGCCGCCGTCGAATCGCGAAAAGCCTCCGGTGCGCCCCACCGCCGACAGTTCCGACCGTCTGGAAATGAGCCTGGATACGCTGATACCTGACAATCCCAACAAGCCCTACGACATGAAGGAACTGATCTTGAAGATCGTCGACGAGGGCGACTTCTTCGAGGTGCAGCCCGACTACGCCAGGAATATCGTGGTCGGTTTCGGGCGCATGGAGGGGACTACCGTCGGCATCATCGCCAATCAGCCGATGGTGCTTGCCGGGTGTTTGGATATCGACAGCAGCAGAAAATCAGCGCGTTTCGTGCGTTTCTGCGACGCCTTCAACATTCCCATCCTGACCCTGGTCGACGTGCCGGGATTCATGCCCGGCACGGCGCAGGAATATGGCGGCATCATCAAGCACGGCGCCAAGCTGCTGTACGCCTATGCCGAGGCCACGGTGCCCAAGATCACGCTGATCACCAGAAAGGCCTATGGCGGCGCCTATGACGTCATGAGTTCCAAGCATTTGCGCGGCGACGTCAATTTCGCCTGGCCGACCGCCGAGATCGCCGTCATGGGACCCAAGGGCGCGGTGGAGATCATCTTCCGCTCGGACATCGGCGATGCCAAGAAGATCGCCGAGCGCACCGAAGAATACCGCCAGAAATTCGCAAATCCGTTCATTGCGGGGCACAGGGGCTTCATCGACGACGTCATCATGCCGCACGCGACCAGGAAGCGCATTTGCCGTTCGCTGGCCATGCTGCGCGAGAAGAAGCTAAGCAATCCGTGGAAGAAACACGGCAATATCCCGCTGTAAGGGGAGAGGGAGAGACCATGACCGCCAAGAAAACCGCCAAGCCCGCCCCCAAAGCCAAGGCGAAGCCGTCGCCGACGCCAGCCGCCAAGGCCAAAGCCGGGCCGCTGTTCGACAAGATCCTGATCGCCAACAGAGGCGAGATCGCTTGCCGCGTCATCAAAAGCTGCAAGAAGCTGGGCATCAAAAGCGTCGCCGTCTATTCCGACGCCGACAAGGACGCGCTGCATGTGGCGATGGCCGACGAGGCAGTGCATATCGGCCCGCCCCAATCGGCGCAAAGCTATCTGTTGATCGACAAAATCGTCGATGCTTGCAAGAAAACGGGCGCTAAGGCCGTGCATCCGGGCTACGGATTCTTGTCGGAGAAGCAGGAATTTCAGGCGGCGCTCGCCAAGGCGGGCATCGCCTTCATCGGCCCGGGGGCGAAAGCCATCTACGCCATGGGCGACAAGATCGAATCGAAGAAGCTGGCCAAAGCCGCTGGCGTCAACACCGTGCCCGGCTATCTGGGCGTGATCAAGGACGCCGACGAGGCTGTGAAGATCGCCAAAGGCATCGGCTATCCGGTGATGGTGAAGGCTTCGGCGGGCGGCGGCGGCAAGGGCATGCGCGTCGCCTGGAACGACGCCGAGTGCCGCGAAGGATTCCGTTCGGCCACGGCGGAAGCCAAATCCAGCTTCGCCGACGACCGCGTTTTCATCGAGAAATTCATCGAGGAGCCGCGCCATATCGAAATCCAGATTCTGGCCGACAGCCATGGCAACACGCTGTATCTGGCCGAGCGCGAATGTTCGATCCAGCGCCGTCATCAGAAGGTGATCGAGGAAGCGCCGTCGCCCTTCCTGGACGCCAAGACCCGCAAATCGATGGGCGAGCAGGCGGTGGCTTTGGCCAAGGCGGTCGATTACGTCTCGGCCGGTACGGTGGAGTTCATCGTCGACGCCAAGCGCAATTTCTATTTCCTGGAAATGAACACCCGCCTGCAGGTCGAGCATCCGGTGACCGAGAAGATCACCGGCATCGATCTGGTGGAGTGGATGATCCGCGTGGCGGCGGGCGAGAAACTGCCCATGAAGCAGGCCGACATCAAGATCAACGGCTGGGCTATCGAATCGCGCGTCTATGCCGAAGACCCGTTTCGCAATTTCCTGCCCTCGACGGGGCGCTTGATCCGCTACAACCCGCCCGAGGAATCGGAATCGGTGCGCGTCGATACCGGCGTGTACGAGGGCGGCGAGATCAGCATGTTCTACGATCCGATGATCGCCAAGCTGATCACCTATGGCAAAAACAGGACCGAGGCCATCGCCTTCATGCGAGAAGCCCTGGATCGCTTCTTTATCCGCGGCGTTTCGCACAACATTCCCTTTCTGGCCTCGCTGATGAGCCAGCAGCGTTTCGTGGAAGGCCGCTTGACCACCAACTTCATCGCCGAGGAGTACAAGAACGGATTCAACGCAGCCGACCTGCCGCCCGAAGATCCGGCGATTCTGGCTTGCGTGGCGGCGGCGGTGCATTTCGCCAATGCCGAACGCAACGCCCGCATTTCCGGCCAGATGCCCGGCCATGAGATGAAGGTGGGCAATGATTGGGTGGTTAAGCTGGACGACCTGACTTATCCGGTTGTGGTTTCATCCGCCGATGCGGGTTGGACCGTGATCCTGAAGGGCAAGAAGCAGATCGTTCGTTCCGATTCCTGGCAGATCGGCAATCCTTTGTTCGAAGGATCGGTGAACGGCAAGCCCGTGTCGGTGCAGATTGATCGCAAAAGCATTGGCTGGCGCATGTTCCATGCGGGCGCTCAGGTCGATGTGATGGTTTATACGGCTTGGCAGGCCGAACTGGCGGCCCTGATGCCCAAGAAGGCGCCGCCCGACATGTCGAAATATCTGCTCTCGCCGATGCCGGGGCTTCTGGTGTCGCTGGCCGTGGCTGGCGGACAGGAAGTGAAGGCGGGCGAGGAACTGGCCGTCGTCGAGGCCATGAAGATGATGAATGTGTTGAAGGCCGAGCGTGACGGCGTGGTCAAGAAAATCCACAGCCAGGCGGGGTCCAGTCTGGCCGTCGATCAGATCATCGTCGAGTTTGCCTGATGTCGGGTCTGAAATCCGTGCATGTGCGGATTTCAGGACGCGTGCAGGGCGTCTGGTATCGCGGTTGGACGGTCGAGCAGGCCAATCGTCTGGGCTTGAAGGGCTGGGTGCGCAATCGCGCCGACGGCACGGTGGAAGCGGTGTTCCAGGGCCATGACGCTGGCGTCGAGACCATGCTGAAACTGTGCCGCGAAGGCCCGCCCGCCGCTCGCGTCGGCGGCATCACCGTCGAACCTTCCGCCCCTAAGGACTTCGACGGATTCCAGCAGCAGCCGACGGCGTAGGGGTGGTTCTTGCCGTTAAATTGGACCGATGTTATAATCTGACCAGTTTTCTGGTCATATTTCCCCGAGGGCAAAATGGCGACCGTCACCCTGGTTGAAGCTAAGGCGCATTTGAGCGAATTGCTGGACCGTGTCGAGTCCGGCGAAGAGGTGATGATTACTCGCCATGGCAAGCCCAGCGCCAAGCTGGTGGCGCCTGCACACAAGAAATTGAAACCTATCGATTTCAAAAAGCTGGCTGAGTTGCGGGCCAGCCAGCCGCCCTGGTCCACGCCTAGCGTCGAAATTATCCGCCAACTTCGCGACGAAAAATACTGATGCTCTATTTTGATACCAGCATTCTGACCCCGCTGGTAAAAACGGAAGCCTCCAGCGGCAAGGTTATGAATCTTATGGCTGAACTGGCAGGCAACCGGCTATGCACCAGTCATTGGACATTGGTCGAATTGGCTTCTGCCTTGGCGCGCGAAGTTCGTATGAAAGCGACAAGCCCTAAGTTGGCGCAGAAGTCATTGCAGGATTTCGAAGTGATTCTTGATGCGTCATTCGAAATATTCGCACCCGATGCCTCCGATTTCACTCGCGCCAAGGATTATGTGGCGCGTTTCGAGACAGGCTTAAGGGGCGGCGATGCTTTGCATCTGGCGGTAGCCGCCCGGCATAAGGTGAAGGCCATTTACAGCCTGGACAAAACCTTCGTCAAAGCAGGCAAGAAACTTGGCCTGCCCGCCCTAACCGGCATTCGCCTCTAACAACACCAGCATCAACAGCCCGAAACCGATGCGATACCAAGCAAACGGCGCGAAGCCGTGTCTGCCCACGAAATTGACGGCGGCTTTCACCACCAGCAACGCCACCACGAAGGCGGATACGAATCCGATGGCGATCAGGCCGGCATTCTCGAACGACAGCAGCGGCCAATCCTTGTAGATCTTATAGGCGGTGGCCGCCGTCATGGTGGGCACGGCCAGGAAGAACGAGAATTCGGCAGCCGTCTTGCGCTCTACTCCCATCAGCAACGCCCCCATGATGGTCGCACCCGAGCGCGAAACGCCGGGGATCATCGACACGCATTGGAACAGGCCGATCTTCAAGGCCATCGGCAGGCCGAAATCCTCGATGGCATGGACCCTGGCGTGTTTGACGCGCTTCTCGATCAGCAAAATGGCGATGCCGCCCAGGATCAGCGCCACCGCCACCGTGACCGGGCTGTCCAGCAGTTGGCGGATGTATTTATAGGCCATCGCGCCGATGACCATGGCGGGCAGGAAGGCTGCCAGAATATAGGTAACGAAATGGCGCGAAGGGGCGTCGCCCGCCATGCAACCGGTCAGCGCGCCCCACAGCCTTTTCCAATAGGCCACGCACACCGCCAGAACGGCGCCCAGTTGGATGACGATCTCGAACGTCTTACCGGGAAAGTGAAAGCCCAGAATGTCGCCCACCAGAATTAAGTGGCCGGTCGAGGAAACGGGCAGGAATTCGGTCAGTCCTTCGATGATGCCCAAGAGCAGGGCCAGCCATGCGTCGTTCATCTTGTGCTTGCCATCCTTTGTCTGGGGCCTGATATAAAGGCTTTCCCGTCGCTTGCGCAAGGAAGCCGTTTTGAAATTCCAAGGCAAAATCTCGACTACCTTCCTGGCCTTGATCGATAGGCGCGATCCTTGCGACCCCATCGCCCGCCAGTTCGAGCCTTCGCCAAGGGAAGCCGATGCGGCGCCAGACGATCTCGTCGATCCCATCGGCGATCTGGCGCATTCGGTGTCGGAATGTCTGATTCATCGTCATCCTGACCGTGTGCTGCTGGCGCCGACCTGGGCCTGTCCGGTTCATTGCCGTTTCTGTTTCCGCCGCGACCGAGTGGGCGGCAAGGGGCCATCGCCCGAGTTGCTGGCCCAGGCGCTGGATTACATCCGCGCTCATGAAGAAATCCGCGAAGTGATTCTGACCGGCGGCGATCCCTTGATGCTGCCGCAAAAGCGTCTTCAGGCTTTGCTGCAGGAACTGGCCGCTATTTCCCATGTGCAAAGCCTGCGCATCCATTCGCGCGTGCCGGTAGCCGCACCCCAGCGCATCACGCAAGGTTTGGCCCGCCTGCTGGGAAGGCTTGATAAGCCGGTCTATCTGGTGGCGCATGTCAATCATGCAAGTGAAATCACGCCCGAAGCCCAAGCGGGATTCAGCCGCCTGCGCCAAGCGGGCGTGCCCTTGTTGTCGCAAACGGTGCTGCTGAAGGGCGTCAATGATAGGGTCGATGTGCTGGAAGATTTGTTCCAAACCCTTCTGGCGGCGGGGGTGAAGCCCTATTACCTGCATCATCCCGACCTGGTGCCCGGCACGGCGCATTTCCGCTTTGGTCTAGCCGAGGGCCGCGCCTTGATGGCGGCGCTTCGCCCCAGATTGTCCGGCCTGGCGATGCCGGTTTACATTCTGGACCGGCCAGGGGGATTGGGCAAAATTCCCGCCGAAATCGCCTGAAAATCCAGCCGGTTCCTCAAAACTTGCCCAAAATCTCCGAACCTGTTAGGTTCCGCCCCTATTTCACCCCCCAAATCATCGGACCTACCCATGAAAATCGCCGCCAATACCATTCGTCCCGGCAACATCATCGAGCACAACAACCGCCAATGGGGCGTGCTGAAGATTCAGCTGATCCAGCCCGGCAAGGGCGGCGCCTTCATCCAGGTCGAAATGCGCGACATCCGCACCGGCACCAAGACCAACGAGCGCTGGCGCACCGCCGACACGGTGGAAAAATGCTCGGTTGAAGAAAAGGAATGCACCTATCTGTTCGGCGATTCCGACACGCTGACCTTCATGGACGGCGAAACCTACGAACAGTTCAACATGCCGCACGACATGCTGGGCGACCAACTGCCCTTCTTGCAAGACGGCATGCTGGTGACGGTGGATTTCGTCGAAGGCTCGCCGGTTTCCGTTACGCTGCCCAGCACCGTGATCTTGGAAGTGGTGGAAGCCGATCCGGTGGTCAAGGGTCAGACGGCGGCGGCTTCCTACAAGCCCGCCAAGATGAGCAACGGCATTCGCATCATGGTGCCGCCCTTCGTGGAGTCGGGCGAGAAGGTTGTCGTCAACACCACGGAAATGGCCTACGTCGAACGTTATAAGGGCTAATCCGTTGGCCGCACGTTCACCCTTGATGCATGTGATGGAAGCCGCCGTTCGCAAGGCGGCTAGACGTTTGGTGCGCGATTTCGGCGAGGTCGAGCATTTGCAGGTCTCGGTCAAGGGGGCGGCCGATTTCGTCTCGACCGCTGATCTGAACGCCGAAAGAACGCTGGTCGAGGAATTGTCCAAGGCGCGTCCCCGCTGGGGCTTCCTGTTGGAAGAGGGCGGCGAGAAGAAGGGTGACGGACAGCATGTGTTCGTCATCGATCCTTTGGACGGCACCACCAATTTCCTGCATGGTCTGCCGCAATTCGCCATCTCGGTGGCGGCGGTCAAGGACGACGAGATTCAGGCGGGCATCGTCTACAACCCGATCAGCGACGAAATGTTCTGGGCCGAGAAGGGGCAGGGCGCTTGGCTGAACGAGCGGCGCCTGCGCGTTTCCGTGCGCAAGAAGCTGGAAGAATCGCTGTTCGCCACCGGCCTGCCTTTCAAGGGCAAGCCAGACCATGATGTCACGTTGGCCCAGGTTGGCCGCGTGCTGGCCGTTTCGGCGGGTGTGCGGCGCATGGGGTCGGCCTCGCTCGATCTGGCCTATGTGGCGGCCGGGCGTTTCGACGGCTATTGGGAAGAGAACATCAAGCCCTGGGACATGGCCGCCGGCATCATCCTGGTGCGCGAAGCGGGCGGCACCGTCACCGACATGAAGGGCGACCACGCCATGATGCAACGCGGCGATGTGATCGCCAGCAACGGTCAGCTTCACAACGACATGCGGAAATTGGTGGGGTAATCCGCCTTACCGATTGTGTCACGCCTGCCCCAATCCCTGCCATAAAGCCGCCCGGAACGGCGTTTAGCCTTCATTCTGTCGTTATTTTGAATGGGGGCCGTCATGATCTGCAATCTTGTCAAACCAGCCCTGATGTCCTTGGCCGTTTTGTCCTTTGCGGCCCCCGCCTTTGCCGAGTATGAGGCGGGCGAAATAGCGGCCAAAGGCGGCAATTCCGCCGAAGCCTTTCGGCAATGGGACGTCTCAGCCAAGCTGGGCGAGCCGCGCTCGCAAAGGGCCTTAGGCCTGATGTTTGAACGCGGGCAGGGCGTGCTTCAGGATTACGTGGCCGCGCATATGTGGCTGAATCTGGCTGCCGCACAGGGCGACAAGGCTGCGGCGAAGGAACGCGACGCTTTGGCTAGGCAGATGAGCGCCGAGCAGGTGGCCGATGCGCAAAAACGAGCACTTGCCTTTAAGCCATCGGCTGTTTCTGCTGCTGGTACGAAGATCGATAACGCCACGGTGGCGGCGGCTCCCGTCGAGGCGGTGGCCGAAGCGCCGCTGGAAACGAAGAAAGTTGACGCGCAATCTGCCGTTTCCGCCTCAAGTCCGTTGGCCGGTCTTTGGCTTGATCGAAGAAACGGTTTCGTGATGAGCATCGAACCTTCGAGCGAAGGGGGATTCAAGATGCGCGAGGCACTGCTTGACGACAAATACAGTTTTCAGGGCGATGTGATCGGCGAATTCAGGGTCAACGAAATCGGCGATGGCTACAAGGGCCGTCACATCTGGGGCGGCAACAGGCAGGGTAATGCCCGTTGGAGCGACGAAGGCGCGATGCAGGTTAGCCTGTTGGACGCCCGCACGCTTCAGGTCAAATATATTGATTCGAAATACCAGGGCGGCTGGACCTACGAAAAGATCAGGTAGCGGCTAATTCGCCCCCTTGTACCCCGCGCGCGCCCGTCCATATGAGAATAAGTCGCAACAAACCAAGGGATCGCGCCATGACATACGATGTCCAGATCCGCCACAGCCGCCTTGCCAATAGCGGCGACGGCTTCACCCACAGTTTCGAACGCCGCCATATGGACGGAAAATCCGAGGAAGACGTCTTCAACCATATCCGCCTGACCAGCAACGATCACATCGCCTGCATCGATTCGTGGCATCATCAGGGGGTGGAACCCTATTCGGTCGATACTGGCGAGATGGAATTTTTCAGCGACGCCAAGCGTCCCAGCCGCATGCCAAGCGCTGACGAGGCCCGCACGGGCTGAAAAAGCCGCCGGTCTACCCGGCACATTCGCCTCACACGGCCATAAGGGCGGGGATTTCCCGCCCTTATTTTTACGCGATGTCAGCGATTCCAAGGCGTTGCCCGGAAAACTAGAAAGCTGAATTGCATAAAATTGCAAACAAATGCCAATCAATTTTGATTCAATAATTACTTTGCTTTCACAGTGTTTGCTTTCCATTTGTTATATAACTCTTGCCCCCTGTCTTTGTAAGGCCAATATTTCTTTGACGGAACAATTTCGACGCCTTCTAATGCGTGCAACAGGTCATCTACGAAATCTGGCGAACGTTCGAACGCGAGCCGTATAGGAAGTGAGAGGTCGTCCATGAAGTTTTCCGCTCAAGAAACCGCCACCGGCAAGCAGATCGTCCTGTCCGGACGCATCACTTTCGCCGATTTCGACGCCATCAAATCGGTCATCGCTCTTGTGCAGGAATGCAACGGGCACCGCGTCGAGCTTGATCTGTCGGCGGTCGAATTCATCGATTCGTCAGCGCTTGGCATGTTCATGCTGGTCCGCGACGCGGCGCGCAGCAAGAATATCGGCCTGACCTTCAAAAGCGCCAAGGGCCAAGTCAAGCGCATCATGAATCTGGCAAGTTTCCAGATGGCGGCTTAGAGCGGATCGGAAGGAATCTGAGCCATTAAACGGCTCAGATTTCGCGCGTGAATCCGCTCTACCAATCTGTTTCAGCGAAGGATTCACGTTTAACTCCATGTCAGTGGAGTGACTTGGAGTTAAACGATCCTGCGCTAGCGCTGCTTGTTCTTTGCGCACAGGACAAAAAGGGGGCATTTGCCCCCTTTTTTTCTTGCCAGAAACTTGAATGAATTCTGTAATTTATGATGCGCAAAGTAGATTGTCATTATAAGACAAGGGGATATGTGTCCTTGCCATGTTCATGATGTCTTGGTACTCATCTGTAATTACTTGATGTTTTATCTTACGATACTGATGATAGTCATTTTATTATTTTGCGTGGCATTGACGATAGCCCGTACTCCTTTTAAGGTTATTCGTCACGCCTTGTTGCGTGACGTCATGGCGTGGAGGGATTTATGCAACATAATATTCAAACCAACGCAGGGGACAGGCTTGTCGCCCTCAGCGGGCGCATTACGTCGCGCGATTACAATGCCTTCAAGGAATTGCTGTCCATGTTCGACGAGGCGGGCGTGAAGCGCGTCGTTTTCGATCTTTCCCAGGTGGAGTTCATCGATTCGTCGGCGCTTGGCATGATCATGCTGGTGCGCGACAAGGCCAAAAGCAAAGGGGCCACCCTGAGCTTGCAAGGCGTTAAGGGCCAAGTGAAACGATTGATGGAAGTGGTCAAGTTCGATCAGACGGCGAATTAGGCCGCAATAACCCTGCCCCGGACCGGCGAGGACATTCCGCTTCGTCTCGGCTGAGTTTGTAAAACGTTCTTTACAAGTTCCGTTTTGTTCCGTATGATCTTCGTATGGAACCAAGTGCGCCCTTCGCTGAGTTGACGTCACCCCTACCCGGAACCGCCGCCCCCTTGGCGGGGGCGAAGGCGGGAGGCAGCCCCGTTGCCGGGGGCGGGCCTGAGGGGGGGCGCGCTACCGTTCCCTTTTTCGATCAAGCCCTGCAGGCGGGCTTTCCCTCGCCGGCGGCCGATCATCAGGCGATAGGGCTTGATTTGACCTCGCTTCTCATCCGCCATCCGGCGGCCACCTTCATGCTGCGCATTTCGGGCGACAGCATGACGGGGGCGGGCATTCTGGATGGCGATCTGGCCATCGTCGACCGTTCGATCAATGCCAAGCCCGGCCATGTCGTGGTGGCGGTGCTGGAGGGCGAGTTCGTGCTGAAACGCCTGCGCCTGCGGGGCGGGCGTCTGTTTCTGGACGCCGAGAATCCCAAATTCAACGCCTGCATCGTGCCGACGGAAAGCGGCTTTGAAATATGGGGGGTGGTGGTGGCTACCATCCGCCGACATCTGGGCGAGGAACGGGGTTGCGGGTGAGAGCGATTGCACACATGACCGGATATGGACAGGAGACGAAGATGCGACATTTATACAATATGGATTTCAGAGGGCTTTTTGCTGGTCTGGCGCCCGGCGGCAACGGCGCAACGGCGCCTGGCGGCAACGGTGCAAAGGCCGACGACGAGCGGGCGTGGCTGCGCGACTCGTTGTTTCCCATTGGCGTCTTTTCCTTCTGGTGGCTGATCTATTTCGGCTGATTGTCGGGCGTGAAAAGAAAGGCGCTGCGCCATGGCCTTTCCCACGCCTCCCATCGCCCTGGTCGATGGCAATAATTTCTTTGCCTCCTGCGAAAAGGCGTTCGATCCGTCGCTTAAGGGCGTGCCCGTCGTCGTACTGTCCAACAATGACGGTTGCGCGGTGGCCAGAAGCCCCGAGGCCAAGGCGCTGGGCATTCCCATGGGCGCGCCTTTGTTCAAGATCAGAGAGATCGTGGCGGCGCACGGCGTGCGCGTCTTTTCCGGTAATTTCGAACTGTATGGCGATATGAGCCGCCGGGTGACCGAGGTGCTGCGCGGCTTCACGCCTGAACTTGAAGTCTATTCGGTCGATGAAAGTTTTCTGGCCTTTCCGGGTTTTGGAGGCGACGAAGGCAAACTACTGGCTTTGGGCGGCGAAATCAGGGACCGCGTGGCGCGCTGGACCGGCATTTCCGTGGGCGTGGGCTTCGGCCCCACCAAAACGCTGGCCAAGCTGGCCAATTATCTGGCCAAGAAGGTGGCGGCCTTCGAAGGGGTGGCCAGTCTGATGGCGCCAGGCGTGCGCGCCGCCGTGCTCCCCCAAATTCCCATCGACGAAGTCTGGGGCGTTGGCCGCCAGTTGGCGCCGCGCCTGATCGCCATGGGGGTGCGCACGGCGGGCGATCTGGCCGCACTTGATCCGAAGAAGGCTAGGCGCGCCTTCACCGTGGTCGGCGAACGTCTGGTCCGCGAGTTGAACGGCTTGCCCTGCCTGGGGCTGGACGATGTGCCGCCCGCCCGCCAAAGCGCCGTGGTCAGCCGATCCTTCGGCAGGCCGGTTTCCGGTTGCCATGAATTGCAAGAAGCCGTGGCCGCCTTTGCGCACCGGGCCGCCGAGAAGATCAGGGCCGAGGGGCTGGCCGCCGCTTATATCCAGGCTTATGCCCATGCCAATCGGTTTGCCGAACCGTCCCTGCGTTATTCGGGCTGTTTGGGCGTCCATCTGGTCGAGCCGTCGTCGGATGGCTGTCTGCTGGTCGGCGAGGCCAAGCGGCTGGCGGCGCAAATCTGGCGGCCCGGCATCCGTTTCGCCAAGGCGGGCGTGATGCTGGCCGGGCTGGTGGAGGAGGGGCGCGCCACGCCTTCCTTGTTCGGGCGCAGCAGCCTTGAGCGCGACAAGGCTGGCCGCCTGATGGCCGCCATGGACGCCATCAATGCCCGCATGGGGCGCGACACCTTAAAGCCCCTGGCCGCCGGACTGAACAAGCCCTGGCAGGGCAAGTCGGCCAATCGCTCTCGGTCCTGGACGACGAGGTGGGACGAACTGCCGGTCGCCAAGGCATTGTGAATTAGAATTACTCAGTGAAGTTTTTAGCGCAAATTGTTCAAACGCTAGTGGAGCGAATTTGACATTCGAGTCCCACGGTCAGCGCGCTTGATTTCGAATGTCAAATTCAAAAGCTCCACTAGAAACACATAGTTGCTAGTGGTCCTGTTGATTCCGACATTTGCTTTCGAGCGTGGCGCGACGGGTCGCAAATGTCGGAATCGGACCACTAGGCAAAGGGGAAATCCCACTCTTGGCAATTCAAAGGGTTGGCAAAATCTTGGGTTCCAATATTTTTTCCCCTTTGCAGAAAACGTAATTTTATATCATAAAGGGCGCATATTCGTGGCCGCCCATATGAGGCGGCCCTAATAGCAGGTGGTTGCGTCCAGACGCCTGCGGCCATAAAAACCAAATGGGGAAGGAGAGACTATGTCCAAACTTGTGCCTCCGCATGGCGGCGATTCATTGAAGCCTTTGCTGCTGCCCGAAGTGGAGCGTGGCCCTGAGCTGAAGCGCGCGGCTTCTTTGAAGAAGATCCCGATGACCTCGCGCGAGACGTCGGACGTCATCATGCTGGCCATGGGCGCCTATACGCCGTTGGACGGTTTCATGGGAAGCGCTGACTGGAAAGGCGTGTGCGCCGACATGAAGATGGCCAATGGCCTCTTCTGGCCGATTCCCATCACCCTGTCGGCCGATCAGGCGCTGGCCGATTCGATCGGCGTCGGCGAGGAAGCCGCCCTGGTGGACGGCGAGACCGGCGAGATCATGGCCATCATCGACGTGTCCGAGAAATACACCATCGACCGCGATTTCGAAAACAGCCACGTTTACCGCACCACCGACCCCAAACATCCCGGCGTCGCCAAGGTGAACGAGCAGGCGGCGGTGAATATCGCTGGCCGCGTGCGCGCCCTGTCGGAAGGCGTCTATCCCGAGAAGTACAAGGACCTCTATCTGCGTCCCGCCGAATCGCGCGCCGTCTTCGCCGAAAAGGGCTGGTCGAAGGTGGCCGCCTTCCAGACCCGCAACCCGATGCACCGCTCGCACGAGCATCTGGCCAAGATTGCCGTTGAAGTGACGGACGGCGTCTTCATCCATCAGGTGCTGGGCAAGCTGAAGGAAGGCGACATTCCCGCCGAAGTGCGCACCGAAGCCATCGGCGCCATGATCGACAATTACTTCGTGCCGGGTACGGTCATCCAGGCCGGTTATCCGATCGAGATGCGCTATGCCGGTCCCCGCGAGGCCTTGATCCACGCCGTGATCCGCCAGAATTTCGGCTGCTCGCACCTGATCGTCGGGCGCGACCATGCAGGCGTCGGCGATTACTACGGCCCCTTCGACGCCCAGCATATCTTCGACGAGCTGTGGCCGGGCGCCATGGTCACCCAGGCTTTGAAGATCGACATCACCTTCTTCTGCACCAAGTGCTACGGCATGGCCACCGCCAAGACCTGCCCGCACGGCAAGGAAAGCCAGATCAATATCTCGGGCACCAAGCAGCGCGAAATGCTAAGCAAGGGCGAGCCGATCCCGCCCGAATTCTCGCGCCCCGAAGTGGTCGAAATTCTACGCAAATACTACGCTACCCTGAGCAAGTAAGTTCAGGCCGGTTCATCAGCCCGCAAAGTGTGAGGTGCCTATGAGTGACAAACCCAAAAGCCAGACCGTCCTTGTGGTGGGCGGCGGCATTGGCGGCATCAGCGCCGCTCTCGAAGCCGCGGAATGCGGCTCGGAAGTGGTTCTGATCGAAAAGGCGCCCACGCTGGGCGGGCGGGTGGCGGCCTTGAACCGCTACTTCCCCAAGATGTGCCATCCGACCTGCGGGTTGGAAATCAACTATCAGCGCATCAAGAAGAATCCCCGCATCAAGGTCTTCACCATGGCCGAAGTGTCGGGGATTGCGGGCAGCGCTGGCGACTATACTGTGAACGTGACCACCACGCCGCGCTACGTCACCCCGGCCTGCACCGCCTGCGGCGATTGCGCCAATGCCGCCACCAGCGAGGTGGCCGATCCGTTCAACTACAATCTATCCAAGGTCAAGGCGGCATACCTTCCGCACACCATGGCCTTCCCGATGCGCTATATCGTCGACGCCTCGGTCGTCGGCACGCCGGAAGGCCAGGCCATCAAGGCCGCCTGCAAGGTGGATGCGGTCAATCTGGAAGAAAAGCCCGATACCTTTACCTTGCATGTCGGCGCCGTGATCTGGGCCACCGGCTGGCGTCCCTATGACCCCAGCAAGCTGACCATGTATCGCCATGGCGAGATCGCCGACGTCATCACCAATGTCGAGATGGAGCGTCTGGCCTCGCATGACGGCCCCACACATGGCAAGGTTCTGCGGCCCTCGAATGGCGAAGCGCCCAAAAAGGTGGCTTTGATCCAGTGCGCGGGGTCGCGCGATCTCAACCATCTGGCCTATTGCTCGCGCATCTGCTGCTTGGCGTCGATGAAGCATGCCGCCTATGTGCGCGAACAATATCCCGAGGCCGAGGTCGATATCTATTACATCGACATCCGCGCCCACGACAAGCTGGAGGCCTTCTACCGCAAGGCCAAGGCCGATCAGGGCATCCGCTGGATCAAGTCGAAGCCGTCGCGCATCGAGAAGGGGCCGTCAGGCGAACCCGTGGTCTGCGGCGAAAACACCTTGTCGCGCGAAGTCTACGCCAATGCCTATGACTTGGTGGTTCTGGCCACCGGCATGCAGGCTTCGGCCCAGCCGCCTGCGGGCGCCGAGTTGGACGAATACGGCTTCGTGGTTTCGGAAGAGGGCGTCTTCGGCGCCGGTGTCGCCACCGGGCCGTTGGACGTCTCGATGTCGGTTCAGTCAGCTACCGCCGCGGCGCTTCGCGCCGTGCAAGCCGTGCGTTCGTAAGGAGATCGCCCCATGGAAAAGAAAATCGGCGCTTATCTCTGCTCGGGCTGCGGCATCGGCGAGGCGCTCAACGTCAAGGCGCTGGAAGGCGTCGTGACCAAGGAATTCAAGAAGCCCGTCAAAACGCACGAATGCCTGTGCGGCGATGCGGGCGTGGCCATGATCAAGGCCGACATGGACGCGGGCGAGGTGACGTTGCCGGTGATCGGCGCTTGTTCCCCCCGCGTCATGACCGACCGCTTCATGCTGCCGGGCATGACGCCCATTCGCGCCAATCTGCGCGAACAGGTGATTTGGAGCCACCCGGCGGGCGACGAAGACACCCAGATGCTGGGCGAAGACGTCATGCGCATGTTCATGACGCAGGCCACCAAGGTCAACGATCCCGTGCCCTTCACCGAGGGCGATTTCTCGACCACCATTCTGGTGTTGGGCGGCGGTTACGCCGGTCTGACGGCGGCCAAGCAGGCCGTGAAGGCCGGTCATGGCGTGATCCTGGTCGAGAAGAAGGCCGAACTGGGCGGCAATGCCGCCAATTGGGCCAGCATCGTTCCTTCGAAGCCGCCCTATCATGATCCGCAAGCCAACCCGCTGCCCGCCTTGATCGAGGAAGTGAAGGCCATATCGGCCATTCGCGTCATCACCGGGGCCACGGTCGTCAAGACCTCGGGCATGCCGGGCAAGTTCCAGGTGGAGCTTTCGGACGGTTCCTCCCACATCGTGGGCGCCATCGTTCTGGCCACTGGTTTCCGCCCCTATGACGCCAACAAGCTCACGCATTTGGGCTATGGCCTTTCCGCCGACATCGTCACCAATGTCGAGATGGAAGCCAAGCTGAAGGCAGGCAAGGTCGTTACCAAGGCGGGTTCCTCGCCCAAGGCCGTCGCCTTCATCCAATGCGCCGGATCGCGTGACCCCAACCATCTGCCTTACTGTTCGTCGGTCTGCTGTTCGGTGTCGCTGAAGCAAGCCATTCAGTTGACCAAGGCCGATCCCGAGACCATGGTCTATGTCATCTATGAAGAGATGCGCACGCCGGGCACGACGGAGGAATTCTACCGCGCCGCCCAGGAAGCGGGCGTCATCTTCATGAAGGGCAAAGCCACCAAGGTCGAGAATGGTTCGGGCATCACGGTGACCGTGGCCGACGAACTGCTGCAGCAAGATGTGCCGCTGGGACCCTTGGACATGGTGGTGTTGGCGACCGGCATGGTGCCTAATTCGACCGATCCCGACCAGCCCGCCCAGGAATACGGCGCCGAGTTGTTGAACGCCGACATCAATCCCTATCCGGCGGGCGACAGCTACAATCCGACGCCTGCCGTGCCGCCGGGTGGCCCCTTGCTCAATCTACAATACCGCCAGGGTCCGCATCTGCCGATGCTGGCCGACGGTTTCTCGGATTCGCATTACATCTGCTTCCCCTACGAGACGCGCCGCACCGGCATTTACACCTGCGGCCCGGTTCGCCGTCCGATGGACATGGGCGAAGTTCATGAAGACGCCATGGGTGCAGTGTTGAAGGCCATTCAGGTCATCCGCAACGCGGCCCAGGGCCATGCGGTGCATCCGCGCGTGGGCGATCTTTCATATCCGAAGATCAATCTCAACGCCTGCACCAAGTGCCGCCGTTGCACGGTGGAATGCCCCTTCGGCGCCATCGACGAAAACGAAAAAGACTATCCGGTGGTCAATCCCACGCGCTGCCGCCGCTGCGGCACCTGCATGGGCGCTTGTCCGGTGCGCACCATCTCGTTCGACAACTACACGGTCGAGATGCTGTCTTCCATGGTCAAGGCGGTCAACATTCCCGACGAGGACGAAGAAAAGCCGCGCATCCTGGTCATCGCCTGCGAGAACGACGCCTATCCGGCGCTGGACATGGCCGGCATCGCCAAGCACCAGTATTCGCCCTTCATCCGCGTGCTGCCGGTGCGCTGCCTGGGGTCGATGAGCCTGCTGCTGATCTCGGACGCTTTGTCGTCGGGTTATGACGGCGTCATCTTGATGGGCTGCAAGCCGGGCGACGATTACCAGTGTCACTTCGTCAAGGGCAGCGCCATGGCGAAGGAACGCTTGAGCAAGATCGCCGATACGCTGAAAAGCATGCAGCTGGAAGTCGAGCGCGTGACGATGGTGGACGCCAGCATCGCCGATGGCGCCCGCCTGCCCAAGGTGATCGACGAACTTGTGGCCAAGATCGACGCCGTCGGTCCCAACCCGTTCAAGGGGTTCTAAGATGAACGCGATTTCTCCCACGCCAAAGCGCGCCTACGATCTCAACTTCGCCCGTTACGTCTATGAGAACATCGACGGCGGCGAGCGTTTGCGCATGTGCATGCAGTGCGGCGCCTGTTCGGGTTCCTGCCCGATCGGCCAGCAGATGGATCATGGACCGCGCAAATTGTTCATGATGATCCGGGCGGGCATGAAGGAAGCGGTGCTGACTTCGAACACCATCTGGAACTGCGTGTCTTGCTACAACTGTGTGGTCCGTTGCCCCCGCAAGGTGCCCATCACCTACATCCTGCACGATCTGGCCTATCTGGCCGTGCAAGAAGGTTATGAACCCGCCAAGAAGGCCGACAACGCCCGTTTCGCCAAGGCCTTCTGGTGGTCGGCGGCCAAGTATGGGCGCACCGACGAACGCTTGGTCACCGGCATCTATTACTTCTCGTTTGGCATCGGCGAAGGCATGAAGCGCGGCATGGCCAACCAGAAGATCGCCATGAACATGATCAAGACCAAGCGCATGCATCTGGGCATGCCGCACGCCATCAAGGCGAAGGACGAACTTCAGAAGATCCTGGCCAAGGCCACGGAGATTCAAGCACGCCATGGGAAAGGGGCCTAAGAGATGACCCGCACGCTGACTTATTATCCCGGTTGCAGCTCGCAGGCCTCGGCTGTGCATCTGGACAAATCGCTTCGCGCCATCATGGGGCCGCTGGGCGTCGCCCTTCGTGATATCGACGACTGGAACTGCTGCGGCGCTTCGGTCGGCCATATCGAGGGTGGCCATCTGGCCAATTCGGCGCTGTCGGCCCGCAATCTCGCCAACGCCAAATCGGCTGGACCCGAGGATGTGATGACGCCCTGCGCTGCCTGCTACCTCAACACCCATTACGTCAATGAATCGATCCGCGGTTCCGAATCGCTCAAGAATGATTTGAACGAAGCGTTGGGTGTTGTCGGCAAAAGCTATGACGGTTCGCTGCATGTGCGCCATGTCTGCGAAATGCTGGTCACCGACATCGGCATGGATGCCGTGAAGGCCCAGGTCAAGAAGCCGCTGACCGGATTGAAGGTGGCGGGCTATGTCGGTTGCCAGACGGTGCGCCCCTTCGCCAACACCGAACGCGCCAACAAATTCGACAGCTACGACGATCCCACCTTCCTGGACGACTTCACCAAGGCCTGCGGGGCCGAGGCGCTGGACTTCAAGATGCGCACCCATTGCTGCGGCGGTTCGGTCTCGGTGATGAGTCCCGACAAGGGCCTGCATCTGATCAAGGAACTGCTTGACGAAGTGCAGAAGCTGGGCGCCGATGTTATTTCGACGCCATGTCCGCTCTGCCAGACCAATGTTGAAATGTACCAGCCCGAAATCAACAAGCGATTCGGCACCAATTTCAACATCCCGGTCGTCTTCTACAGCCAGTTGATGGCGGTGGCCTTCGGCCTCGATCCCGTGAAGGATGCGGGACTCGATCAGAATATTATCAAGTCGGATAAGCTGCTTAGCAAGTAACGGTCACGGGGGTGTCACACCCCCGTCATCCGCCCGCAACAGTCGAGCGGATGAAACGATATGATAACTTTAAATTAACGCCTGTCTTTGACAGCCTCGCTTCGGGTTTCAGACCTGAAGGAGGTTGCCATGACGCATCTTTCCAGACACGGCTGCAACAGCAGCTACAGCCAAGCAGGACGCCGCGTTGCCGACTGGAGTCCGTCGGAGCATAGCGTTGGCCTCGATCCCTTGGATCATGACCATAATCTGATCTTCATCGCGCTGGGCACGCTGGAGAACGAATTGAAGTTTCTGCGCCGCGGCCCCACGCTGCACAAGACGGTCAAGTTTCTCAGCCATCTGACCGAACGGCATTTCGCCAGGGAAGAGCATCTGATGGAGCGGCTTTGCTATCCCAAGGTCAGGGAGCATTGCGAGCAGCATGGCCTGCTGACGGCCTGGATGGAAGCCGTCCTGCCCAGCTTGGGCGAAATGCGCCGCCCCAGCTACGACGATGCCGTGGTGGCCTATCTGGCCGATTGGTGGAGCCTGCACAACGAACGCCATGACAAGCATTACGACCAGTACGCATTAGAGCGGCCCCATGAAACCGGAAGTATCCTTAGGCAGTTGGAATGCCCATCCGCCGCCTGAAAGTAACTAAAGATAGGCGTCTCTTGGTTGCTTGAATTGATCTGGATCGTTGCGGCGCGGTCTTTTTTCCTTCTAGAGTCATACTAGGCAAAGGAGGGGAAGATGGCCTTGCCGCATCAAGGATTGCTTGCCCCCGCCAGAAGTGGCGGGATCGCCCGTGTCGCCCCCCGCTTTGCCGGGTCAAGCGTCGGGCTGTCGGCGCTTGACCTCGACCACAGAATCTTGCATGTGGCGCTGGGCATACTCGAGAACGAGATTTCCTATGCCGCCCGGGGCGAGACGCTGGGCCGGACGGTTGGCTTTCTGATTCATTTCACCGACGAGCATTTCGGACGCGAAGAACGGCTGATGGCGGAAATCGGCTTTGACGGACTGGCTGCCCACAAGCAAAGCCATGACATCATGCGCGCCTGGATGGATGCGTCGCTGCCGGAAATCGGGGAAAGGCGCAACGCGCATTATGACGACGACGCCCTGGCCTATCTTTACGACTGGTGGGAAGATCATTCCATCCGGGAAGACAAGGGCTATGCCGATTTCATTCGCCATCGCCTGGACGAAGCGAAGCGGATCGTCGATGCCGTGCCGCGCGCCGACCTGCCCGGCTTTCTTTCTTCTTCGGCGGTATCTGCTTTCTAGCTGGGCAATCACTGGAAAGGCGGGGCGTACATCAGCCCGCCTTTGGTCCATAAATCGTTCAAGCCGCGCTCAAGTCCGATGGGGCTGGCGCTTCCCAGGTGACGCTCGAAACTTTCGCCGTAATTGCCGGTCTGGCGGATGATCTCATAGGCCCAGCTCTCGCCCAGTCCCAGCGCTTTTCCAAGGCCGGGATCGACGCCCAGAAAACGACGCACGGCGCTTTGCGGCGATTTCTTCATGTCTTGGATGTTGGCCTTGGTGATTCCCAGTTCCTCGGCGGCGATCTGCGCCAGCAAGGTCCATTTGACGATCTTGTACCAGCCTTCATCGCCTTTGCGCACCAGCGGCCCCAAGGGTTCCTTGGAAAGCCGTTCGCGAAACAGCACATGCTCGTCGGGGTCGGGCAACTGCGTCTGGCGCAGGATGGCCAATTGCGTGTAGTCGGTGGTCATGGCGTCGCACCGTCTTTCTTGATAGGCCTTCAGCATCTCCTGGGCGTTGGCGACCGTCACTTTGCGATAGGGCACGCGCAGGCTTTGCATGAAATCTTCCAGATTGCGTTCCGACGTGCTGGCGGGCTGAACGCAGACCGCCACATTGTTCAGGCTGCGGATGTTGGAAGCGCCCAGTTGGCGGCGCGCCAGGATGCCCTGGCCGTCATAATAATTGATGCCTACGAAGGAAAAACCGGCGTCGGTGTCGCGGGTCAGGGTTTGGGTCAGGTTGCGGGCCAGAAGATCCACCTTGCCCTCGCGCAGCATGTCTAACCCGTCCTTGACCGAAACCGGAAAGAATTCGACCTTTGACGCGTCTGATAGAACGGCGGCGGCCACTGCGCGGCAGAAATCGGCGTTCAATCCGTTCCATTTTCCGTTGGCGTCCTTGACGGCAAAGCCCTGAATTCCGGTGTGAACGCCGCAGCGCACATGGCCGCGCCCGATCACCTCATCCATCACGCTGGCCTTGGAAACGCTGGGCAGCGCCAGCAGAAGGGCGCAGGCGGCAAGAATGGCGAAGCGCAATCTGTTGCGGGTCATTGATGATCCTCGTCGCTAAAGGTTTGGGCGATGGCCTTTACGTCGTCGGCGATGGCCAAGAAGGCGTCGGCGGCGTCGGGGTCGAAATGACGCCCTTTCCCTTCTTGAATGATGGCGACCGATTTTTCGTGGCTGAAGGCCGGTTTATAGGCGCGCTTTGAGATCAGGGCGTCATAGACGTCGGCCACCGCCATCAGGCGGGCCGAGAGTGGGATGCTTTCGCCCGCCAGTCCCATCGGATAGCCGGTGCCATCCCACTTCTCGTGGTGCGACAAGGCGATATCGCGCGCCAGGGCCAGAAATGAATTGGCTTTGTCCAATTTGCTTTCCGCCGCCAGAATGGCGTCGCGTCCGATCAAGGTGTGACGCTTCATCAACTCGAACTCGTCTTTGTCGAGCGGTCCCGGCTTCAACAAGATGGAATCCGGAATGCCAACCTTGCCGATATCGTGCAGGGGCGCCGACTTGTACAGAAGGTCGATGGCGTCGGCATCCAGTTGCGTGGCGTAGTTGGGGTTCGAACCCAGTTTCATGGCCAGGACTTTGATGAAGTTCTGAGTGCGCCGGATATGGTTGCCGGTTTCGTTGTCCCTGGTCTCGGCAAGGCTGGCCATGGCCAGGATGGTGGCGTCGCGCACTTGCGCCAGTTCATGCGTGCGCTCGGCCACCTTGCGTTCCAACAAGGCGTTCTGATTCTTCAAAAGCGCCTTGGCTTCCTGCAGCATCAGATGATTGCGAATTCTGGATTCCACGATGGGCGGGCTGAAGGGTTTGGTGATGTAGTCCACCGCGCCTAGGGCAAAGCCCAGCGCCTCGTCTTGTTCTTCCGTTTTGGCGGTCAGGAACACGATGGGGATGTCGCGCGTGTCAGGATTGGCCTTCAGCGACTGGCAGATGTCGTAGCCGTCCATGTCGGGCAGGATGATGTCCAGCAGCACCAGATTGGGTTTTGGCTCCAGCAGGGCCAGTTCCAGCGCCTTCTTGCCGGTGGTGGCGATGCGCGTGCGCCAGAATGGCTTTGCCACTTCGTTGATGATCGAGATGTTGGCGGGCGAATCGTCGACGATCAGGATCAGGGGAAGTTCTGAAATTCCATTCATGCTTGGCATCCCGAAGACGTATCCAGCGCCGTCGAAAGGACGGCCAGTTGTTCCGCCGCCTCGTCGAAGGCGAAACGTTCGATCAGGCGGCCCAGGCGGGTCGATGGGGCCATGCCGCCTTCCAGGGCCAGATCAGGCTCGATCTCCTTGAAAAGTTCGAAGGCCTCGCCATCGCAGGCGGCCAGTTGGCGGGCCAGAAGATCGATCTTGGGGCGAAGCGTTCTCAACCTTGTCGCATCCCTGGGGCCGGGTTCGGAAGGAAGAAGGACGTCGTCGTCCTGACTGGCCTCAAGCCCCAGCGATGCCGCGATCGCCTGCATCGCTTCGTCGAGAAGGGCGAACTCGATCCTGGCGGTTTCAAAATTCCGGCTCTGCAGCGATTTTTCCAAACCCATCGCCAATTCTTGAATGCGCACCGCTCCCAGATTGGCGGCAACGCCTTTCAGCGTATGGGCTTGCCGTTCCGCCTCCTTGTGATCGCCTTCGCCAATCAGACGTAGCAGAAGCGGTCCCGCGCTGCGGTAATCGGCCACGAAATCGCCCAGCAGGCGCTTTAGCAGGTCGTTGTTGCCGTTCAGGCGGCGAAGCGCGCCCGCCATGTCGATGCCGGGCAGGGCGCCGTCCTGGGGCTGGGATGCTGGCGTGGCGCTGGCGACTGGTTCAGGCGCAACCATTGGCCGGGCCGGGTCAAGCCTGGGGGCGATCCAGGTTCTGATCGCCGCCAGCAGGCGTTCCGGCTCGACCGGTTTGGCGACGTGATCGTTCATTCCTGCCTCCAACACTTTGCGTCTTTCTTCCAAGGTGGCGTGCGCCGTCATGGCGATGACGGGCATGCCGTCCAATCGCGAATCCGCGCGCAGGCGCTTGGTGGTTTCGATGCCGTCCATGCCGGGCATCTGCAAATCCATCAGCACGCCGTCGAAGCGGCGCATCTCCTTTTGCGACAAACGGCCCAGCGCTTGGGCGCCGGTTGCCGCCACTTCCGACGAGATACCGAAGCTATCCAACAGGCCTTGCGCCACCTGCTGGTTGATTGGATTGTCTTCCACGATGAGCAGATGGGCGCCCATGACGTCTTGAAGGGAGTCTTGTTCGCGAGATTGGCGCACCTGACCGCTCTGGCCCTTGATCTCGGCCAGAAGATGGATCAGGCGGGTGGCGGTCAGCGGTTTCGTGGCGAAGGCGTCGGCTATGGAATTGGCCGGAAGGTCGGCGCCGAACGCGGACAAAAGCCCGATCCCCGGACGCTCCCCAAGGGGCTTCGAGAAATAGGTTCCGAACCGGTCGGCCAAGTTCGCATCAAGCAGAACGACATCGAAGCCGGCGCCTTTCTTCTTTGCCGCTTCCAGCATGTCTTGCGCCATGCCGGGGCTGTCGGCGATCTCGATGTCGATTTCAAGCCCAGCCGCAAGTTGCGTCAGGGCGCGCCGCTCGATGGGATGTTCGGCGACGATCAGGACAGGTCCCATTTGGGGCAGGCCCAGGGGCGGCTCGTCGGTCAGAACGCCCAGGCGGACCCTGACGTGAAAATCGGATCCCTTGTCTGGCTGGCTGGCCACTTTGATCTCGCCGTCCATCAGTTCGACCAAACGGCGGCTGATGGCCAGCCCCAGGCCGGTGCCGCCATATTTGCGGGTCGTCGAGCCATCGGCCTGGACGAAAGCCTGAAACAGCTTGGCCTGCTGTTCTTGCGTCATTCCGATGCCGGTATCGCGCACATGAATGTGCAGGTCGATATTGTCGTTGGAGAGTTTTCCAGCGCCAAGCGCCAGTTCGATGTCGCCCTTCTCGGTGAACTTGACGGCGTTGTTGACCAGATTGATCAGGACTTGGCTAAGGCGCAGGGAATCGCCGATCAACTGACGCGGCACGCCGGGATCGACGTCCAGGGACAGGGTCAGTCCCTTTTCGTGGGCGCGGTGCCCAACCATGGTGCAGACGGTGTCCAAAACGTGGTCGAGATCGAAAGGCACAGATTCGACATCCATTTTGCCCGCTTCGATCTTCGAGAAATCCAGAATGTCGTTCAGAATGCCCAGCAGGGTTCTGGCGGAATTCTCGATCTTGATCGCGTAATCATGCTGGCGCGAGCTTAGGCTGGTTTTCAAAAGTAGGTGGGTCATGCCCAGAACCGCATTCATCGGCGTGCGGATTTCATGGCTCATATTGGCCAGGAAGTCGCTTTTCAGGCGGTTGGCCTCTTCGGCCTGTTCGCGGGCCTGGCGCAACTTGCCCTCATTCTCTTCCAAAGCCTTTCTTGCCGCGATCTGGTCGGACACGTCGATGGCGACCAGAACAAGTCCTTGCGGGGTAATGGCGGAACGGTTGATGCGCAAGGTCCGCTTGCCGCCCGGCGTTACGTACCATGATCGCGTTTCGTTGGGTCCATCATGGAAGAAGGAATTCAGGCGCGCCTCGGCCAGTTGCGCAGGATCGCCCGGCCCGTAATCGCCGCGCTCGGCCAGAAATTTCAAGATCGTCGCCAAGGGCATGCCCTCGCTGATCATCCGGGGCGGCAAATCGAACAGTTCGACGAAACTTTCGTTGTAGAAGGTCAGGTTCAGATCGGAATCGACCTGATAGATGGCGCCCGGCACGGCCTCCATCACCAACTGGGTTTGTACGGTCTTGTCGGCCAAGCGGGCTTCTGCCTCGACCTGGGGCGTTACGTCGAGGGCGACGTAAACCGTCCCTTGCTCGTTGGTCTGCGAGCGGGTGATCTTCAAGAAGCGTTTGCCGCCCACCAGCAAGGTCGAGGTGGCCGGAAGATTTCCTTGCGGCGAATAGAAGCCCTTGAAATTCGCCTGCGCCAGTTCGACCGGATCGCCCTGGCCGTAATCGCCGCGCGCCGCCAGATAGCGCAGATGATGGATGATCGGCTCGCCCGAGCGTAATAGGTCCGGCGGAAATTCGAACAGTTCGGCAAAGCGCGCATTATGGAAAACAAGACGGTGGCGCTGATCGACCATGAAGACCGCGCCCGGCATGGCGTCCAAGATCAGGCGCATCTGCGCCGTGCGCGATGCCAGTTCGTTCTCGGTCGCCTTGAAATCGGCGATGTCGATGAGAACCGAGACCAAGCCGCCCTTGCCGTTGGCCGCGCCCCCGCTTTCCTCAAGCCCGAAAGTGCGCTTCCAATACAACATCTGATGGACGCGTCCATCGGCCAGATGCGCGCTGCTTTCTCCTTGCGATTCGCCGCCCTTGGCCAGCAGGATCATGTCTTCGGCATGGTTGCGCCTAGCTCTGTCGTCGCCGAACAGCTCGGGCGCGGTGCGCCCCATGATCATCTCGCGCCGAACGCCAAAGGCGATCTCATAGGCCTGGTTGCAGCTGACGAAGCGGCCATCGGTGTCCTTGATCGCCACCGGGTTGGGGATCGTGTCCAGCAAGGTGCGTTCGAATTCCAATTGGCGTCCCAGTTGGAACGTGTTGTTTCTGAAGATCACCAGCGCTTGGGCTAAGCGCGAGAATTCGTCATTGCCCTCCGCCGACGGAATGGGGCCGTCCAGTTGGCCCTGGGCCGCCCTGGTCATCGAATGCGTGATCGCCTCCAGCGTGCCGATCACCCGTTTGCGCATGGAATAGGCGCTCCAGGCGATCAGGATCAGAGCCATGCCGCCCAGGGCCACCAGCAAAGACGAGAACAGGTCGTATCTATTCTGGGCCTTGTCCAGGATGTGTTTGGCATGGCGGCGCTCGACCACCGTCAATTGGGCTAGGGCGCTGGTGACCGGCTCGATCGCGGGGAACATCTGTCGGGATAGATAGGTGGTCAGATCCTGCACCGCCTCGGCCTCCAGGATGTCGGCCAATTCGTTGAGCGAGGCTTCGGCTTCCGCCATGCGGTTTTCGGCCAGGACCGCCAAGGCCCGTTCGTCCTCGTCAATCAAGCGCGGCTTTAGGCTGGCCCAGGATTCGGCCATCTGGCTGCGGGTTTCGGCCAGTTGCTGCTTGGCGTTTCCCCAGTTCAAGGCGCCGTTGCGCACCTTGATGGCGATGGCGGGAACTTCGACGCCGTATTGTTCCGAAAGAGCGCGCAGATCGACCAGCGGTCCCAAGACGTCTTCGTTCAATTCAACGAAAATGTCCTGCGTCGCCCGCAAGATCCAGGTGCTGTTGAACGCCTGGACAAAGATGACCAGCGCCAGTACCGCAAAGGCGGCATACAGACGGGCCTTGATCGACATGCCAATTCCCCTGACACACCCGCTCGTCCAGCCTCCGCCGGACGTGTGAATAAGTTATAAGGACATCATTTTAGAGGAAAGCAAAGCCCATGGACAGTGGGCATGTCACTTCGCTGCTTCACGAATCGGATAGGCCGTGCGCACCGTTCCATCCATATCGACGACCCCTTGAATCTGGATGCCCGAAGGGGCCAAGCCGCGCCAGCCCCAGCTTCCGCCATCCAGCATGCGGGTGAGCTTTGCCGTTTGATAGGCGGCTTCGACCTCTTTTTCCAACTGGCCGCGCGTCCAGGCGGAAGGAAAAAGGGTCGAATCGCTTTTTTTGGCGATCCACTCCCCGTTCTTGGGGTTGAAAATCTCTACCTTGGCCCTGACCACGCCTCGCGAATCGGGCTTGCCCGCTTTGACCACGCGCGCCGAGCGCGGCACGAAATCGACCCCGGCGTAATGAAAGCCCGTGGCTTGCCCGAAGGCGTTGATTTGCCCCGACAGGATATGGCGCCAGTCGATCCGTTTTAAGGGGATGGCCTGGGCGGCTTCGGCACCGGCTTCCACCTTGGCGGCGGCAGTCAGGCCAAGCGCCGGCCCCTCGGCCAGAAGCGGCGCCGGAAGAAGCGGGGGCAACAAAAGGAGGAGCAGAAGAGCTAAGCGTTTCATGGGGCAATTAGATGAAAGGAAAATGCGGCGGGATTATGTCATTATCAAAGGCTAGAGACCAGAGCCGCCGATAGGAAAATGCTGAAGGAAGTTTTGTTCTGCCTGCGAGAAGCGCCGCATATGCGCCATGGCTGGCGGGTTGCGGCCGAACAGGCGGCCATTCACGCCAGGTTTCGCCGTCATCCCGAAGAATGGGGAACGCATCTGGCGATTTGCCGCGAACTGGTCCGCGAAGCGGCACTGGGCTGCAAGCGGGGGCGTTGCGCGGCCATTCTGGGGTCCGGCCTGTTGCTTGACGTGCCGCTTCAGGAACTGTGCCAGCGCTTCGATCGCGTATTGCTGATCGATCTGCATCATCCCAGGCCTGCTAGGCTTGCCAGGAAGCGTCATGCCAATCTTGTGCTGCGCCATGACGATGTGACCAAACCGGGATTTTGGGATCATTTAGCCCAGGAAGCGGATTTCGTGGTCAGCCTTAACCTGGCGGCACAGCTCGCCTTGGCAGAGGGGGGCGAACAGACGGCCAGAAACCACGCCCTGATGCTGAAATCCTGGCTGGGGGGCAGCATGATGATCTCGGAATTCGCCCGCGTCGAATTGGATGTCGAGGGCAGGGAGATCGCCCGCGAGTCGGCGCTGGCCCTGGGGCCTGATTTCGATTTGCCGGAAAAATTATGGAAATGGTATCTGGCGCCGCCGGGGGAACTTGCCCCATATAGGGGGCTGGCCCTGGAAATTGGGGCCTGGAAATGGAGAGTTTGATTTTGCGCCGGAATGCCGAACGTTTGAATCTGGAATGCCTGTGCAAGGCTGTGTCGGATGACAAGTTGGCGCAATCGCTAGACAGGCGGGCGGGCAAGGCGGGATTCGGAGCAAATGTTCTGGAAAGCCGCCCCCATCTCTTTTCGCGCACCCCCGTCTTCGTCACCAGGGACGACGCCGCCATGATGGCCGACATGGTCAAGGCCATCGAAAGAGTCTCCAGGATGCCCGCCTGGATTCAGGCGGCGCTTGAAGACGCCCCCGAAACGGCCAAGCGCGACTTCAAGACGAAAAGCGTGTTCATGGGCTATGATTTTCACATCGGCCCGCAAGGCCCGCTGCTGATCGAGGTGAACACCAATGCTGGCGGGGCCTATCTCAATCTGGCGATTCTGGACGTGCTGGACGCTTGTTGCGAGGATGCAGGGCGGGCGATGGCCGATCATCATCCGGACGTGAAGCGCCTTGATGAAACTTTCGTCGAGATTTTCCGTGCCGAGATGCAAGCCCAGAAGCTAGGCCAAGCGCTCGCCTTCGCAGCCATCGTCGATGACGATCCAGAAAACCAATATTTGTTGCCCGAATTCGAATTGGTTCAGGCGTCTTTTCTAAGGGCGGGCATCGCGAGCGTGATCGCCGATCCCGGATCGCTCGACTACCGGGACGGCGTGCTTTCGCATCAAGGCAGAACCGTCGATCTGGTTTACAACCGCTTGGTCGATTTCGGACTGGACGAGGAGCGCCATGCGCAATTGCGCATGGCCTGTCTGGATGGGGCTGTGGTCGTCACGCCAAGCCCGCGCGCCCATGCCCTGCTGGCAAATAAGCGCCATCTGACTTTGTTGTCGGACGCCGACGCCTTGCTGGCGTTGGGAGCAAGCGCCGACGATGCGGCCATGATTTCGGCGCATGTGCCGCGCACGATTTTGGTGACGCCCGAGAATGCCGACGAACTGTGGGCCGGGCGCAAGCGCTGGTTCTTCAAGCCCGCCTCGGGACATGCGGGCAAGGCGGCCTATCGCGGCGACAAAATGACGCGTGGCGTTTGGCAAGACATTCTGAAAGCCGAGTCCTATGTGGCCCAGGAAGTGGCTCCTCCCGCCGAACGCGGCGTGATGGTTGAAGGCATCGCCGCGCGCATGAAATCGGATATTCGCCTCTACAGCTATGACGGCAACGGCCTGTTGATGGCGGCTAGGCTTTATCAGGGGCAAACCACGAATTTCAGAACCCAGGGCGGCGGCTTCGCCCCGGTGCTGGTGGTTTAACGTCTTCCTTATAGCGCCTTCATCTCTTCCAGCGGCCAGCGGGGGCGCGGCGCGAAATCCAGCGAATCGCGTTGCCCCAGGCGGAAACGTTCGATGCCCGCCCAGGCGATCATGGCGGCATTGTCGGTGCATAGTTTCAAGGGCGGCGCCATGAAGGTCAGCCCATGTTTCTCGGCCAGGGCCAGCAACCTAGCCTTGATGGCTTGATTGGCCGCCACCCCGCCAGCCACCACCAGATGTCTGGCCTGGGGCGTCAGGGCGATGGCATGTTCGGCGCGGTCGGCCATCACCTCGGCCACCGCTTGCTGGAAACTGGCCGCAATGTCTGCCCTGACGCGCGGGGTCAGTTCCGATGCCTGTTCCGCCGCCAAGCGCACCGCCGTTTTCAGGCCCGAGAAGGAAAAGTCGCAACCGGGTCGCCCCTTCATCGGCCTGGGAAAAGCGAAGCTGGATGGATCGCCCGCCAGGGCGGCCCGTTCGACGGCAGGGCCGCCCGGATAGCCCAAATCCAAAAGTTTCGCCGTTTTATCAAAGGCTTCTCCAGCGGCGTCGTCGATGGTGCCGCCCAGCTTGCGGTAATGGCCCACCCCTTCGACGGCCAGCAATTGGCAATGACCGCCGGAAGCCAGCAACAGAAGGTAAGGAAAGGGCAGGCTGGTCCCCAGCCGGGCCGATAAAGCGTGCCCTTCCAGGTGGTTGACGGCTATGAAAGGTTTGTTCGCCGCCAGCGCGATGGCCTTGCCGGTCATGGCGCCTACGAAAACGCCACCGATCAGGCCGGGTCCGCAGGTGGCGGCCACCAGATCGAGATCGGCGAATTCCTTCCCGGCGGCCTGCATGGTTTGGCCGATCAGCCTGTCCAGATGTTCCAGATGCGCCCTGGCCGCCACTTCAGGCACCACGCCGCCGAAGGGGCGGTGTTCGTCCAATTGCGACAGGATCCGTTCGGCCAGGATCAGGCCCTGGCCGTCCACCAGGGCGGCCGCCGTTTCGTCGCAGCTTGTTTCTATGCCAAGGGCAAGCATTCTTAGGCCTTTGCAATCCAGGCCGGGGACATTACAACAAGCCCTTATGAACGCGCACACAAAACTTCGTCTAGGAACCCGGGGCAGCCCCTTGGCGCTGGCCCAGGCCCATGAAACCCAGGCCCGCTTGGCCAAGGCTTTCCCCGAGCTTGCGGGGATGGTCGAGATCGAGATCATCAAGACCACCGGCGATGCCGTGCTGGACCGCCCGCTGGCCGAGATCGGCGGCAAGGGACTGTTCACCAAGGAGATCGACGAGGCCTTGCTGGATGGGCGCATCGATCTTGCCGTCCATTCCATGAAGGACGTGCCGACCCTGATTCCCGAGGGCACGGTGATGGCGGCCTTGTTGCCGCGCGAAGACGTGCGCGACGCTTTCATTTCCATCAAGGCCAAGTCGCTGGCCGATTTGCCTTCGGGCGCTGTGGTGGGAACCGCCTCGTTGCGCAGGCAGGCCCAGATTCTGGCGAAACGTCCCGATCTGAAGGTGCAGTCCCTGCGCGGCAATGTGCAGACGCGCTTGAAGAAGATCGAGGAAGGGGTGGCCGACGCCACCCTTCTGGCCATGGCGGGCTTGCGGCGCTTGAAGCTGGAGCATCATGTGGCCTCGGCCATTGAAACCATCGATCTTCTGCCTGCCGTGGCGCAAGGGGCCATCGGCATCGCCTGCCGCACGGATGACACCCGCATGCGCGCTTATCTGGCCGCCCTCAACGATGCCGAAACCGAAATGCGGGTGGCCGCTGAACGCGCCTTCCTGACCGTTCTGGACGGTTCGTGCCGCACGCCCATCGCCGCCTTGGCAATCATCGAAAATGGCCATATGCAATTCGAAGGGCTGATCGCCACCCCGGACGGCAAGAGAATCCTGCGCGCCAAGCGTGACGGCGATTCCAAGGACGCCGCAGCCATGGGCGATGCTGCTGGGCGCGAATTGCTGGCCCAGATGGGGCCTGAATTCAAGATGACGGTATGAGGCTGCTGGTCACCCGCCCGGCCGAAGACGCCGCTCCTTTGGCGAAGTTGCTGGAGGAGAGGGGGCATCGGGCGGTTTTGGAACCTTTGCTGGAAATCGTGCCGCTTCCAGACGCCAGCATCGATCTTGACGGCGTGCAGGCCTTGCTTTTCACCTCGGCCAATGGCGTGCGCGCCTTTGCGAGCCTTCATGCCGACCGCGGTCTTCCTGTCTTTGCGGTGGGCGCTTCCACGGCCAGCGCGGCCAGCAATGCCGGTTTTTCTCAGGTCGAAAGCGCCGAGGGCGACGTGGCCGATCTGGCCCGGTTGGTTGGGCATAAATGCGACCCCGCCAAGGGGGCGCTGCTGCATCCGGCGGCCAGCCAGGTGGCAGGCGATCTGGCGGGTTTGCTGGGGGATGCCGGATTCGAGGTTCGACGTAGGGTAATCTACGAATCCAAGGCGGCAAAGGCGCTGTCTTCCGAAACGATTGGGCTATTGCAGGAAGGCGCCATTGACGGCGCGCTCTTTTTCTCGCCCCGCACGGCTGAGAGCTTTGCTTCCTTGGCCAAGCAAGCTAACATCGCAGACAGGCTTGGCTGCGTGACGGCCTTTGCCCTGAGCCAGGCCGTCGCATCCCGGCTGCAAACGCTGCCTTTCAAGGTAGTGCGCATTGCCGAAAGTCCGGATCAGAACGCGCTTCTCACCTGCATCGACGAGGGGGCCATGACCAGCGAAGCCGAACCCAAGGAACCGCAAGACCAGAGTGCTGCAAAAATCGACGATGCGATGCCGCCTCCGGTTCTCAAGGCCAAAAGCGCCTTGCCCGTCTTTCTGGCCGGCGGCGTTCTTGGCATTGCCCTGGTGGCGGGGGCCGGGGCCATGCTGTGGCCGACGCTGGTCGATTCCTTGAAGACCGAGATCATGCAAGAAGAGGCGGACGGTGAACCGGCGCTGACAGCTGGCAGCGACGTCATCAAGGCGCTTTCGGCGCGCGACGAATCCCTGGCCCGGCGTATCTCGGACCTTGAATCCAAGGCAGCCCAGCCGGTTCACGAAGGCCCTGGGCTGGCTCCTGAAGACCTGGCCCGCTTGAACGAGCGTTTCGCGAAACTGGAAACCGACCTGCAGGCCCTGTCGTCAAAGCGCGAGGCGGGACCGTCGATGCTGGTGGCCGCCCTTTTGCTGCGCGACGCCAACAACGCAGGCCGCTCTTTCGGCAAGGAATTGGAAACGCTGGCCCGGCTGGCCGGAGACGATGCGGAAATGGCGCCGCATCTTGCCGCCTTGAAACCGATCCAGGAGAAGGGCATTGCCCCGTTTGCCGAAATCGAGCGCAACTTCCAAACGCTCAAGCCCGAACTGCTGCGCTCGACCATGGATGCCAACGAAGACTTGTGGGCCAGCGTTCTGCGCCGCCTGTCGGTTTTGATTTCAATCCGGCGGGTCGATAGTCAGGGACAGGAAGAAGGCGGCATCGACGGCGCGGTGGCCAGGGCCGAGGCGGCGCTGGCCAAACGCGATCTGGCGGGGGCTGCCGCCAACCTCACCACGCTTGCCGGGCCTGCCGGCGAGTTGATCAAGCCCTGGCTGGGCGAAGCCTATATCCATATCGAAGCCGATCTGCATATCCAGTCCTTGCTGGACCGCGCCCTGGCCTTGACGGTGAAACCCTGATGCTGCGCCTGCTTCGCTATCTCTTTGGTGTTGGCGTACTGGTAGCGCTTTCGGTGTGGCTGGCCGACCGTCCTGGATCGGTGGCGCTTGACTGGTTGGGTTGGCGCATCGAGACCAGCGTGCCCTTGCTGCTTGTTCTATTGCTGCTGACGGCCTTTGCTCTGTTCTGGCTGGCGCGCGTCTTCGGCTTTCTGGTCGGCATGCCCAGCATCTTTGGCCGCATGTTGGACGAGCGCAAACAACGCAAAGGCTACGAGGCGCTGACCAAGGGATTGGTGGCGGTGGCGGCGGGCGATCCGAAAGAGGCTCTGCGCCAAGCCAGACAGGCAGATTCATTTCTGAAGGCGCCGCCGCTGACTTTGCTGCTGGCCGCCCAGGCCGCGCAATTGGCGGGAGACGACGACGCAGCCGCCCGGCATTTCGAAGCCATGCGTCAACGGCCGGAAACGGAATTTCTGGCCCTGCGCGGCCTGATGACCCAGGCCTTGAAGAAAGGCGATCACGCCGCCGCTTTGCGCCATGCAAGACGAGCGCACGCCCTGAAACCCGAAGCTGAATGGGTTTATTCGGCGCTTTCCTCCTTGCTGATCGAGGAACATGCCTGGGACGAAGCGCTGGTGCTGACGGAAAAGGCCGCCAAGCGCCATTTGGTCGGAGCAACCGTCGCCAAACGCAGGCGGGCGCTCTTGTTGCTGGAAGCGGCTGGCGAGGCGGCGGACCCGGCGCATGGCGCCAAGTTGGCTCAGAACGCTTTCGAGTTGGCGCCCGACCTGCCTGCCGCCGTCATGTTGGCCGCCCAGCGACTGAAGGAATGCGGCAAGGAATCCAAGGCCGTCCGCTTGCTTGAGAAGGCGTGGTCGTCATGCCCGCACCCAAGCATTGCCCAGACGTTTCTCGATCTGGTCGCCAACGAAGATCCTTTGAAACAGGTGATCGCCGTCGAGAAAATGGTGAGTGGAAAGCAAGGCGATCCTGAGAGCCATATCGCCATCGCCACCGCCGCCTTGAAGGCCCGCCTGTGGGGCAAGGCCAGGACGGCGCTTCTGCCGCTGGCCGAAGCGGCGCATCCTCAGGCTCGCGTGATCAGCCTGATGGCGGCCATCGATGAAGCCGAGGGGCGGTTGGCCGATTCCGTCGCTTGGCTGCGCCGGTTGAACGATGCCGCTCCCGATCCCGTCTGGAGCTGTTCCGCCTGCGGCCATGTCGACGAATCCTGGTCCTCGTCATGCCCCTCCTGCCATGCCTTCGATACGATGTCATGGAAGACGCCTGAACGGTCTATGGCTCTATTAGCACCTGATGCGTAATGTATTATCAACTAATAGCCTAGATAGCAGTGTGTGTTGATAAATAATATATCAATTCATGCCGCAACAAATCACCTCATTGCTTTTCTGAGTGATTGTGCGCAGTAGAATGGGTGACGGCTAGGTTGTTATACTTGTTTCGACTCCCGAGGCTGGGAGCGGAAATAAGAGACAGTAGACTAATTCTCGATGGCAAAAATTTCATTGTCTTTTGGCCGCTGGGTTCCGGTGCTTCGCAAGGTGGGGTCTGCCCGTTCGAACGAAGTGGCGATCACCATTGATGACGCGCCCACGCCAGAGGCGACGCCAGGGTTATTGTCTCTCCTTTCACGTCACAAGATGCTGGCCACTTTTTTCGTCTCGGGCTTTCGAGCGGAAAGAGCGCCAGGGCTTGTCCAATCCATCATTCAAGAAGGCCATGCTGTATATGCGCATGGCTGGGAGCATATCCGGCTGGATCGTCAACCCTCCGCACGCCTGATCGACGATATGACGCGGGCAGAAAGGTTGCTGGCAGGTTTCCGCCCAACACCCACCCCCTATCTGGTTCGCCTGCCTTATAATGGCGGTTACAGGAATGCCAAGGTCCATCAAGCTCTCGCTTCCTGGATGCCGGGTTGTCAGATTGCCCATTGGGGGCTGTCGACCAAAGACCATATGATCGCATCAAATTGCGTGGATGAGAGGGCCGTCGCCGAGGCGGCCCGCATCCATGTGGGCCAACTTCTCGACCGCCCGAACTTACCTAGAGCGATTATTCTGATGCACGACCAGCCGGTTGGCGATCTTCCTGACGGAGGGCTTAAATCATTCGCCACACTTGAGGTCATGCGCTCATTGGCGGAGGGGCTGGCAGCGAGAAACCTGACGTCGATCGCCTTGAAACCGGAAGCGACGCCGTCCATTCTCTCGCGGTTCCTGCTTGTTTGATGCGAATCCTGCACACCATTCCGGGCTTGAATTGGGGAGGGATGGAATTTCGCGTCCTGGAACAGATCGCTTGGCTGAATGCACACGGCCATCAGGCGTGGCTGGCGACGCCCAAGGGCGGTGAGAGCTTTAAGCGCGCTTCGGCGCAGGGACTTCCCCTTATCGACGTCGATTTCGATCGCCCGTGGCATTTGAACACCATCCGACAAATGCGCGCCCTGATCCGTGATCTGGAGATCGAGGTCGTCGATGCGCATGTCACCCGTGACGCCAAGGTTCTGATGCTTTGCCGCGATCTGGTTGCCGTTGTCCGCTCGCGCCATATCACGCAGCGTTTAAAGCCGGGCGCAATGCGTTCGCTTCAATGGCGTTGGGGAGCGGATGCGGTCATTGCCGTTGCCGACTGCATTGCCAAGTCGATGATCGCCGATGGATTGGTGGACCCCGAGCGTACTTGGGTGGTGGGCGAGTGGGCGGATGATTTCTTCTTTACGCAGCCATCGGAACTAGTGCGCCAAGGATTGCGCAATGAATTTGGAATCCAGACGAATCAGACCGTCATCGTTTGCGTTGGCATGTTTCGTCCCGATAAGGGGCAGGACATTCTGATCAATGCCCTGGCGCATCTGCCCGACAGCTACATTGTCATGATGATCGGCGCAGCGACTGGAGAAGGCGACGATTATGGCCAAGCGCTATTGACGCTGGCGCGGGAGCAAGGAGTCACAGACCGCATTCGCTGGACGGGTTACCGAAACGATATTCCAAACCTTCTTGGCGCATCGGAATTGGTTGCCGTCCCTTCGCGTCTGGAGGCCCAGTCGCGCGTGGTGCCCCAGGCCTTTGCTGCCGGTAAGCCGGTGGTGGCGACGAAGGTGGGCGGATTGCCCGAACTGGTTCAGGACGGCAAGACGGGATTGCTGGTGCCGCCCGGTGATCCCTTGTCGCTGGCCAGGGCTATCGAGAAACTGGCGACGGATACCGACCTAGCGAACCGTCTGGCAGGAAATGCCAAGGCTTTTGCCATTGCCGAGTTGCGCATGGACAGGCAGATGGAGGCCACGCTGTCCATCTATGGAAAGGCGCTGGAAAGAGGCAGGCGAAGACCTTATCTTTCTTTAAGAGGCCTCTGAGGAAAAAGCCCATGGTTATCGACGATTCCCGATTTGCGACCCTTGCCGCCCAATTGCTGGACCGCATCGCGCAAGCGGTCGAGGCGGCGGGGCTGGATGCCGAACAGCAGGGCAACGTCCTGACCATCGAGTTGGACGACGGTCGACAATTCGTTCTGAACGGCAATGCGCCGATGAAGCAAATCTGGCTGGCTTCGCCGATCAGCGGGGCTTCGCATTATGCATCGCAAGACGGCGGCGATTCCTGGCATTCGACTCGTGGCGGCGGCGAACTTCTGGAAACGCTGGCCGCCGACATCAAAAAGGCCACGGGCGACGCCGTGGCCTTTTGATCGCAAGTTGCTTTAAAGGGCTACTTCTTCATCATCACGACATCGACGCGCTCGGCCGGGCCGCTACCCGCCTTGTTGCCCAGCGCTCGCACATCGATGCGGGTCGAGCGCACGCCTTGATCGATCAGGTAAGAGCGAACGGCCAAGGCCCTGGACAAGGACAGGCGACGCGCCTTGCTGGCGTTGGCGTCGGTGCCCTCGGCATAAGCCAGCAGTTGAAGGCGGATATCCTCGTCCTTGCTCATGCGACCGGCCAGGGCTTTCAGGTCGGTCAGTTTGTTGTCGGGAATGCGGGTGGCGCCATCGGCGAAAACGACCTGCATCAGGGTTTCGCCGCTTTCCATCACGGACGGAGCCGCTGCGTCGGGCAGGGAGGCGGTTTCAGTGGGGCGGCTGATTTCGGGGACGCTGGGCGGCACCGGCGTCACCTGCTTGGCCTCGATCGAGGGCGGCGCGGGCACGGAGGGCGGCTTGGGCGCTTCGGGCGCTTTGGCGATTGGGGTTGGGGCGCTGGGCGCCTCGGCGATCTTGGGCGGCGCCGGGGGCATGGGGGCGGCGGGCGCCGTCTCGACAGCCGTTTTGGGGGCTGGCGTGGCCGACACGGGTTCGTAGCTGGGGACTTTAAGCGTGGCGGCGGGTTCGGCCAGCACGGTCTCGACCGGCTTGGGCTTGGGCTTGGAGGCAACGACCGGCTTGGCCGGGGCCTTCAGCTTCAGTTTTTGCTGTGAGGGCACAGCCAGTTGGGGATAGCCGGCTTCGGTCGCCTGACGGCCCGACAGCAATGATTGCAGACTGGCCGGCTGGCCCAGTTGGTCCAAAACCCCAAGATCAATGTAAACGTTTGGGTTGTTGGAATAAATCGAACTGTTGTCGGTGATGACCTGCTGGGCCATGACGGGGGTGGCCGACAGCAACAGGGCGGTCAGGGCCACTCCCAGCGCTGGGGGCTTGGCATCGAGAAGCGGGCGAATTCTGGCCATGAATGCAAAGTCTCCCAGAGCAGAAAATCATCGGCCTGGAATCATGATAATTTCAGGCGCGATACCTTAGCTTAATCGCTTTCAGGCGACAACCTCTTTGCCGGGCTTGCCTAGGTAGTTGGCCGCCACTAAATTCAGGCGCTAATTTATCGCACCGTTCGCTGCTTCCTGCTGGGGGTTGAATATGGCCGAGGGAAAGTCCCTTTTTGGCAAAATTCGCAAGGCCTTGTTCAAGGAAAAGCCGGAAGAGGCCGTGTCCGAAATGGCGGCTGCCTCGAAAAGCAGAGAGGAGGAGACCTGGGTGGCCCTGGCGCTGGACGATCTGCTGAAAAAGCACCCCAGGGCCAGGCTGCAGGTGATTTCGCTGAAAGATTACCGGATTGCCATCGGCGAAGCCTGGGCGACCAGGGCCAACACCATCCGCATGCTGTCCGAAAGCACCCTTCGCCGCCATCTGGGCCAGGGCGAGTCTTGTCTTAGCCAGGGCGAAGACGTGTTTCTGATGTTGATGCCGGGGGCCGACGAAAAGGAAAGTGCCAAGCGCGGTTATGACGCGGCGGTGCAGTTGGGGCAGAAGTTGGTGGGCGAAAAGTTCAGCACCGGCAAAGTGGATGGCGTGGTGCCCGACGTGCGCTTGGCCAATATCGCCTTGGCCGACATGGTGAATGCCGATGGGCGGGTCGATGTGGGGGCGGTGTTGGCGGCGGCCGAGACAGCCGTTTCGGTCAAGAAGATCGAAGGGATGGGCGGGCCGAAGGGCCGTCTGGTCGAGGGACAGAAGCCAGCCGCCAAGGACCAATGGACCATGGTCGCCCATGAACGCCAAAGCAGGCCGGTCGAGATGTTGCCCATTGGACAGATGGCGACTGATCGCAAGAAAAAGGCGGAACCCGATTGGTCGCCGATTTCAAAGGATAAGTGATCAGAGCCTCTTGCGATAAATCTGACGCAGTTTCGTCGCGTTCGGGCGCGTGCGCCTGAAGTGGAAGGACGCGAAGGGCGATGCGGCGCATCGCACGAGTGGCATTTCGCTTAGAGGCGTCCGACCCAACGCGACCCAAATGGGCCGGGCGCTTTTTCGGCGCAGGTTCGTCGAAGGTCTCAACCGTAGTCCCTGCTACGCTTTTCGCCCTTCTCCTGCCTGCGACGGAAAATCGCCCCGGCGAAATGCTTCAGATTTATCGCAAGAGGCTCTACCCCCAGGGTCCCTTCCTGGGCGGCAATTGGCGCGTCACGGAAAATGCCTGGCTTTGGGCGCCTTGAAGCAAGGGCACGTTTGCGTATTTGAAAAGGGGGATCAAGGCCATCCCGGCTACGAAACCGCCCGCATGCGCCCAGAAGGCGATGCCTGCTTCGCCCGCAGGCGCGCTCATGCCGCTGAATATCTGCATGGCGAACCACAGTCCCAGCACGATCACGGCGGGCACGTTCAAGATGCGTACGATCACCACGATCCACATGAAGACGCGCACATTGGCCTTGGGATGAAGCAGAAGATAAGCTCCCAGCACGCCGCTGATGGCGCCCGACGCGCCGATCATCGGAATTTCCGATGCAAGATTCGGCAACATCTGCGCCATGGCGGCGGCAACGCCGCACAGCAGATAGAAAACAAAGTAGCGCCAATGTCCCATGGCATCCTCGACATTGTTGCCAAAGATCCATAGGAACAACATATTGCCCGCCAGATGCATGATGTCGCCATGCAGGAACATCGAACTGAGCAAGGTGGCCCAGCCGGGAATCAGGTAAAGTTCGGGCGCAAGCTCTGCCTGGCCGGAAACCACGGCGGGAATCATGCCCAGGCTGAGCACGGCCTCTTGTCCCGCATCCGGACCCAAACCCATCTGCCACAGAAAAGCCAGGACGCAAGCCGCCATCATGCCCCAGGTGACCAAGGCGGGCCTAGTGGCCGGATTGTCGTCATAGACCGGCAGGATCACCATGATGCGCTCGCCTGGATCAATCGGCCGCCCAGGCGCAAGGGGGCGATGGAACTGGCCAGTCCGGTGGCGTTGTCGATTTCGACCAGCACGCCGCAAACGGTGGCTTGGCCGTCGGCGGGGGCCAAGCGGTCGGTGGGCAGTTTGCGCGACAACTTGAAGACGGCGGTTTCCTTGCCCATGCCGATGACGGAATCGTAGTCGCCGCACATGCCCGCGTCGGTTTGGTAAGCCGTGCCCTTTGGCAGCACCTGGGCGTCGGCGGTGGGGATGTGCGAATGCGTGCCGATGACCGCCGAGACCCGGCCATCCAGATAATGCCCCATGCCCATTTTCTCGCTGGTCGCTTCGGCATGCACATCGACCAGAATGGCCGAAACGGCGCCCTTCAAGGGATAGCGGGCCAGCAGGTCGTCGATGGCGCCAAAGGGATCGTCGGCGGCGTCCATGAACAGTCGCCCGATCACCTGGGCGGCCAGAAGTTTCTTGCCTCTGGGCAGTTCAAGAATGGCGAATCCGCGCCCCGGCGTTCCCCGCACTGTGTTCAAGGGGCGGATCAGCCGGGGATCGGAATCGGCATAGGCCATCAATTCCTTCTGATCCCATGAATGATTGCCAAGCGTGATGGCGTCGACCCCGGCGGCGTAAAATTCCTGGCACAGCTTTGGCGTAATGCCGAAGCCGTGCGCCGCGTTCTCGCCATTGATCACGATGGCGTCAAGAGCCATGTCGCGCTTCAGGCCGGGCAGCAGCGCCACGACGGCGTCGCGTCCGCTGCGGCCTACGATGTCTCCAAGAAAAAGCAGTTTCATATTTTGATGAAGCCTTGTTCGGTGGCGATGGCGTCCAGTTTCTGATCATGGGCCAGAAAGGGCAGGCTGACCACCTCTTGCGCGGCATAGGCGATGCCCAGGGCGAAGATGCGCCGCCGCCTGCGAAGCGATTCCAGCGTGCGGTCGTAAAAGCCGCCTCCTTGGCCCAGGCGCAGCCCGCTTTTGTCGAAGCCCAGCAAGGGCACCAGAAGGATGTCGGGGTCAAGCCGTTCCTTGTCGGCGGCTGGTTCCGGTGTGCCCATGATGCCGGGCGTCAGCGCGTCGTCGAAATCGAAGGCGCAGAAGGCCAGCGGCTCGTCTCGTCCCACCACCACCGGCAGGGCTAGGCGCATGCCTTTGTCTTGCAGGGCCAGCATCAAGGGGCGAGGGTCCATTTCGGAACCGACCGGCCAGTAGCCGGTGGCGACGTTGCCCGGCTGGCAAGGCAGATGGGGAAGGGCGTGGGTCGCCAAACGAAGGGCGGCTCGTCCGCCCAGAAGGGGGCGCGCATCCCGGCGTGCCGCTCGCAAGGCGCGGCGCAAATCTCGCTTGCCATCCATCATGAGGAAAACATGGAAGGGAAAGAAAGTGGACGGTGCCGCCGCGATCGTTGGCCCAGCGTCACCTCTGTGGCCTGCAAGTGCAGGTGGGCGCCATATGCCAGGACCACGGTCCTGGTAGGGACAGCTCCCAAGAGGTATTGTATTGGCCCCAGGGACGTTCCGACCTGACGGGTCGTGCAGCAACCGTCCATTGACGACTCTATGCCTGTTCCAGGCGTTCGGCAATGGTTTCGATTCGACTTGCCAATTTGTCGAGCGATCGGGCCAAGGTTTCGTCGGAACTGGGTTCCAGCCCGGCCCCCAGACGCTTGCTTTGCTCATAGGCTTCGGAAAGCTCGTCGGCCAGCAGCAGGCTGACCATCAACAACAATCTGGCTTCGCCCGCCTGTCCGACAGCGGCCACCAACTGTTTGATTCTGTCATCGACATAGCGGGCCAGTCTGGTCAGATGCGCTTCCTGGCCATCGTCGCAGGCGATGACATAGGGGCGTTGATTGACCGTAACGGTAATCTGACCCATGGCTAATTCTCCAGCGCGAGGCGGATGCGCCCGATGGCGCCATCCAGTCGCCCGGCCACCAGTTCCGTCAGTTGGCGCATCTCGGCCAGTTCGGCTTCCAGGCGGGCCGCGTTGGGATCGGCCTTGGAACTGCCGTGCTGAGCGGCCCGTTCCAGACGCGCAATGGCGCGCTCCAGGCGCGCGATTGCCTGGTTGCACTTCGGGGGCGCTTTGCTGGCGTTGTTGCTGCTCAAGAGCCTGACTTTCTTAAATTCGCGGCGAGGATAGGCCCAGGCGAACGGGGCGTCAATCCTGGAGGAATGATAATGTGGTCAATGTTGTCTGCCTCATTCCCTGTCGACGCAAGTCATTCCACCACCTGTCCATCGGCCAGATGGACCTGGCGGTCGCAAGCGCTGGCTAGTTCCTGGTCATGGGTGACGGCGATGATCGTCTTGCCGTCCTGACGGGTCAGGCGGCGGAAGATGTCGAAAACGGCGTGGCTGTTCTTGCTGTCCAGGTTGCCGGTCGGCTCGTCGGCCAACAGAATGCTGGGGGCGTTGGCCAGCGCCCTGGCGACGGCCACCCTTTGTCGCTCGCCGCCCGAAAGCTGCTCCGGCAATTTTTTCTCGGACCCTTCAAGCCCCAGGTCTTTCAGCAGCATGCGCCCGCGTTCGGCCTGGGCCTGTTCTGGCAAGGCGTTCAGCTTTTTCATGGGCATGCAAACATTGTCCAGCACCGAAAATTCGGGCAGCAGGAAATGGAACTGGAAAACGAAACCCAGACGTTCCAGGCGCAGATGCGTGCGCTGGGCATCGGTCAGGCTGGCGCTGTCGATGCCGTCGATGATCACCGAGCCAGATGTGGGTTCGTCCAACAGTCCCAGCAGATAAAGCAACGACGACTTGCCGGAGCCAGACGCCCCGGTAATCGCCACCAGCTCGCCGGGCTTCGCCATGAAATCGACGCCATCGACCAGGGTGACGGGAATCAGGCCCGGCAGAATGCGCGCCAGCTTCCTGGCTTCTATCGCTGCCCCTGTCGTCATGCGGCGCCCCTGATGATTTCAACCGGCTTCAAGCGCGAAGCCTTGTTGGCGGGCAGCCAAGCGGCCAGGGTGGCCGATGCCGCGGCGACGCCGCCCGACATGGTGTAGTGAATCCAGCTTGAATGCAGGATGAAACCCTGCACCTCGGTCATCATCTTGATGTTGAAGCGCACCATGCCCAGAATCTGGCACAGGCCAAAACCCAGCGCCCAGCCCAGCAAAGCGCCCAATAGACCGACCAGGAAACCTTCAAGCAGGAAGATGCCCCGAATGTCGGCGGGTTCGAACCCCATCGAGCGCAGGATGGCGATGTCTCGCGTTTTCTCGAAGACGACGGTCGAGACGACGTTGAAGATGCCGAAGCTGGCGACGATCAGAATGGCCGAGACGGTAATGTACATCACCGTGTTTCGGATGACGAAGGCGCCCAAAAGCCCTTCGTTCGATTCTTGCCAGGATTCCGCCCTGTAGCCCCAGCGTTGCTCCAGCTTGGCGGCGATCTCGATGGCTTGCATGGGATCGGCCAGCTTGATGCGCATCTGGTTGATCACATTGGGCCGGTCGGCCAGAATCTGCGCCTTCTTGATCAGCGCGAAGGCTTGGCCATTGTCGGTCGAGATGATGCCGGTATGGAACAGCCCCACCACCTTCATCTTCATCACGACGCCCGACGCCGAGGCGGCCGTCAGCGTGTCGTTCATCTGCACGCCCAGTTTCGACGCCAAGCCCTTGCCGATGATGATGCCGTTGGCGGCGCTTTCAAGCGCGGTCAGGCCGCCTTCGGTGCTGATGTCTTCTTCGATGCGCGACGCCCTGCGCTCGCGCTCGATGTCGATGCCCAGCAGGTTGACCGCCACATCCTTGCCGCTGAAACTAAGAAAAATCTGGGCGTGCAAGGAGGGGGCGACGCGAACGCCAGGCATGGTTTCAAGGGCGGCGATCTTGTTCCAGGGCGCTTTGATGCCTCTGATCTCGTCCTTGGGCTTGACGCCTTTCAAGGCCACGGCCCCCTTGGGATAGACAAGATCGACCGGCTGGGCGGGATTGGCGCGAAATTCGTCCTTCAAAGTGACGTGCGGCATGTTGTCGACGATGCGCGAGATGAAATCGCGCTGCGAACCTTCCATCAGCGACGACATGGCGATGGTGAAACCCACCCCCATGGCGACGCCCATCATCGAGACCAGCGTTTGCCGTTTGCGGGCCAACAGATGCCCAAGGGCTATGTGCAAAAGTAGTTTCACGGCTGTTCCACGGTTTTGCCAGACACCCGCTGGCCCTCCTTCAGGGCCTTGTCGGGCGACACGATCACCAGATCGCCCTCGTTGACGCCTTCCAGGATTTCGCTTTTGGCGACGCCAAGGGCGCCAACCTTCACGCTGCGCCGTTCAGCTCTCCCATCTCGTACCACCCATAAATGACCGGTCTCGATGGCGGTGGCGGGAACCAGCAGGGCGTCTGGCGATTCCCGCACGATCACATTCACCTCGACCGTCATGCCGATCAGAAGCCTGGATTCGTCGGGCAGATGAAGGCGCACGCGATAGGTTTTGTTGACCGGGTCTCCCTTGGGCGTGATTTCCGCCACGCTGGATTCCAGCGCTTGGCCCGGAAAGGCGTCGGCCTTCAACAGCGCCTTCTGCCCCAGATTGATCCGGACGATGTCTTCCTCGTCGATCTCGGCGGTCACCCGCAAGGGCTTGGGTTCGCCGACCCAGAACAGCACGGAACCCGGTTGCATCACTTCGCCGGGTTCGCCGTCGCGGCGCAGCACGGTGCCCGATACCGGCGAGGCCAGTTCGTATTCATTCAATCGCTTCTGGGCGGCGACCCTGGCGTTGGCGGCTTGTCCCAACTCGCTTCTGGCCCGCTCGCTGGATTGGCGGCTGGCGAATTCGCTTTTTTCCAGGCGGGCGACGCGATCCAGGTCCTGTTTCAGGAATGTTTCGCGGGCGGTCAGTTCGCCCACGCGCGCCTTGGCCTCGCCATCGTCGAGGCGGGCCAGCAGGTCGCCCTCCTGCACTTGATCGCCTTCCTTGACCATGACTTCGACCAGTCTGGCCGTTACCGTGGGGGATATTCTGGCCCAACGTAGGGGTTCGACGGTACCGGTGGCGTAAATCGCCTCGACGGCAAGGCCGCGCGAAACCGGCGCTACCTCGACCGTTGGCGCTCTCAAGAAGGTCCAAGCTGCAAAGATTGCCAGCAGAAGGGCAAGGGCGGACGCGATCTGGCGTAAGCGGGGCTTCAACGGAACTCTCCATCGGGTTAGACTGGCTAAGACTGAGCCTCAATATTAGGAAATACAAGCAGCTAATGGCTAAACAAAGATCAATGACGGTTTGCATTCACGATTTGCCAGGGGCCATTTTGGCGCTCGAGGCGGCGCGCGAACAGGACTGCTTGTTGATTCTTGAAAGCCCCCCTCGGGTGGCGGAGATACAGGGGGCGGCCTGGTTTCTGGCCCTGGTGGGGCAGGCCAAGGCAGTTGTTTCCGGCGTTGCCGTTCAGACCCTGGTCGATGCAGGACCTGCATCTGCACTGGCGATGGACGCCTTGGCGCGCGGGGCCGATGTGGTGCGCATCGATGCCGGAATGAAAAGCGCAGCAAGGTTGATGGACATTGCGAAAGCCCAAGGGGCCAGGATCGAGATAAAAAGGAAGCCAAAACGATGACCAAACAACCGGCCTGCCGCTTGTATCTGATCACCCCGCCCGCCATCCCCGATCTGGATCGCTTTGCCGCAACCATGGCCGAGGCGCTGGGGGCGGGCGACGTGGCTGTGGTGCAATTGCGCCTGAAAGATTGCCCGGATGCCGCCATCTTGCAGGCGGCGCAAAGGCTGGGTCCGCTTGCGCAATCGCATGGAGCGGCGTTTCTGGTGAATGATCTGCCTGATCTGGCCAAGGCTTGCAATGCCGACGGCGTGCATGTCGGCCAAGAGGACGCGTCCTACGCCGAAGCCAGACGCATTCTGGGACCCAAGGCCATCGTTGGCGTCACCTGCCACGATTCCCGTCATCTGGCCATGGAGGCGGGCGATGCCGGGGCAGACTACGTGGCTTTCGGCGCTTTCTACCCCACCTCGACCAAAGAAGCGAAAAGCAGGGCTTTGCCTGAAATTTTGCAATGGTGGCGCGATGTGACGGTGGTGCCGTCGGTCGCCATCGGCGGCATAACGGCTGAAAACGCGGCGCCTTTGGTGCAGGCGGGCGCCGATTTTCTGGCCGTCTCGTCGGGCGTGTGGGCGCATCCAGACGGAGCTGGGGCTGGGGTGCAAGCGATGAACGAGGCGATCAGGAAGGCGTCGAGCTAGCTTTCGTCTTCGCCAGCCATTCTTGCATGCTGGGCAGGATCGCCTTGCAGGTCATGTCGGCATAAACCTTCAACTGGTCGGGTTCTTTCTTCAAATGCACGAAGCTTTCGACCAGCCGGTGCATGACGTCGAAGGCGAAACTTTTCTGCGACAGAATCATTTCCAGATCGTCGCCGAAATTGCCCCTGAAGGCCTCCATCATGGCGTTGATCTTGTCGATGTTGAGGCGTTCGAACTCGATCAAGCATTCGGGGGCCATATAGGCCAACGCGTCGCCGAACAGTCTGAGTTTGGCTTTTTCGAACGAGGCGAGGGCGTTGAAATACTGTTGGTCGCGGCCAAAGAAAATCCAGGCCTTGTCTCCCAGCAACGAGCGGAAGAATTTGTACATGTCGGCGTTCCAGTAGATCACGCCTTCGATGGCCTTGGGATTGTCCGAGATCAGGTTCACGAAGTCGCCGCCCACCACCTGGCGGGCCTTGCGCACCTGCGCCGGATCAAGCCTTCCGGCCTGGGCGATGGCCTTGGCGTCCTTCAATAGGGTCAGTTCCGGCCCCAATTCCATGACGTGCTGGTAGGTAAGGGAATCGCGGTAGACCTGCAAAAGCGGAATCTGCCAGTCATAGGCCAGATATTTCGCCAGTTCCGACAGCTTGCGCTCCTCGTTGGTGCGCGAGGGGGCTTCCGCCTTGGCTTCCGATTTGCGAAACAGCGATCCGATGCCGCCCTTCTTTTCCTCGGCCGGTTTCTGGATGGCGCCGGACACGCCGAAATGCCGCTTGGCGGCGGTCAGAATCAGCAGGCGCTGCACTTGGGATAGGGAAACACCGCAAGCCAATTCCGTATCGTCGTCGCGCACCGGTTGGCCCGATTTCGCCTTGACGATGCTATCGACCATTTCGCGATTGGCGCGGTAGATCTGGATGAATTGGTACAGAGCCGCCGGATTCTCGATCAGGTTCTGATAGCTGATCTCATTCTTCACTTTCTTGGCGGCCTGAAAAACGCCAAGACACTGCTTCAACCCATCCACGATGGCGTTGCGCGTTTCTGGCGTGATGTCAACCGGCGGCAGAACGGTAGCCGTTGCCTGTGAGGCGCTCATAAGATAACCCGCAAAATAATTGTTTCTTTTTTTCCGCCGCCCCCGCGACCGCCTTCTCTTTAGAAAAAAGCGGCGTCTTTTGCAAGCGTCGGCGCTAAGGTCTTATAACTGGCAGCCAAATCACGTCGTCAATCTTCTCGGCATGGACGGACAACATAACAAGACGATCAAAGCCAAGCGCTATTCCAGCACTTTCCGGCATGAAAGACAAAGCAGAAAGAAAATCTTCGTCGATTGGGTAGCTATCGCCATATAATTGACGCTTAAGCCGCTGATCTCGCTCGAAGCGCCTGCGCTGTTCCTTGGAATCTGTCAATTCTCCAAAGGCGTTTGCCAGTTCAAGACCGGAGATATACAGCTCGAAACGTTGCGCCAGTCGAGAATCTTTCAAATCGGTCCTTGCCAGCGCCGCCATGCATAATGGGTAACCGGTCAGGAAGGTCGGCGCGCCGATGCCCAGATGCGGTTCAATATGTTCCAGAAAAATACGGAAATATACATCTTCCCAGCGATCCGCCGGTTGCGCGTGGATGCCGATGGTCTTGGCCGCTTCGGCCAAAGGTCGCGGATCGGGATCGTCGGGATCGGTTATCGTGGACAGAAGATCGATGGCCGCGAATTCATGGAAGGCATCGCCCACGCTGATCCGCTGGCAAGGAAGGCTGGCGTCGCACTTCTTGCCCTGCCAGGAAAAATGGTCGCGCCCCGCCGCCTGCAACGACAGTTTCAGCAGCGCCTCGCAGTCGGCCATCAAGCTATCGACTGTTTCATTGGCCCGGTACCATTCCAGCATGGCGAATTCGGGGTGATGCGTTGGGCTGCGCTCTTCGTTGCGAAAGCAATGAGCCAACTGATAGAGGCGCGGCACGCCCGCCGCCAGCAGCTTCTTCATGGCGAATTCGGGCGAGGTGTGCAGATACAGGCGCCCGGGCGAAGTTTCGAACGGCTCATTCAACTCGGTCGAAAAGGCCTTCAAATGCACTTCCAAGCCGGGCGACGTTTGAAGGCAGGGCGTTTCCACCTCGGCGAAATCCTGGCTTTCGAACCAGTCGCGCACGGCCTTCAGAATCTTGCCTCTCGCTTGAAGAAACGGGCGGCGTCTGGCGAAGGATTGCGGGTTCCAGGCGGGAAGGGGCATGCGCCTAGCTTTTCTGCAGGGCGATGATACCGGGCACGGCGTCCAGATCGAAGGCTTCCACTTCTTCGGCCAGTTCATTCGCGAAGGACAGGATTCGCTCGTAAGCGCCCTCGGGTCCCAGGGCTGACAAAACTTGGCCGTTCATGCCGTTCATGCGGTCCAGCAAGTCGGCGTGTCTTGCCATATGTTGGCTGCGCTTCGCATCCAAACATTCCTCAAGCATGCGTTCTTCCTTGGCGAAATGGGATTCAAGGCTGGCCGCCACTTCCAGCGACTGGTCTTCCAGCAATAAAGCGTCGGCGCCGTCTCGGGCCGCCCTGGCCAATTCATCCAGCATCGCCATCAGATAGCGATGGTCGCTGTCCAAAGGAGGAAAGCCGATCTCGATCATCATCTTTCCGGGTGAAGCCAATGAACGTAATTGCGGTCGGCGTTCTGGATATGCACGGTCATCCAGTCGGAAAAGAAATCCAATTCTGCCCTGGCGTCGGTCTGCGTTTCGGCGGAAAAGCTGTTGGCATGCAGGCCGCTTAGGCGCTCCAGGAATTCCTTGTGCAATTCGATGTGCTTGGCCAAGGCCGGATATCTGGTGCGGCGCATCAGTTCCTCCTCGCGGGCGAAATGTTCGGCCGTTCCTTTGATCAGGTCGTCAAGCGCCTTGGCGATCACGGCCTGCTCGGCCTCGTTCTCGATCAGGAACTCGACCTTGTTGAGGGCTTCGATTTTCCTGTGATGGTCGGCGTCGATATCGTCGACGCCTAGCCGAAATGCGCGTTCGTTCCATTCGATGGCCATGCCGCTCCTCCCATGGTTTTATTGTTGGAGCAAGCATTGCGCAAAAGGAAAGGCGGGGCAAGGCGGTAAATTTCAGCTTTCTAATGGAAGCGGCGGCAGGCTTTCGAAGGTTTTGCGCAGCGCGCTGCCCCAGCGGGCGCGCAGATCGGCGAAATAAGGGTCCTTCTCGCCGATGCGCCGGATTTCCGGCTTTTTGAAATTGTCCTTGCGCAAGATGAGAAGATCGATCGGCAGTCCCACAGAAATGTTCGACCGCATGGTGGAATCGAACGAGATCAGAATCAGTTTGCCAGCTTCGTCCATCGGCATGGCCATGGTCAGAAGACGGTCGAAGACCGGCTTTCCATATTTGATTTCGCCGATTTGCAAGAAGGGGGTTTCCGCCTGCGCCTCGATGAAGTTGCCAGCGCCGTATATCTGAAACAGGCGCGGCCTTTCACCCTTGATCTGGCCGCCCAGAAGGAAGGTGGCGTTGAATTCGGCATTGTGCTTCTTCAGATAATCGGCGTCCTGGTGATAAACCTCGCGCAGCGCCTTGCCGATGATTCCCGCCACCCTGAACATGCTGGGCGCCTTGTCGATATTCAGCTTGGCGTTCTTGCCGTGGCGCCATTCGTCGATCACGGCGACGGCGGTCTGAGTGATGGCCAGATTTCCAGCCGACAGAAGCACGATATTGCGCTTTCCCGGCACGTTGAAGATGGTCATTTTGCGAAAACTGGCGACATTGTCGACGCCCGCATTGGTGCGCGTGTCGCTGGCCATGACCAGCCCTTGATCGAGAAGAACGCCGACGCAATATGTCATGTCATGCCTTTGATTGGATTGAACGAATTACTGTTGGCTCTGTTCGGATTGCCTGCGGCGCGCCGTTTCCCTGGCCGTCTGGCGCTTGGGTTCGTGCGAAGCCTCGCCGACATGCACCAGAACGTCAAGCGCTTCGCCGCGCCCTCCCTTGCGCATGCCGCGCACCGGGCAGGCGTCGAGATAGTCAAGTCCGTGGGCAAGCCGCACATGCGCCTCGCCCGCCTGGGTGCGGTTGGCGACGTCGAAGGTGGCCCAGCCCGACGCGCTTTCATCGTCGATCCAGGCTTCGGCCCAGGCGTGGCTGGCCATGCCTTCCTCGCCCAGTTTGGCGGTGCATAGATAGCCGCTGACATAGCGGGCCGGAATGCCCAGCGTGCGGCAGCAGGCGATGAAGATGTGCGCATGATCCTGGCAGACGCCCGCCTTGTGGCCGAAGGCTTCGGACGCTTTGGTGGCGGCGTCGGTGATGCCCGGTTGATAATCCACAAGGTCCCTGATGGCGTGCATCAACCCGTCCAGCCCTTGGCGACGCCCGCCTTGAAGCGGGATGTTCAAGGAGCGTGCAAAATCGGTTAGGGCGTTGTCGGCTTCGGTCAGGCGCGAGCCGCGCAGGTAAAGCGATGGCGGGTGCAACTCGCCCTCGCCGGGCAACAGGTGCAGAACGTCGTCGCTTTCCACCTCGCCGGTGGCCATGAGGCGGATTTCCTCGTGCGGCTGGTCGATCACCAGGACATGGGCCTGATTGCCGAAAGCGTCGGTCCAGGGCCGCAGGGGGGCGGGGGCCGACAGTTTCCAAGACAGGACGCGTTGGCCGGGAACGGTGGGCGGCGTCAGGCGCAGATATTGGATGCTGTAGCTGGCAGGAGCCGCGTAGTGATAGACCGTTTCATGATGGATGTTGAGGCGCATGTCGCTGCCGCTCCTTACACGGTCATCAGGAAATCGCGCCCGATCTGGACGCCAAGTCCATTCAGGCGGTTGAGAATGACGCTGAGGAAGTCGCCAACGCCCTGGCTTTCCAGGTGTTCGATGCGCGAATAGCGCAATTTCGCCTGCGTTTCTCCGGCCAGACGCCGACATTCCAGATCGCGTCCCTGGCCAAGCGCGTCCAGCGCGTTCGTGATCTGATCGAAGCAAAAGCGCAAAGAGCGCGGCATTTCGGCCTTCAGGATCAGAAGTTCGGCCACCCGCACGGGTTCGATGACGTCGCGATAGATCTGGGTATAGGCGCGAAAGGCGCTGACCGAGCGCAGAACCGCTCCCCACTGATAATAAGCGGTGCCGCCTTCGGGCGGCAGCGCACCCAGGCTGCGATCCTTGGCCTGCAGCAGGCGAGACGTGTTGTCGGCTCGTTCCAGATGGGTGCCTAGCCTTAGGAAATGGAAGGCGTCGTTGTGCAGAAGCGTCGAATAGGCGACGCCCCTGAACAGGTGCGAGCGTTCTTTCACCCAATCAAAGACAGTGCGGGGGCCGCGTTCCAAAAGGCTTTGGCGCGAGATGTTCTTCATCTCAAGCCAGGTGGTGTTCAGGCTTTCCCACAATTCGACCGATAGCGTGGCGCGCAGCGTTCTGGCGTTTTCCCTGGACTGGTCGATGCACGACTTGATCGAATAGGGATGGCTGGTGTCCAGCGTCAGGAACACGATTACGCTGTCTTGATTGATGCCGCCATGCTTGGCCTTGTAGGCGTCGGTGATGCCCAGAATGTCGAGGGCGGATTGCCAGTCGGCGGCGGGATTGGCGTCTGCGGCGGGCAGCAAGGCGGCCCTGAAGCTGACGTCGAGCAGGCGGGACAGGTTCTCGGCCCGCTCCATGTAGCGTCCGGTCCAGTAGAGGTTTTCGGCGGTGCGGCTCAGCATGCCTATTCCTCCAGTATCCAGGTGTCTTTGGTGCCGCCGCCCTGCGACGAATTGACCACCAATGATCCCTTGCGCAAGGCGACGCGGGTCAAGCCGCCGGGCACGATTGAAATGCTGTGCTTGCCGTGCAGGATGAAGGGGCGCAGATCGACATGGCGGGGCGCTATTCCTTCGTCGGTGAAGGTGGGGCATGTGGACAGGGCCAGCGTGGGCTGGGCGATATAGCCCTGGGGATTGGCCTTGATCTTGGCCCTGAAATCCTCGATCTCCTGCTTGCTGGCCTTCGGCCCCACCAGCATGCCATAGCCGCCCGAGCCTTGCGTTTCCTTGACCACCAGTTCGGACAGATGATCCAGGGCGTAAGACAGATCGTCGGGGCGCTCCAAAAGCCAGGTCGGCACGTTTTGCAAGATCGGTTCCTCGCCCAGATAGAAGCGCACCATTTCGGGCACGTAGGGATAAACCGACTTGTCGTCGGCGACGCCGGTGCCCAGCGCATTGGCCAGCGTGACGCCCCCCTTGCGATAGACCGACAGCAAGCCCGGCACGCCCAACATCGAATCTGGATGGAAGGCCAAGGGGTCGATGAACTCGTCGTCCAGGCGGCGATAGATCACGTCGACGCGCTTCGGCCCCATGGTGGTGCGCATGAAAACGGCGTCGTCTTGCACGAACAGGTCCTGGCCCTCGACCAGTTCGATGCCCATTTCCTCGGCCAGGAAGGCATGTTCGAAATAGGCGCTGTTGTAGGGGCCGGGGGTCAGCAGCGCCACCACCGGGTCGGCGCCGGCATGCGAGGGGGCGACCGAGCGCAGTGTGCGCAGCAATTCGTGCGGATAATGATCGATCGGCGCCACTTTTGCCTTGGCGAACAGATCGGGGAACAGGCGCATCATCACGGCGCGGTCTTCCAGCATGTAAGAGACGCCGGACGGCGTTCTGAGATTGTCTTCCAGAACGAAGAAATGATCGGGGTCGGTGCGCACGACGTCGATGCCCGCCACCTGCACGTAAACGCCGCCCGGCACTTCGATGCCCTGCATTTCCGGCCGGTACAGGTCGTTGTTCAGCACCTTGGCGACGGGAATTTTGCCCGCCTTCAAGATTTCCTGTTCGTGATAGATGTCGGACAGAAAGGCATCCAGCGCGCGTACCCTTTGTTCCAGGCCCTTGGACAGTTTGGTCCATTCGCCGGGACCCAGGGCCCTGGGAATGATGTCGAAGGGGATCAGGCGCTCGGCGCCCGCGTCCTCGCCATAGACGTTGAAAGTGATGCCGATTCTGCGAAACAGGATTTCGGCTTCGCGCCGCTTGTCGTCCAGCAATTCGGGAGGAGTCGCGTACAGCCATTCGGCAATGGCCTGATAGGCGGCGGCAACCATGCCCTTGGGTCCCCGCATTTCGTCAAAAGCGTCCATGCATCCCTTGCCATTTGCCAAAGCGGCTTGTCCGATCACTCATAGCACGCCGCATGCCAGCCATAACCCTTTGAATTATGCGGGCTTGAACATTATAGCGACTAAAAACTAGGCAGGCGTACCGGTCAAGCTATAAAAATATGCGCCTTGGTCTGCTTGCCGTTCGGCTTGCCGGGGGTTAGGCTTTCCGGACAAGAACAGGCGGACGAGACGAGCGCCATGCCAGATCAAAGCAAATTCTCCTGCGAGCGGGGCGCTACAGCCATCGAATATGCTTTGATCGCCATGGGGGTTGGAGTGGCCATCATAGCCGCAACCTTTGCTTTAGGAACGGAGTTGGTGGACACCTTCACCGATGTCCGCGACCTGCTTCAGGGAAGGCCCTAGGCGTTGATTTTCCGAGTCGCTGTGATGGCCGTCGCAGACCCTTCTTAATGCTTCTGTTTTTCTGGAATTCTGGTAGGTTAACCTTTGGTTAACCAAAAGCCCGCTGGCTCATCGGCCAAGCGGCGACGGGGTAGTTTTAGGAACGGATTAGTACGGGCGGATGCGACCGATCACCATCATTCTTCTGGTAGCGGCCTTGGGTATCGCCGGGGTAACGGCGTTTTTAGCCAAGCGGGCGCTTAATCGTCCGCCGACGCCGCAGGCCGTGGCCGAACTGGCGGCCAAGCCCGCACCCATGTCGCAAGTGTTGGTCGCGGGGCGCGATCTGGCGACTGGAACCGTGCTGAAGGAAGGCGACCTGAAATGGCAATCCTGGCCCAACGAGGCCGTTGATCGTCGCTATATCGTCAAGCTGGGGTCGGGCGAAGAAGCCAGAAACGCTTTCGTCGGCGCTGCGGTTCGCCAAGCATTTCTGTCCGGCGAGCCGATGATGGCCAATCGAGTGTTCCGCCAGGAAGGGGCCGGGATGATGTCGGGCATCTTGTCGCCTGGCATGCGCGCCATCGGCCTGCAAGTGTCGCCGCAGTCGTCGGCGGGCGGTTTCATTCTGCCGGGAGATCGCGTCGATGTGATCATGACCGCCGATTTGCGTCAAAGCACCGGCTCCTCGGAAGATGTGACGAAAAAGGCCAAGTCGGAAACGGTGGTGCGCGATTTGCGCGTCTTGGCTGTCGATCAGAAAGTGGATGACGTTCAGTCGATGGCGCAGGTTGGCAAAACGGTCACGCTGGAAGTTTCGCCCAAGGATGCCGAGACGCTGCTGCAATCCGAAAAGTCGGGCGAGATCACGTTGGTTCTGCGCAGCCTGACGCCCGGACCCGGCGACGAGGGCGGACCATTGGCGGCGGCCTCCATGGCGTCCGAACCGGTGGAAGCTCCGCCGCCCAGGCGCACGGCGCCGCGCCAGACGGATGGCGATTTCACGGGTGGACAGGTCAAGGTTTATCGGGGCGCCGCGCCAACCATGGAGCAGGTGCGATGATGCGCCCGCGCTCCCTTTCCAAACTGGCCATTCTGCTTGCCTTCTGCCTGGGCACCGTTCTGCCGTCATTCGCGCAGGCGCCGGAACCGCCCATGCCGACACCGGCGCCGCAAGCGCAGGTGACGAAGGGCGGCTTGAACGCCAGGCCCGCCGCCGCCAAGGTTGCAGCCAAGCCCGCCCCGCAATTGCCGCCTCCCTTGGCCGCCAAGGCGGCAGTGTCCGATGTCATGCGTCTGGCGCTCAACAAGGCGCGCATCATCGAATTGCCCGAAGACGTGCGCGACGTGCTGGTTTCCAGTTCGGATATCGCCGACGTGCAGATCAAAACGCCCAGGCAGGCTTTCCTGATCGCCAAATCGGTGGGCGACACCAACATCATGTTCCTGGATCGCTTCGGCAATGTCGTTCTGAAGCTGGAATTGCATGTCCAGGTCGATATCGATTCCCTGCGCGCCACCTTGGTGCAGATTCTGCCGGGCGAAAACATCTCGGCTTACGCAGTGGGCGACAATCTGTTCCTGTCCGGTTCGGTGCGTTCCGATTCCGCCGCCGCCAGCGCCAGGGCGGTGGCGCGTCCCTTCGTCACCGACGATGCCAAGCTGATCAATCTGTTGAAGGTGCAAGCCGAGCAGCAGGTGTTGCTGAAAGTACGCGTGGCTGAGGTGCAGAAATCGGCCCTGAAGGAGCTGGGCATCCAGACCTCGATCGGCTCCTTCGTTTTCGCCGGGCTGGGCGGCACGCTGACCTCGCCAGCCACCGGCGCCTTGACCGGCAGTTCGTCCCTGTACAGCAACACGCTTACCAAGATCGATCATGCCGGGGGCGGCGTCAATCCGCTGCAGTTCGTCATCAAGGCGTTGGAAAAGCGCGGCCTGATCAAAAGTTTGGCCGAACCGAATCTGACGGCGGTGTCGGGCGAAACCGCCAAGCTGCTGGCGGGCGGCGAGTATCCCATTCCGGTGTCCGATCAGAACGGACAGATTTCCGTGCAGTTCAAGCCCTTCGGCGTGGGGCTGGCCTTCACGCCGGTGGTGTTGTCGAACGGGCGGATCAGCTTGAAACTGTCCAGCGAAGTCAGTTCCATTGATTCGAATCTGACCGTAGCCGTGTCTTCGACTACGTCGGTGCCGGGCTTGAAAGTGCGCCGCGCTGAATCGACCGTTGAACTGCCTTCAGGCGGCAGCCTGATGATTGCGGGCTTGCTGCAAAACGATATCACCAACGACATTCGCGGCCTGCCCGGCGCCAAGGACTTACCCATTCTGGGCGCCTTGTTCCGCTCGACCTCGTTCCAGCGTTCGGAATCGGAATTGGTGGTCAATGTCACGGCCTATGTGGTGCGGCCGGGCGGCGACAGCCAGTTCGCCTTGCCGACCGACGGACTGGAACATTCCAGCGATCTCGATCAGTATTTGTTTGGACGCTTGCACCATGTCTACAAGGGCGGCAAAGGTCCGCCTCCGGCCATGGCCATCGAAGGCCCCTTCGGCTACATCATGGAATAGGAGGACGGATATGACATCGATCCGCCGCCGTTTGTTCGGTTTTGCCCTGCTGCTGTTGGCGCCCATCCTGTCAGCCTGCGCCGAGGAAGGCGATTGGCGCGTCCATCAGCGTCTGGTGGTCGAGAAACGGCCGGTTGCCTTGGCCTTGCCTGTGCAAGATGACAGCGTGATCAAGCCTGAAGACATGTCGCGCCTGCAATCCTTCGTCGATGTTTTCTTGCAGCGGGGCGAAGCGCCCTTCGCCATCACGGTCTCCAAGGGCGAAGGCGACGAGGCGGAACTGGTGGCCAAGCGCCGCGCTTCCTTGATGGCTGATCTTTTGACGGCGATGGGGGTCGATCAGGCCGGACTTCGCGTGCGCACGGCCCCCGCCAGCGACGTATCGCCCGAGGGCATGGCACGCCTTGGCTATGACGTTTACGCTGTGCGGGTGCCGCAATGCGGCGACTGGAACGAGAATTCGTCCTTTACGCCGTTTCGCAACGACCCCCTGCCCAGTTTCGGTTGTTCGGTTGCGCGCAATATTGGCTTGATGGTCGACAATCCGCGCGATCTGATCCGTCCGCATGCCCTGGACGGGCGGGACGCCACGCGCGGAGCCACCATCATCGGCAAATACCGCGCCGGCGAGGAAACGATTTCGAAAGGCTCCGTCACCAGCACGATCAGCACCGTGGGAACGCAATAGGGCGCGCATGAGCTATAAAATCACGTTCGAGGCCTTCACTCTTTCTGCGGCGACCAAGGCCGCCGTGGAAGAGGCTTGCCGCGATCGTCGCCTGTCTCGTTCCATCGTGAATATTCTGGATGGCGGCCTTCCCGCCGCACTGACCTATTACAAAAGCAATCATACGCCCAACCTGATTCTGGTCGAGGAAGGCAGCGCCGACAGCGCCATGATGGACCAGTTGGAAAGTTTGGCCGAAGTGTGCGACCCTACCACCAAAGTTGTGGTGATCGGTCAGGTCAACGACATTCGCCTGTACCGCACCTTGATCTCGGCGGGCGTCAGCGAATATCTGATCACCCCGGTCACGTCGCGGCAGATTCTGGAAACCATCGATTCGATCTACAGCGACCCAGGCGCCAAGCAGCGCGGCAAGGTTCTGGCCTTTTTCGGCGTGCGCGGCGGCGTTGGTTCCAGCACGGTGGCCTACAACGCCGCCTGGGCGATCTCGCGCCTGGGCAATGACGATGTGGTGGTGGTCGATGCCGATATGGCGTTCGGCACGGCGGCCTTGTCCTTCAATCAAGATCCCAAGCAGACCTTGGGCGACGCGCTTTCCAACCCGGAACGTTTGGACGCCTCCTTGATCGAGCGCTTTATCAGCCGCGTCGATGATCGTCTGGGCGTGCTGGCGGCTCCTGCCGCCGTGCGGGGCTTTACGCCCATCGAACCCGAAGCCATGGAGAAGGTCATCGAGTTGGTGCGTGGCCAGGCCAATTTCGTCATTCTCGATTTGCCGCACATGTGGCTTCCCTGGGTGAAGGATGTGCTGGTGCAGGCGGACGAGGCGATTCTGGTCGCCTATCCCGATCTGGCCAATCTGCGCGAAGCCAAGAATCTGAGCGAGTATTTGAGCGAGCAGCGCGGCGAGGGGTCGAAGCCCAAGCTGGTGCTGAACCGCGTCGATCCGTCGCGCAAGACCCAATTGACGGCCAAAGATTTCCAGGAAGCCACGGGCATCGAGCCGTTGCAACTGATCGCCAACGACCGCGTTTTGTTCGAAACGGCGGCCAACAACGGCCAGATGGCTGGCGACGTGAATGCGACGCACAAGGCGGTCGAATCCTTGAAGGCGCTGGCGACGGCTTTGGGCGCCCATGCGGCGCAAGGCAAAGCGCGCAGCGCGCCGGTTGTGGTCGGCGGTCTGGCTTTGCCCGAAAGCGTCAACCGCATCTGGCAAGCCCTGATCAAGAAAGGGTAGCCGATGTTCGGCAAGCGCAGCGGCCCCTTGGAAGCTCCGCCACAGCCGAAACCGGCAGAGGTTTCGGTGCCCCGCCTCCCGGCTTCGGAACCACCGCCAGCCATCGCGGCAGCCGCCGCCCCGCAGCGACAGCCCTCGCATCCGCCCGCCAAGCCGGGCAAGGGTCTTGGCGACACCGGAGCCAGCGAATCGACGCGCCTGCAAGACGTGAAGATCGGCATCTTCAACGATCTGATCAATTCTGTCGATCTGACGGAAATCTCGAAATTGTCGCCCGCCCAGGTGCGAGAAGAGATTACCGACATCGTGGCCGAGATCATCAGCATGCGCAATCTGGTGCTTTCGCAAGCCGAAACCCAGACCGTGATCGCCGACATCTGCAACGACGTGCTGGGCCTGGGGCCGCTGGAACCCCTGATCGCCAGGGACGACATCGCCGACATCATGGTCAACGGCTATGACAAGGTTTACATCGAAACCAGCGGCAAGATCATCCTGACCGACATCAAATTTCGCGACAATGCGCAGTTGATGAACATCTGCCAGCGCATCGTCTCGGCGGTTGGGCGCCGCGTGGACGAAGCCAGCCCGATCTGCGACGCGCGCTTGCTCGACGGCTCTCGCGTCAACGTGATCGCGCCGCCTTTGTCGATCGATGGTCCTTCCCTGACCATTCGTAAGTTTAAGAAGGACAAGCTGACGCTGGACAAGCTGGTCTCGTTCGGCACCATCACGCCCAAGGGCGCCAACCTGCTGAAAGTGATCGGGCATTGCCGGATCAATGTGGTGGTCTCGGGCGGCACCGGATCGGGCAAGACCACGCTGCTCAACTGCTTGACCAATTTCATCGATACCGGCGAGCGCGTGATTACCTGCGAGGATTCGGCGGAATTGCAATTGCAGCAGCCCCATGTCGTGCGCCTGGAAACCAGGCCGCCCAACCTGGAAGGGGCGGGCGAGATCACCATGCGCGATCTGGTCAAGAACTGCCTGCGCATGCGCCCGGAACGCATCATCGTGGGCGAGGTGCGCGGGCCGGAAGCCTTCGATCTGCTGCAGGCCATGAACACCGGCCATGATGGATCGATGGGCACCATTCACGCCAACAACCCGCGTGAGGCGATTTCGCGCATCGAGAACATGATCGCCATGGGCGGCTTCACGCTGCCCGCCAAAACCGTGCGCGAGCAGATTGCTGGCGCCGTTCAAGTGATCGTGCAGGCCGCGCGCTTGCGCGACGGCTCCAGGCGCATCACCCATGTCACGGAAATCGTGGGCATGGAAGGCGAAGTGGTGACGCTGCAAGACTTGATGGTCTACGAAATTCTGGGCGAGGACGCCAACGGCAAGATCGTGGGGCGCCATAAGATGACCGGCCTGCGCCCCAAATTCTGGGACAGGGCCAGATATTTCGGCATGGAGCGCGAGTTGGCGGATTCATTGGACGAGTCCCTGTCATGATCGAGCTGATTCCAGGTCTGCCGGATTTCGTCAACGTCATGCTGGTGGCGCTGATGGTCGGCGTTGTCGTCGGCACGCTGACCACTTTGTCCATTACCCAGGCCGAGCGGGCCAAGATGCGCAAGCGCATCGCCCAGGTGGCTGGCACCCTGCCGACCTCGAAATCCTTTGGCGGGTCTAGGGGCGGCGGACAACGCAAGCGCATGGTGGCGGCCAAGCTCAAGGAAATCGAGGATAAGGCCAAGGCCAAGAAAACGGCGGGCAATACGCTGCGCGAGATGCTGATGCAGGCCAATCTTGATTGGACGCCCGCCAGATTCTATACCGTGTCCGCCATCGTCGCCGTTGTGGGGACGGCGCTGTATCTGCTGAAGGGGTTTCCGCCCTTGGTGTCGCCGATGGTGGCGCTGACATTGGGCTGGGGCTTGCCGCGCTGGGTGGTCAGGCGCATGGCCACCAAGCGCCAGAAGGCCTTTACCTTCAAATTCGCCGACGCCGTCGACGTGATCGTGCGCGGCATCCGTTCCGGCCTGCCGGTTGGCGAGTGCCTGAATATCATCGCCCGGGAATTGCCCGAACCCATCGGCCTTGAATTCCGCCTGATCGTCGAAGGGCAGAAGTTGGGACTGACCATGGATGAAGTGATGACGCGTTCGCTGGCGCGCATGCCGACGCCGGAATTGAAATTCTTCGCCATCGTCTTGTCCATCCAGCAGCAGACGGGCGGCAATCTGGCCGATACGCTTTCCAAGCTGTCCGACGTGCTGCGCGGGCGCAAAAAGCTGAAGGACAAGATTCAGTCGCTCTCCAGCGAGGCCAAGTCGTCGGCTGGCATCATCGGTTCGCTGCCGTTCTTCGTTTGCGGCCTTCTGTATCTGGTCAATCCGGAGTATCTGAGGATTCTGTTCATCGATCCCACCGGCCATATCCTGATCGCGGGCGGCCTGACTTGGATGGGCATCGGCATTTTCGTCATGTCGCGCATGATCGCCTTCGACTACTGAGGCCCAAGATGAACGAGATCGTGACGCTTGAAAATATCGTGGTGGTGCTGGCGGCGCTGGGCAGCTTCGTCACCATTCTGGGCATTGGCATTTCCCTGGTCAGTCGCGACCAGTTGGCCAGCCGCATGAAAGCGGTTGCCGCCAGGCGCGAGGAATTGTCGCGCCAGCAGAAGGCCAAGTTCCAGCAAAGCATGCGTTTGCAGCCCAAGGCGCATGTGGGCGCCATGCGTTCATTCCTTGAAAAGATCAAGCTCGAGAATCTGATCGGCTCGAAGGAAACGCGCAACCGCATGGCTCAGGCCGGATGGCGCAGCCCAAGCGCTCCGGTCACCTTCGCCTTCATGCGCGTGGCGACGCCGGTGATTCTGTTCATCGCCGTGCTGCTGCTGACCTCTGGCGTCAAGAAGCTGGAATTCTCGTTTCCAACGTTGGTGCTGGTGCTGGTCATGACGGCAGCCATCGGCTTTTACCTGCCAAGCCTGATCGTTTCAAACGCCATTCAGAAACGCCAGCACTTGCTGACGCGATTTTTTCCGGATGCGCTCGATCTGCTGGTGATCTGCGTCGAGGCCGGGCTTTCCGTCGAAGCGGCCTTTGGCCGGGTGGCCGATGAAATCGCGGAATCCTGCCCGCCGCTGGCCGAGGAATTGGGCCTGACCACGGCCGAGCTGGCCTTTCTTGGCGACCGGCGTCAAGCCTTCGAAAATCTGTCCGACCGCACGGGGCTTGGTTCGACGAAATCCTTGGCCACGTCGCTGATCCAAGCCGAGAAATACGGCACGCCCGTGGCCCTGGCCCTGCGCGTGCTGTCGCAGGAAAACAGGGATGCGCGCATGGCGACGGCCGAGAAGAAGGCGGGCGCCTTGCCCGCCCAGTTGACCGTTCCCATGATCTTATTTTTCCTGCCCGTGTTGTTCATCGTCATCATCGGCCCGGCGGTCATTCAGGCCATGCAACAATTCAAAGGCTGACGGGTGTCTTTGCGCTGGCTGCTGTCAGGCTCTTTTCTGCTGGCTGCGGCAACCCAGGCCGGGGCGATTCTTTCCGGCGTCACCCCCCTTCTTTCCGACCGATTGGTCGATGGTGATTGCTATATCCGCCTTGCCCGCGTCGAGGCTTTGCTGGGCGGGCAGGGCTGGTACGACGCCACCACCGTCTTATTGAACGCCCCTTACGGCGAAGCCCTGCACTGGACGCGACTGTTCGATCTTCTGATCGCCCTGGCGGCGTTGCCGTTGCTGCCCTGGCTGAGCGTGGAACAGTCGGTCTGGCAGGCAGGGCTGTGGATCAGCCCGCTTCTGGAATTGGCCGCCGTGGGTGCGCTGGTTTGGGGCTTGCGCCCGCATCTTTCGTCTCCGGCCATTCTGTTGGCGGTGGCGTTGTTCGTCTTGCAGCCCGGCATTGTGGGCGTTTTTCTGCCTGCCAGACCTGATCATCACGGGTTGCAGATCACCCTTGAGATTTGGGCGCTGGCGGGTTTGATGCGCCAAGGGACAAGGTCCGCCGTCTGGGCCGGTTTGGCGTCTGGATTGGCCTTGTGGGTCAGCGCCGAGGCCCTGTTGCTGATTCTTGCCGCCGGTCTGTGTCTGGGGCTGCTGTGGATTCTGAATGGCGCAAGCGAACGCAAACGGCTGCTCGCCTATTTGCTGACATTGTGCCTTGTCGCAGCTTGCGCGCTGGTTCTTGAACGCCCGCCAGCCAGTTGGATGGATCAGGAATATGACCGCCTCTCGCTGGTGCAATTCGGGCTGTGTTGTTTCCTGACGCTCAGTGCAGGTTGGACCATTATTGGGAACGACTGGGCCGACACGAAAGGTCGGCGGCTGTTGCTGGGCCTAGGCATGGCCGCCATGGCTGGCGGGCTGATGGCCTTGACCTTTCCCCAATTCTTTCGCGGCCCCTATGGCAATCTCGATCCCCGGCTGGTGCCCATCTGGTTCTCGCTGGTCAAGGAGGCCCAGCCACTATCCCTTGGCCCCAAGGCGGTTCTGCTGCTGGCCCCGCCTCTGATGGGCCTGATCTATGCCGCCTGGCGCTTCTGGCGGGAACCGGGCGGATTCATCCTGATCAGCCTGTGCGCGCTGCTGGTCTATGTGCCCGCCATGTTTTATCAGGTGCGCATCGCGGTCTTTGCCGCCGCCGCCGACGTATTGCCCTGGACCCTGCTGGCCCTGGCCGCGCTGCGCATGGGCAGGCTTCGCGTGCTGGCGGTGCCGCTGGTCTTGGTGGGGCCGCTTGCCGCGGCAGCCTTCGTCGCTAAAATGGGGCTGGGCCACGCAGACCCAGGCGCTCCCGACATTTGTTCGTGGGACAGGCTGGCCCATCATTTCAAGACAGAATGGCCCGATGATCGCAAGCCGATCCTGACCTACATCTTTCCCGGCCCCGAGCTTGCCTATCTCAGCCGCCATCCGGTGGTGGCGGGTCCATATCACCGCAGCACCGACGGCATTCTGGACATCGTCAACGCGCTGGGCGCCATGGACGACGCGCCCGCCCGCGAGGTGGCGCAACGTCGCCATATCGGCTGGGTGGCGGTCTGTGATCAGGAATCGGAAGGGCTGGGCTTCGACGCCAAACGGGGAGGTCTCGGATTTCATGCCAGACTGGCGCAAGGCGATGCGCCCGCATGGCTGAAAGCGGAGGCAGCCTTGCCGACATCCAAGGGAACATTCAGGATCTATCGGGTGGCGCTGGAATAGCTACACATCGTCCGAAGCGCCGCGCCGACCCATATTGACGTCGCGATGCACATAGACGCCGATCATCAAGCCAAAGCCGAACAGAAGCGTCAGCATCGCCGTTCCGCCATAGGAAATCAGCGGCAAGGGCACGCCGACCACCGGCAACAGGCCCATCACCATGGCGATGTTGATGAAGACGTAAAGAAAGAAAATATTGGTGATGCCCATGGCGACCAATCGCCCGAACTGGCTGCGCGACCTAAGCGCGATGGCGTAGCCATAGGCGATCAGGCAGGCGTACAGCACCAGCAGCAGCAGCCCACCGACCATGCCGAATTCTTCCGAGAACATGGTGAAGATGAAGTCGGTATGCTTTTCCGGCAAATAATTCAATTGGCTTTGCGTGCCTTCCATATACCCCTTGCCGAACAATCCGCCCGAGCCGAGCGCTATTTTCGATTGGGTGATGTGATAGCCAGCACCCAGCGGGTCGCGTTCGGGATTGAGGAAGGTCAGAACGCGGTTCTTCTGGTATTCGCGCAGGAACTGCCAGCCGATGGGAATGGCGCCGACGCCAAGGGCGATCAGGATTCCGAATTTCCACAAGCGAACGCCCGCCAAAAAGAAGGTGGCGCCGGAACCCAGAATCAGCAGGATGGCGGTGCCCAGGTCAGGTTGCACCACCACCAGGGCGGCGGGCAGCATCACCAAGCCCAGAGCGGGCAGCAGGAAAAGGGGGCGCCCGACATCTTCATGGCTGGCGCCGTGAAAATAGCGGGCCAGCGCCAGCACTAGGGCGATCTTCATGATCTCCGAAGGCTGAATCTGCACGAATCCCAGGTTGATCCAGCGCTGAGCGCCCATGCCGATGGTGCCGAACAGATCCACCAGAATCAGCAGGAACAGGGCCACGCCATAGATCAGGTATGCCTGACGCATCCAAAAACGCACATCGACCAGGGCGACGGCAATCATCAGCCCGACGCCGAAGGCGAAACGCACGATCTGCTTGTTGGCCCAGGGCGACATGCTGCCGTCGGCGGCCGAGTAGAGCATGAAGAAACCGACCCCAGCGACCAGGGAGATCAAAGCCACCAGCGACCAGCTGACATGCCACAGCTTCTCGCCGATCCCCATATTGCCGTCGCGGCGCATATTTCCCCTGGGTTCCAGGATCATCCGGCGCGGTCCTTCTCGGCAGAATAGGCAAAGCGGTCGCGAGCGCCTTCGGAGACAGGATCGCGCCGCAAGGTTTCCATCATGACGTCGCGCGCGATGGGGGCGGCCACGGCAGAGCCGCCGCCGCCATGTTCGACGATGACGGCGATCGCGTATTTCGGGTCGTCGTCGGGGGCATAGGCCACGAACAGCGCGTGGTCGCGTTCCTTCCAGGGCAGTTCGTCATTCTTCTTAACCCCGGTGTCGCGCTCGCGCATGGTGATGCGGCGCACCTGGGCCGTTCCCGTCTTTCCGCACATGATCCAATTGGGATTGGGCAGGCGGGAACCCAGCGCCGTGCCGCCCGGCTCGTTGACGACCATGCGCATTCCCTTGCGCACGATGGCCAGATTGGCCTTGTTGATCTGGATGCTGGGATAAGTGGGGGTGGGCAGGGGGGCCGATTCATGGCCGGTCGCCACTTCGTAGGTCAGGCGGGGCCGCACAGCGATGCCGCCATTGGCGATCCTGGCCGTCATGGCGGCCAGTTGCAGCGGCGTGGTCAGCATGTATCCCTGACCGATGCCCGCCACCAGGGTTTCGCCCTGCGACCAGGCCGAACGCAGATTGCGCAGCTTCCATTCGCGATTGGGCACCAACCCCGGCTTTTCGCCGGCCAGATCGATATCCAACGTGTTGCCCAGACCGAATCTTTTGGCCATGTCGGCGATGCGGTCAATGCCGACGCGTTTGGCGATTTCATAGAAGTAGACGTCGCAGCTGTGCATGATGCCGCGCAGCATGTCGACATAGCCGTGGCCTTCCTTCTTCCAGCAGTGGAAGACCGAGTTGCCAAGTTCGACATGGCCCGAACAGTGGACGTTGAAATCGGGGCTGACGACATTGTGTTCAAGCGCTGCCAGCGCCACCATCATCTTGAAGGTCGAGCCGGGCGCGTATTGCCCGGCAATGCATTTGTTGAGCAGCGGCGTTCTGGGATGCTGGATCAGGTCTTTCCATTGTTCGGCGTTCAGCCCCTGGGCGAAGGCGTTGGGATCGTAGCCGGGGGCCGACGCCATGACCAGAACCTGACCGGAATGAACGTCCATCACCACGCAAGAAGCGCTTTGCTCGCCCAGGCGCTGATAAGCGAAGTCTTGCAGGGCGGCATCGATGGTCAAGCGCACTTCCGCGCCGGGCTGACCCTCGTTCCTGGCCAATTCGCGAATCACGCGTCCCAGCGCATTCACCTCAAGCTGCGTGTTGCCGCCCTTGCCGCGCAGGGCCAGATCGTGCACGCGCTCGACCCCCGCCTTGCCGATGCGGAATCCTGGCAGTTCCAGCAGCGGGTCGCCGGTCAGGTCTTGCTCCGACACCACCGAAACATAGCCCAGCACATGCGAGAAACGATCCGCTTTGGGATAGAAGCGGCTTTGTCCGACATCGATCATGCAGCCCGGCAGATCGGCGGCGTTCAGCTCAACGCGGGCCACGTCGTTCCAGGTCAGGTTCTCGCGCACCGTGACGGGCATGAAACTTCTGCGCCGCTTGGCCTCGCGCAAAATCTTGGTCTTCTCGTGGTCGGACAAGGGGATGATCTCGCTGGCCGCTTCCAGCGTGGCTTCGATGTCCGTTGCCTGTTCAGGCACCAGCAGCATGCGGTAATTTTCCTGATTGATGGCCAGCGGCACGCCGAAACGGTCGAGGATACGTCCGCGAGGCGGGGCCAGCAGGCGCAGGCTGATCCGGTTTTCCTCGGCCAAGGTGGCGAATTTCTCGCGCTCGATCACCTGAAGGTAATACATGCGCCCCGCCAGCGCCGTGAACAACAGCAGCTTGCCTCCCGCCAGCAAGGTGGCGCGGCGCGAGAAGACTTTGTTGCGATCAGCTTGGCGGCTCATCTCATTCTTCCTTCAGAAGCGTTTGATGAGCCAGGCCCATGAGGCGGGCGAACAACGGATAGGTCAGCACCGTCAACACGAACTGGGTAAAGGCGGGATTAGGGTTGGTGGGGGTTCCGGCCAGAACCGAAACCAGAATCCAGGTCAGGAGCGAGGCGCCCGCACCGGCCAGCGCGAAACCAACCCAGACGACAAGAAAACCGTGCGACAGAAACGAGCGGCGTCTGGTTTGCGCAAAGCCGTGAACCAGCAGCATGACCAGCGCGCTGACGCCGATCGGCAGGCCGAACAGAAGATCCTGCGCTATGCCGATGACGAAGGCGGACGGGCCGTTCAAAAGATCGGGGCGATAGACGCCCCAATAGAAAACGCCCATCAAGGCCAGCGGCGGCATGATGCTGGCCAGTCCCGGCAGTTTCAGCGGCAGCAGGGAAATCAGCAAAAGCAGCAAGGTGAGGAGTACCGGCAATACATGCCGGGCCGCCATGTCCAGGCGCTGGGTCAGGCCCGCCGGTCTCAACGCTTGGCTCCGGCGCTTACCCCCTCCTCCGGAGGCGTGATGGCGCCGCCCAGGCCGTAATCGACAATGCGCACATATTCCAGCTTGTGGCGATTGACGAACGGCTCGACGCGCACGACGCCGTCGGGGCCTTGCAACATCAGGCCAACCGGCAGGCCGGGCGGCAGCACGCCGCCATGGCCCGAGGTGACGACACGGTCGCCGGGAAGCAGGCGCAGCGTGTCGGACAGATAATTCAGCTTCGGACGCTCGCCGTTGTCGCCAGTCATGATGGCCCGCGTGCGGCTGGTTTCCAGCATGACCGGCAGATGCGAGTTGAGATCGGTCAGCAGCAAGACGCGCGACGAATGTTGCCCCACCTGATGCACGCGCCCGATCAATCCTTCGCCGCTGACCACGGCTTGGCCCTTGCGAACGCCATCGCGCGAGCCTGCGTTGATCAGCACGCTGTGCGCGAAAGCGCCACCCGAATCCGCCACCACGCGGGCGGCCACGAAACCGGCGTCGGGGCCGGGCACGAAATTCAGCAATTCCTTCAATTGGGCGTTTTCGCTTTCCAGGCGCCGGGCGGCTTCCTGCCAGCGCAACAGCTTCTGGTTTTCATCGCGCAGGGCCGTGTTTTCCGTGCGGATATGGCCTAGCTGGCGCACATTGTCCACCATCTCGGCCATGGTGGCGGCAGGCCTTGAAAGCATTTCCAGGATGGGGGTGACCGTATCGACCGCCGTGGCGCGCAGGCGTTCGACCAGCACGGTATCGGCCTTGCCGACCAGCATCAGCGCGAAAGCCGCCACCGCCATGGTGGCGAAGGCGAAGCGCTGGGCCAGTTGCCTGACGATAGCCAATCTTGCGGTCGAACCTGAAGGCTTCACTCACCCTCCCTGCGCCATATAAACCGACCTATTTTAGGCCGGTGTGATTAATACATCGTTGCCAGAACTTGGCGGAACTTCTTCATTTCGTCCAAGGCGCGGCCCGTTCCCAGCGCCACGCAAGACAGCGGATCGTCGGCGATCGACACCGGCAGACCGGTGGCGTGGCGCAGCACGTAATCGAGGTTGGACAAAAGGGCGCCGCCGCCGGTCAGCACAATGCCCTTGTCCACGATGTCGGCGGCCAGTTCGGGGGCCGTATGTTCCAGGGCCACCTTCACCGCTTCGATGATGGCGCCCACCGGTTCGGCCAGGCTTTCGGCGATCTGATGTTCGGTGACCAGCAGTTCCTTGGGCACGCCATTCATCAGGTCGCGGCCCTTGATCTCCATGGTCCGCCCATCGCCGTCTTCGGGCGGGCAGGCCGAGCCGATTTCCTTCTTGATGCGTTCGGCCGAGCTTTCGCCGATCAGAAGATTGTGGTTGCGCCGGATGAAGCCGATGATGGCCTCGTCCATCTTGTCGCCGCCCACGCGCACCGAGCGCGAATAGACGATGCCGCCCAAGCTAAGCACCGCCACTTCGGTGGTGCCGCCGCCAATATCGACCACCATCGAACCGGTGGGTTCGGTGACCGGCAGACCGGCGCCGATGGCGGCCGCCATCGGCTCCTCGATCAGATAGACGCGCCTAGCGCCTGCGCTTTCCGCCGAATCTTGAATGGCGCGCCGCTCGACGGCGGTGGAACCCGACGGCACGCAGACGACGATCAAGGGGCTGGCGAAGGTCTTGCGGTTGTGAACCTTGCGGATGAAATGCTTGATCATTTCTTCCGCCACTTCGAAATCGGCGATCACGCCGTCGCGAAGCGGGCGGATGGCCTGGATCGAACCCGGCGTGCGGCCCAGCATCTGCTTGGCCTCGTTGCCGACCGCCAGAACCTGCTTCTTGCCCTTGACGTCCGCGATGGCCACCACCGATGGCTCGTTGAGCACGATGCCGCGCCCCTTCACGTAAACCAGCGTGTTGGCCGTGCCAAGATCAATGGCCATATCGGCCGACATCATACCCATCAGACGCGAAAACATTTGTACCGACCGCTCCGTTTGAACTGTTTAACTTTTCGGAAAACCCGAAACGCCTTTCTTGCGTTTCGGATTTCCAAACCTCTCGTGCTTATTCCCTAGGCCGACAAGGCTTCGGGCGCCGACCGCGTGCGTTTCACGACCAGCTTGTTGATGGCGTTCACATAGGCCTTGACCGAGGCGACGATGGTGTCGGTGTCAGCCCCCTGGCCATTGACCGATTTGCCGTGTTCCTCCAGCCTGACCGATACTTCGGCTTGCGCGTCGGTGCCCTCGGTCACCGCGCTGACCTGATAGAGCAACAGCTTGGCTTCGTGCGGGAACAGCGACTTGATGGCGTTGAATGCGGCGTCCACCGGCCCGTCTCCGGATGCCGTCGCCGACAGCAACTGGCCGTCCATTTCCAATTCCAGCACCGCCTTGGGCGGCGCCTTCGATCCACAATGCAAATCCAGGCTGACGAAACGCACGGCGTCGGAAGCGCGCAGCAATTCGTCGTCGACCAGCGTGGCGATATCCTCGTCGAAGATTTCGCGCTTGCGGTCGGCCAGATCCTTGAAGCGCTTGAAGGCTTCCTTCAGCGCATTGTCGCCCATCTCATAGCCCAGCTCCTTCAGCTTGGCCTTGAAGGCGGCGCTGCCCGACAGCTTGCCGAGAACCAGTTTCGAGCGGTTCAGTCCCACCGATTCCGGCGTCATGATTTCGTAGGTCTGGGCGTTTTTCAAAACGCCGTCCTGATGGATGCCCGATTCATGCGCAAAAGCGTTGGCGCCGACGATGGCCTTGTTGGGCTGCACCACGAACCCGGTGATGTTGGAAACCAGATGCGAGGCCTTCATGATGTTTTCGGTCTTGACGCCGGTGGCGTAGGGCAGGCGGTCGTGGCGCGTGCGCAGCGCCATGACGATCTCTTCCATCGCGGCGTTGCCCGCGCGCTCGCCCAGGCCGTTGATGGTGCATTCGATCTGACGAGCGCCCGCATTCACGGCGGCCAGCGAATTGGCCACCGCCAAGCCCAGATCGTTGTGGCAATGGACCGAGATGATAGCCTTGTCGATATTGGGCACGCGGTTGAACAGCATGGCGATCAGGGCCGCGTATTCGTCGGGCACCGAATAGCCCACGGTATCGGGGATGTTGATGGTTCTGGCCCCCGAGGCGATGGCGGCTTCCACGCAGCGGCACAGGAAATCATGCTCGGTGCGCGAGCCGTCCTCGGCCGACCATTCCACGTCGTCGGTGAATTTGCGGGCGTACGAAACGGAATCGATCACCGCCTGATAGACCTTCTCGGGTTCCATCTGCAGCTTGAACTTCATGTGCAGGGGCGAGGTGGAGATGAAAGTGTGGATGCGCCCAGAAGCGGCTGGCTTGATGGCCTCGGCGCAGCGTTCGATATCGCCCTTGGTGGCCCTGGCCAGACCGCAGACCGTGGATTTCTTCACGGTTTCGGCGATGCGCTTCACGGCTTCGAAATCGCCCGGCGATGAAATGGGGAAACCGGCCTCGATGACGTCGACGCCCATTTCCTCCAGCGTGGTGGCGATCTTCAGCTTTTCGTCCAGATTCATCGACGCACCCGGCGACTGCTCGCCATCGCGCAGGGTTGTGTCGAAGATGATGACGCGGTTCGAGCCGGACGCCGGTGACTTGGAACTATTCATGGGATGGACCCTTTCACGAAAAACTTGAATTCGACTTGTCGGTACTGCAAGCGCCCTTGGGCGCGCTCTCGCCCCAAGCGGTCCGGCAAAACGGAGCGCTCAGGGGTACCTAAGTCGAAGCAGAAGGGCCTGCGGACGACACAGCACGGCACGACCAGCCAGCGCCTTGCAAGGCACTGTTTTCGTCTGCCTGATTCCGTTGTCCTGCGGGTCCATCCGGGCCTTCAGTTTCTCGTGGCAAAAAAACACGAACGCTTGAGCGCGACGCGTCATGCGCGCGCTGGCGTCTAAAGTCGTCCGAAGGTGCCCGTTTGTCAACGGATTTCCTTGTGATTCTTGCAAAAATACCGGCTAGAGAATCGACAGCACGGCTTCGGGCGGACGGCCCAGAACGGCCTTGTTTCCCGCCACCACGATGGGGCGTTCCAAGGCCTGGGGATGGCGCGACAGGCCAGCGATCAGGGCCTCGTCGGACAAGGCGGGGTCGGCCAGTCCGAATTCGGCGGCTTCCTTGTTGCGCAGGATTTCACGCGGGCCGACATGCAACTGCTTGAGCAAGCGGCGGATCTCGGTGGCCGAGGGAGGCGTTTTGAGATATTCGACGATCTCCGGCTCGATGCCCTTTGATATAAGTATGTCAAGGGCTTGGCGAGATTTCGAGCAACGGGGATTGTGATAGATGGTGACTTTCATGTCCTGCCTATGACCTCAAGCCAGGCATGGCCCCCGGATCGGCCTGCATGGCAATTCCCCTTGATGTGAAATTGTGCCACAAGAGGGAGATGTTGGGGAGCGGATTTTCATCCGGAGATGTACTCATGCGGCTTGTTTCATCGATCATTGCGCTATGGCTGGCCTTTGCCCTGCCGATGCAGGCGGCGGCCCAGGATGCCCCGCCGCCCGACGAGGTCAAGACGCTGCTCAAAGTCCTTGAGGACGATGCCGCCCGCGCCAAGCTGATCGCCAGGATCAAGGAGACGCAAACCATTCCCGCCGTCCAGCCCGTAAGCCCGCTTACCGAGAAATTGCCAGGGTTTTTCAAAAGGATAGGCGTCAAGCTAAAGAAGATGTCGCCCGAGGACATTGCCCAAAGCATTGGTCTGTCGCTGGCCGCTCTGCTGCTGGCCTGGGCGGCGGCGGGGCTGTTGCAGTCGGGGCTGGAGCGCGGCGTGGCGCAGTTGAAGCGCCATGAAGAGAGGATGCCGGGCTTGGCCATGCGGGCCGGGCGCTACCGTCCCTTTCTGAAAGGCGTCATCCGTCTGCTGGCCGTCATGGCGGCGGTGGTCGGGGTGCTGCAGGCCTTCGATCTGGATGCGCTGGCTTGGTTCGAGGGGACAAAGGGCCGCTGGCTGGCTTGGCGGGTCGTGACCGTTCTGCTGGTGGCGATGGTGGCCCTGATCTTGTGGGAACTGGCGGCGGCGGCGCTGGAAGGGGCCTTGCGCCGCCTGGACGGGCAGGGGGGGCGTCGCCATGGGCGGCTGAAAACCTTGGCCCCCTTGCTGCGAACCTTGGTCGCCATCGTCCTGATCGCCATGTCTGTCTTGATCATGCTGTCGGAACTGGGCGTCAACATCGCCCCGCTGTTGGCCGGTGCGGGCATGGTCGGCCTGGCCTTTGGCCTGGGCGCTCAAAAGCTGGTGCAAGATCTGCTGGGCAGCATCTCGATGCTGCTGGAAGACACGCTGGCGGTGGGCGACGTGGTGCGCATCGGCGAGCATGCGGGGGTTATCGAAAAGATGACCCTGGTGGATATTCAATTGCGCGATCAGGCGGGCTATCTGCACGTCATTCCCTTCAGCAAGATCGAATCCTTCGTCAACATGACGGTGGATTTCTCCTATGCCATGTTCGAGGTGGGCGTTTCTTACCGCGTCAATGTGGACGAGGTGATGAAGGTGCTGGCCGATCTGGGCGGCCAGATGGCCGAGGACGAACAGTTCGGCCAGTTGATCCAAGAGCCGTTGGAAGTTCTGGGGTTGGACAAGTTCACGGACTCGGCGGTGATCTTGAAGGCGCGCATGAAAACCGAACCCGGCAAGCAGTGGGTGGTGATGCGCGAATTCAACCGGCGCATGAAGGCGAAGTTCGACGAACTGGGCATCGAAATCCCCTTCCCGCAGATCATGGTTTGGATGGGCGAGGGGAAGAAGGGCTAGCAGGAAAAACAGCAAGGAGTATGACATGGCCAAGCGGAAAATCAGCGACGCGAAGATTGTAGGCTTCGTCGGCTGGGCGATCGTGATCTATGCCGTTTTGCGTTACGGCTACGCCTATTACGATATTTCTTCCGACGCATCCGTGCGCGCCTATGCGTTCTTGGTGCTGATCGAAGGCGGCTTTTACCTGCTGATCGGCGTGATCGTCCTGTTCGTCGCCAAGCGTCTCGAGCGCAAGGCGGCGGCAAAGCAAGGGGAGGCAAAATGAAAACGCTGAATTGGTGTTTGTTGTTGGTGGCGTTCCTTGTTCCAAACTTGGCGCAAGCCCAGGAGAATCTTGGGGAATTGGTCAGTCAAGGCGGCAAGAAGATCGAACGGGAAGAGTTGGTCGAGCTGCTTTCCGGTTTGGTGATGACGGGCGAAAGCCTCAACAATGCGAGCGCAATCATCCATTTTGAATATGAGGGCGACGGCAGCGTTGCGGGGTTCTCCCGAACAGCGGACGGGCGGGAATTTAGAAGCAAGGGCAAGTGGACGGTCGATGCGGCGGGCAAGTTCTGCCGCGACATGATTCGCGAGAGCAACGGAACGCGCTGGGGCGATTGCCGTTTCTTTTACCGGTTGAATGACGGCTATTTCGCCACCGACCCCGACAACCCATCGGCCAAGGTGGAAAAGCGGGTATTCACGAAGAAGTGAGGCTTGCGTGATTGCTGGAAGATTCGGGGGGCGGGTCTTGATTGATTCCTAATTTCCCGCATGGACAGAATCGGCGAAGTCGCAAGAATAGGAAACGATCAAGACTTGCCCCCGTTTTCACTCGCAGGAGAGCATGATGAGTGACGACAAGATTGAGTATGATGAAAAGACCCATATGTCGTATGACAGGGAAATTGGCGCGGGATTCTGCGGACAGCGAGGCTCTCCAGATAGCGTGAACGCAAGAATTTACACGTATCAACGTGAAGGGCTTACGTTTAACTTTGAAATTAATTTCTTAGATGAAAAAAAATATTCAAGAATAGAATTACAGGAGAACCCTATGAGCGGCATGTTCCAGTTCTCTTCGTCATTCCGAAAAGAGAAGAAAAGAGGTTTGTTGAAAAATTTACTAAAGCGATGGGTCGCGAGCCGAGCGATTACGACATCGCGAGGTTCAAATTGCTGGTTGTTGAGGGAATTACAAGAAGCGCCACCTATAACGGCAAGCATCCGCAGCTGTTCCCAAACGGGAAAGTAATTTTCGAATCTGATCAGATTGCCGCAAGCATTAAGACAGGGGGGAAGTGACATGAGTCTGTTCAGCCGCGAACAACTTGTGGATATGGCGCTTGAGCGCTACCCCGACCTGGATGCAGTCGTTAAGCAGGCCATCAGGGATTCGTATCTCGATACATCAAGCCCCAACGCGCTTGGCAGAGTTCTTGATGGAATCGACGCGCGTTCCGCTGCAGGAGAGCATGATGAGTGACGACATGATCGAGTATGATGAAAAAGCCCATATGTCGTACGACAAAGAAGCTGGGGCAAGTCTCCGCAGTGTGCGGGGTTCTCCAGATACAGTTAATGGCATTATCTTTAGGTACTGCCTTGGAGATTTCGAATATAAATTTGAGGTAAATATGCTCAAAGAAAAAAAACTATTCGAAAACACAATTACTGGCGAACCCTATGAGCGGCATGTTCCTGTTCTTTTCGTTATTCCGAAAATTGAAGAAAAAGATTTTGTTGAAAAATTTACTAAAGCGAAGGGTCGCGAGCCGAGCGATTACGACATCGCAAGGTTCAAATTGTTGGTTGTTGAGGGAATTACCAGAAGCGCCACCTTTAACGGCAAGTATCCTGAACTGTTTCCAGATGGGAAAGTAATTTTCGAATCTGATCAGATTGCCGCAAGCATTAAGACAGGGGGGAAGTGAGATGAGCCTGTTCAGCCGTGAACAACTTGTGGACTCTTCGACGTTTCATGTGGAGTTGCCAACCTTTCAACGCATCGTCATGCCCGGCCTTGAGCCGGGCATCCACGCCTTGTCTTCTGGTGGCCTTGCAATAAAATTGTGGATGGCCGGGTCAAGCCCGGCCATGACGGATTAATACATCCGACAAAATCCATTTCCAGCGTCGAGGAGCCAACTGGTGGATATGGCGCTTGGGCGCTACCCCGATTTGGATGTCGTCGTTAAGCATAGCCCTTTCAGTCACCAATCTCCCCATCCCCCTCGATAATCTCCCGGGCCAAGTCCCAGCCGAAACCGGCCCGCGCCAGGGCTTGGATATCCTTGGTCTTGTGGGCTTCGCGCAGGTCGTCGGGTCGATAAGGCCCCAGGCGTTTCTTGCGGGCGAAGGCAAGGGCGGCGGCGCGGTCGGCATTCCCCTCCAACTCGTCGGACAATTTGGTCATCGCCGCCTCGGCCGTGTCCTGGTCCACCCCCTTCATGCGCAGCGCCCAGCGCACCTGATTGCTGGGTTTGCCCCTACGGTTCATGCTTTCGGCCTTGATCTCGGCATAGGCGGCGTCGTTCAGGTAGCCCAGCCCCTCCAGCTTATCCAGCAAGGCCTCGATCCAGGCCAGACCCTCATGAGGGTCGGTGTCGTGGGCCTTGGCCGAGCGGGCGACACGGTTCATCAGCACGCGTTTTAAGTTGGCGCGCGAGGTGGAAAAGCGCTCCAGATAATGGATGGCGGCGTTTTCCAGGCTTTTCGGGGTCGCTTTGCGAGGTTGTTTCATGGCAAGCGGTCAGCTTTCAGCAGTCGGCGTCCAGCTTAGAACATTGAAACGGGGCGGAAAAGCTGATAGCTGATGGCTGACTGCTGAAGGCTTCGAACCATGACTCCCAACATCTACCCCGCGATGGGTCTTGTGAACTGGCTGGGCCTGTGGACCTTGCTGTCCAAGGAAGTGCGCCGGTTTCTCAAAGTCTATTTCCAGACCATCTTCGCGCCCGTGGTCACCACGCTTTTGTTTCTGGCCGTGTTCGCGCTGGCTTTGGGCCGCAAGGTCGAGATGGTGGCGGGCGTGCATCTGCTGGAATTCCTGGCCCCTGGCCTGATCATGATGACCATGGTGCAGAACGCTTTCGCCAATTCCTCCTCGTCGCTGATCATGGCCAAAGTGCAGGGCAACATCATCGACGTGCTGATGCCGCCCCTAAGCGCCGGCGAGTTGGTGGTGGGATTCGCCGGCGGCGGCATGATCCGGGGCCTGCTGGTGGGGATGGTGGTGGCCGCCACCATGGCCTTCTTCGTGCCGATGGCCGCACCGCACCCCTTCTTCATCGTCTATCACGCGGTGGCGGCGTCGCTGATGCTGTCGCTTCTGGGCATGATGGGCGGCATCTGGGCCGACAAATTCGACCATATGGCCGCCGTCACCAACTTCATCGTCACGCCCTTGTCGTTCCTGTCGGGCACCTTCTACACTATCGACCGCCTGCCCGAGGTCTTTCACACCCTGGCCCTGATCAATCCCTTCTTCTACATGATCGACGGCTTTCGCTATGGCATGATCGGTCATGCCGACGGCAGTCTGCTGGCAGGTGCTCTGTATATCGGCTTGGTCGATTTGCTGCTGCTGTTCCTAAGCTGGCGGATGTTCAAGCTGGGATATAAGTTAAAGGCTTAATTATAAGTCTCAGCCCTTCAGCCGTCCCAGCGCCGCCGTGAGATTCACCACCAGAATGGCGCCGCATTCGCGCAGATTAAGCCCTGCCTGACCGGGCGCATTGCTTAGGGCCAGCACGGCGCCGGTGGCAAAGCCAAGCCCATAGCCATCGCCCTGAGGGGCGACGATCAGCCAGACCGCATGAGTGCCGCGCCTAGCGCGTTCGAAGGCCTCTTCCTGCCCGGCCATGCCCTCTTGGCGGCGCAGGGTGGCGGCCAATTCGGCCAGCATGCCCACCGGCAGATGGAAGGTCTTGTGCGCTTCGGTCAAGATGGCGGCCAATTCGCATTCCGCTTGGCTGTACAGCCGCCAGGCCCCGCTGCCCTTGCGATCGGTGCCTTCCAAGGGCTTAAGCGCCCCGCCATCGGTCCAAAGCTGAAGCGATCTGGGCTTGGCCCCAACCAGCTTGGCCAATTGGTTGAGCGTCACCAGCGTCTCTTCGAAAGTGCGCTTTACGTTTTTAGCCTTCCTGGTGGACGCAGACGGCGCATCGAACAAGCTGTGGGGCAGATCGTCTGGCATGATTGAATTAGAATAGCTGAAAGATCAGAGGGATAGGCCGTGCCCAGGAGAAAGTGAATCACCGGACCCAAGAAAAATACGCGATGCGCATTTAAATGTCAAAGTTAGCCTTCGCTGTGAACGATGCCCAATTTCTCGCGGCTGTCGGCCAGCAATTGCAGCGCCACCGCGCCCTTGGCCGAGCGCACGATCAGCGAGCAGGCCCAGTTTCCCGGCGACAGTTCCATCGCATCGGTGATTTCGATGGCGGTGACGTCCTCGATATCCATGCTGATGCTGTGATTATTGTTGAAGGAGATCGAGGCGACGGTGTCGGCCATGGGGAATTCATCCTGTTGTCTGGGGTGTTAAAGGCTTTCCAGAAATCATGTGGCGCAGGGGGCTGGCCCGTCAATGGCCTTTAGAACTGTTGGATTTCAGCATACGGTATAATAATACCGCATAAGAATTTTTCAGCATTTTCCGGCCTGGGCCGTTGACATGCGGCGCTAAATCGCCATACTGCCGCTCCTTCGCCCCATCGGGGGCTTTGATTAGAACGGGTCCTTAAGATGAAAACCTATTCCGCCAAGCCCGCCGAGGTGGAGAAGAAGTGGATACTGATCGACGCCGACGGCGTCGTGCTGGGCCGTTTGGCCAGCCTGGTCGCCCTTCGTCTGCGCGGCAAGCACAAGCCGATCTTCACGCCGCACGTCGATTGCGGCGACAATGTCGTCATCATCAATGCCGATAAGGTGAAGCTGACTGGCCGCAAGCTGGCTCAGAAGCGCTTCTACTGGCACACCGGCCATCCGGGCGGCATCAAGGACCGCACCATGGGCCAGATCCTTTCCGGCAAGCACCCCGAGCGGGTGATCGAGAAGGCGGTCGAGCGCATGTTGACCCGCAACAATCTGGGTCGCCAGTTGATGAAGAATCTGCGCGTCTATCCCGGCAGCGCCCATCCGCATGAGGCGCAGCAGCCGCAGACGGTGGATATCGCCGCCATGAACCCGAAGAACAAGAGGAGCGCCTAACCAATGGCCGAATCCCTTGAAAAGCTGTCCGAGATGATGGCCGCCAAGCCTGCCGTCGCCGCCGCCAAGCCGGTCTACGAGCAGAAGCTGGACAAAGAAGGTCGCGCCTATGCCACCGGCAAGCGCAAGAACGCCGTTGCCCGCGTGTGGATCAAGCCGGGTTCCGGCAAGGTTCTGGTCAACGACCGCGCGATCGAGGTTTACTTCGCTCGTCCGGTGCTGCGCATGCTGATCAATCAGCCCTTCCTGATCACCAACCGCGTCAATCAGTATGACGTGGTTTGCACGGTGGTCGGCGGCGGTCTGTCGGGTCAGGCGGGCGCTGTCCGTCACGGCATTTCGAAGGCCCTGACCGGCTATGAACCGGCTTTGCGTCCGGCCCTGAAGTCGGGTGGCTTCCTGACCCGCGACTCTCGCGTCGTCGAGCGCAAGAAGTTCGGCCGCGCCAAAGCGCGACGCAGCTATCAGTTCTCGAAACGTTAACGTCGGATCAAGTCCTTATTTGTTACAAGGGGGCGTTCCGGCAAGGAACGCCCCTTTCGTTTGTGGGAGAAGATGATGAACGCCATCGATGTCGCCATTCTTGGGGCCAGCGGCTATACGGGTGCCGAACTGGTGCGTTTTCTGGCCAACCATCCCCGTTTCAACATCCAGGCCCTGACCGCCGACCGCAAGGCGGGCCATTCGATGTCCGCCGTCTATCCGCAATTGGCGCAACTGTCTTTGCCCGAACTGGTCACCATCGAGCAGGTGAATTGGGACGAGATCGCCGCCGTCTTTTGCTGCCTGCCGCACGCCACCACGCAAGAAGTGCTGGCCAAGGTGCCCGCCCATGTGCGCATCGTCGATCTGTCGGCCGATTTCAGGCTTGAGGACCCGCAGGCCTACGCCAAATGGTATGGCCATGAACATCTCGCGCTGGCGCTTCAGAAGGAAGCGGTTTACGGCCTGACCGAGATCAAGCGCGCCGAAATTCAGGCGGCCAGACTGGTCGCCAATCCGGGCTGCTATCCCACCTGTTCGCTGTTGCCCCTGATCCCTCTGGCCGAAGCGGGGCTGATCGAGGAGGACGATATCGTGATCGACGCCAAGTCGGGCGTTTCGGGAGCGGGGCGGGCGGCCAAGGAAGGGTCTCTGTTCTGCGAGGTGACCGAGGGCATCCATCCTTACGGCGTCGCGTCGCACCGGCATGTGGCCGAGATCGATCAGGAGCTCTCGAAGGCGGCGGGCCATTCTGTAACGGCCAGCTTCACGCCGCATCTGATGCCGATGAGCCGGGGCATGCTGGCTTCGATCTATGTGCGGACCAAGGATGGCGTGACGGCCGCCGACATTCGCGACCTGCTGGAAAAACGCTATGCGGGCGAAGCCTTCGTGAAAATCCTGCCCAAAGGCGGCATTCCGCAAACGCGCCATGTGCGGGGATCGAATTTGTGCGTCGTCGGCGTGGCGGGCGACCGCGTGCCGGGGCGCGTGATGATCTTCTCGGTCATCGACAATCTGGTCAAAGGGGCCTCGGGGCAGGCTTTGCAGAACATGAATTTGATGTTCGGCCTGCCCGAGACCATGGGACTCGATCTGGTGCCGATGTTCCCATAATATATTGCGCTCAGGTGCCGTGCGCACACCTCCGGTGTGCTTGGCTTCCGCCGGGGTGGAACCCGGCGCGCCGCCCTTGGCGGCGTGTTCAAAAGGGGCAAAGTGAATGCAGGGTTTAATCATGCCCTTCAAGGGGCGCATGCCGAAATTGGGCGACAATGTTTTCATCGCTCCCACCGCGTCCGTGATCGGCGATGTCGAGATCGGGGCCAATTCCAGCATTTGGTTTGGCGTGACCGTGCGCGGCGACGTGCATGAGGTGCGCATCGGCGCCAACACCAACATCCAGGATGGATCGGTGGTGCATGTCACCGGGGCCAAATTCGGCACATATATCGGCTCCAACGTCACCATCGGCCACAACGCCATCATCCATGCCTGCACTTTGGAAGACGGCGCTTTCGTCGGCATGGGGGCGATCATTCTGGATGGGGCGGTGGTCGAGGGCGGATCGATGGTGGCTGCGGGCGCCGTCGTCACGCCCGGCAAGCGCGTGAAACGGGGCGAGATGTGGGCGGGCAGCCCGGCCAAGCTGATGCGCGCCATATCGGAAGAGGAGATCGCCGCTTTCGCTTGGTCGGCGCCGCATTATGTCGAACTGGCGGGCGACTATCTGGCCGAAGCGAAGACGAGGTAGCCGATGGCGCGTTGGATCGCCAGCTACATGATCGCCACCGAAGACGGCGGCATGCGCTCGACCACGCGCTTCATCGAGGCGGCGGATCAGGCCGAGGCCAAGCGCTTGGCGGGGTCGCTGGGTCCCGACGGCGTCGAATTCATGGTGACCGTCAGTCTTCATTCGGATGAAGCCTATCTGGGCCAGACCAAGGCGCAGGCCACCGGCAAGGTCAAGGGCATAGCAAGGCGGTTGAAGTTGGCGGAGGACTGAACATGACGGCTTCCATTCTGACCATCGCGCAACAAAAGGGCGGCGCTGGGAAATCGACCCTGGCGGCGCAACTGGCCGTCACCTATGCCCAGCGAGGCCACAAGGTGGGTCTGATCGATGTCGATCCGCAAGGCAGTCTGTCGGCATGGTTTGAAGCGCGCGTGGAACGTCTGGGGCCAGAGGCGGGCGGCATCGTGCTGTCGCGGGTTTCGGGCTGGAAGCTGGGCAACGAAATCGAGCGCATGAAGAAAGATCTCGACCTGATCGTCATCGACAGTCCCCCGCATGCCGAAACCGACGCCCGCGTTTCGGTGCGCGCAGCCCGGCTGGTGCTGGTGCCGGTGCAGCCCAGCCCGATGGATTTATGGGCCACCAAGCCCACGCTGGAACTGGTGAGCAAGGAAAAAAGCCAAGCCCTGATCGTCATCAACCGCATTCCGCCCAAGGGCCGATTGCCCCAGGCGGTGCTGGCCCGTTTGCATGAAGCCAATCTGCCGATGGCCAAAACCATGCTGGGCAACCGGATGGCCTTTGCCTCCAGCATGATGGATGGGCTGGGGGTTATGGAACAGACGCCGCGCTCGCCTTCGGCCATGGCCGAGATCGAGGCTTTGGCCAAGGAAATCGCCAAAAACTTGGGGCTGAAATTCTGATGGACTCCCTTCAGCGGCGCATACAAGAAATTCAAGATGCGGCGCTTTACGTGTCCCAGGCGGCAAGGCCGCTGCGTTTGTTCTTGCGCATCGAACCCGAGGTGGAGCGGCTGGGCTATGTCGCGCGTCCCATCGATCTGCCTGAGGGCGTCGAACTGGTCGAAGACGCCAAGTCGCCCGCCGATCTGGCCCTGTTCACCCATCATGGGCTTGACGTCGCTCCCGCCATTTGGTCATGGCGAATGGACCATCCCGGTCGCTTGGCGTTGCTGTGGGCCTGGGACAATCACTTGGGCCTGTTGCACAATCTGCACAGTGCGCTTTCCGCCGATATCGTCTTTCCCAGCCATGCCTATGCCAGCGCACATTTGATGAATCCGATGTCCATTCTGGGACCGCATTTGCCTGCCTGCTGCGCTCAGTGGCAAGGCGAACTGCCGCCCCCGTCTGGGCCGCGTTCGGATCGGTTGATGGCCCATTACGTCGATTATCCCTGGGCCGGGCGCACGAAATTGCTGGGCGAGTTGGCGGGGCAGGGGGCTTGGGCGGATGTGCGCCGCCTGTCGCCGGAAAACAAGCAGGGCTATTTCGGCCAGACGCCCGAGCAGCGCTTGCAAGAATGGCTGGGCTATAAGGTGTCGTTGGTTCTGCCGGTCGATCGCGACCTGTCCACCCGCTTCTTCGACGCCCTCTATGCCGGGCAGATTCCCTTGCTGGCGGGCGACTTTCCAGACCTTGACGCCGTGATGCCGCCAGCGGAAAGAAAGCGGTTGGGCGTCTTGCAAGTGGATGGGACAAGCCTTACGTCAGTGAAACAGGGCCATGCCGAGGCCCTTGCCCTGTTCGGCGCAATGGGCGAGGAGGGCTTGATGGCAAGGCATCGGTATGCGACGGAAGGCCATATGATGCGCCAGCGGATCGCGAAAGCGCTTGGCAGCGTATCGGACATCGTTCAGCAAAACAGTTTTCAGGTGCGTTTCAACGTAGCCCCCTGCGCATCAGGGCTTAAACTGACATCGATATAACCCAAGCAGGTTGATCATGCTCGTTCTTGCTATCGGCATCCACACAATGGCCGCCATCGTCTGGGTGGGCGGCATGTTTTTCGCCCATGTCATCTTGCGCCCCGCCATGGGGCCGATGGAGCCTGGCGAACGCATGGCGCTGAGGGGCCGTCTGCTGCCCCTCTTTTTCAAATGGGTGTGGATATCCATCATCGCCTTGTTCGTCACCGGCTACGGCGTGCTGTATTTCGGCTATGACGGACTGTCCGGGGCCGGGCTGCATGTCCGCTTGATGGAGGGGCTTGGGCTGGTCATGATGCTGTTGTTCGGTTGGATGTATTTTCGCCCCTTCAAACTTTTCATGCAGGCGCTGAAACAGGCCGATCAGAAGACGGCTTTGGGCGAATTCGACCGCATCCGCCGGGTGGTGATGGTCAATCTGGTTCTGGGGATGATCGTTTCGGTCTTGGGCGCTACGGGCAATTTTTGGGGATAGGAACGGATGGACGGGCAGGAACGCAAGGTCGAACTGGTCGAGAAGGTTACGGCTTATCAGGGGTATTTCAGGATTGATCGCTACAAGTTGCGCCACAGTCTGTTTGCGGGCGGGCTTAGCGGCGTCATGACCCGCGAATTGTTCGAGCGCGGCCATGCGGTGGGGCTGTTGCCCTATGATCCGGTCAAAGACGCCGTGGTGCTGATCGAACAATTTCGCATTGGCGCCTATGCGCATGGCTGGAATCCCTGGCTGCTCGAGATCGTTGCCGGAATCATCGAGGAAGGCGAAAGCCATGCCGACGTCGCAAGGCGGGAAACCAAGGAAGAGGCGGGGATCGATGTGAGCGATCTGGTGCCGGTTCATCACTATCTGGTCAGTCCCGGCGGCGCCACCGAAACCTGCGCGCTTTATTGCGGACGCGTCAATTCAGAACATGCGGCGGGCATTCACGGCGTCGGCGCCGAGCATGAGGACATCCGCGTGGTGGTGATGAGCGCCGACGAGGCGATCGCAAAACTGGAAGGCGGGCAGGTCGTCAATGCCGCCGCCGTCATCGGCCTGCAATGGCTGGCCTTGAAACGTCCCGAACTGCGCAGGCGTTGGCTTAGTTGCGGTTGCTAACCTTTCGTGGAAAAGGCGTTTGAGGGGCAGATATATTGGAGCGAAGCGACTAGGCCCAAAGGGCCGCGCGCCTGATGGCGCGAAAGCCAAGGCGCACGGAGTGCGCCGCCCGGCGCTTGAGGGGCATATATCAAGCCACAAGAAACTTGGGCCGGTCCGGGCGATAGCGGATTGACGTGTCTTGTTCGAAATTGACGATCAGCCGCTTCAAGGCGCGGCGTCTTTCGATGGCGCTCTCGATGTCGCGGGCGGTGATGTTCGATCCGACCACTTGTTTGGCCTCGACCATGCCGCGCACCTTTTCCAAGAAGACCGACGTGTTGTGGCCTTCGACGTAATGGGCCGCCAGTTCCAAGACGGTGCCGAAATGCACGCCCTTTTCCTTGGCGGGAACCGAGAAGCTGAAGGCGCTTTCCGCCCCCTTGGTGCGAATTTGAACGGCGCAGCGAAAGCCGGTGTCATCCAGCGTGGTGACCACGGCGGCCTTGCTGGCGTGCAGAATCTTCACGTCGCACTCATGGCCGCCCAATTCGGCTGCCGCCGATTTCAAGACAAGCTCGTCGATATAGCCGTCATTGGCGGCGGCGTGGCGTTCCAGAATCTCAATATGCGGGCAGGGCGAGGGCAGAAACAGGGCGCTGCCATTGCCGAACACGGCGCCCCAGCTGTCAGCTTCCGGCTTGGCGCCCTGCAAAAGGGTGGAACTGTGCCACAGGCGTCTCCAATCGACGGGATGATCGCGATCCAACAGGCTTGAGCTGCGTCTGGCTTCGGCGATGACCAAGCTGGCGTAACGCAGCGTATCGGAAAGATTTCGACCGCGAACGATCATGGTTTCGCGGCGCAGCTTGTTTCCCAAGGGCAGCAGGATGCGGTTGCTCTTGACCGTTGCCAGGACTTCTTCGTGCCCCTGCGAACGCGCAACTATGACTGTTTTCTCTCTAAAGAGCGTGATGCTGACCGAAGCCATATTCCCCTGACATCACTCTTAGGATTAAGGATTATTCCTACTCTGCCCCAACTTATCCACATTACGCAAGATCGCATGTGGATAATTCCGCCTCCTAACTCTCTGTACGGCAAAAAAGACGGATTTTTTGTCCACAGATGGCTAGGAATGAATCGACATATCTTGAACGAAAAGTGGTTAGCAATTGGTTAACACCCTTTGCTTTGTCGTGCTTTTGTTTGGTCTTAGATGTGGGGTTGAAAGCCTGCCCAAAGGTAACTACACTGAACGATGTTAAAATGAATGAAACAACAGGTGTGGTATGGAAATTAGAGACGGTCTGATTGCGGCCATTGGCAATACGCCGCTCATCCGCCTTCGGAAGATCAGCGAAGCCACCGGCTGCGACATTTTGGGCAAGGCGGAATTTCTGAATCCCGGCGGTTCGGTCAAGGATCGGGCGGCTCTGGCGCTGGTGCGCGATGCCGAGGCCAAGGGACTGTTGAAGCCCGGCGGAACCATCGTGGAAGGAACGGCGGGCAATACCGGCATCGGTCTGGCTCTGGTCGGCAACGCCTTGGGATATCGCACCGTGATCGTGATGCCGGAAACGCAAAGCCAGGAGAAAAAGGACATGCTGCGCCTGTGCGGCGCCGATTTGCGTTTGGTTCCGGCGGTGCCCTACAGCAACCCTGAAAATTACGTCCATGTCTCGGGCCGTCTGGCCCAGGAGCTTGGCGGTTTCTGGGCCAATCAATTCGACAATGTCGCCAACCGGGAAGGCCATCGGCTGACCACCGGGCCTGAGATATGGGAACAGACAGAAGGAAAGTTGGACGCTTTCGTGGCGGCTGTCGGCACCGGCGGCACGCTGGCGGGCGTCGGTTTGGCCCTTAAGGAGCGCAATCCGAAAATTCGCATCGTGCTGGCCGATCCGATGGGGGCCGCCCTGTATAACTGGTATGCCAAGGGCGAGATGAAGGCCGAGGGCGGTTCGATCACCGAGGGAATCGGCCAGGGCCGCATCACCAAAAATCTGGAAGGCGCTCCGATCGACGATTGGGTGCAAATACAAGACGCGGAAGCGCTGCCGGTTCTGTTCGATCTGGTGACCGACGAAGGGCTGCTGCTGGGCGGCTCGACGGCCATCAACGTGGCGGGCGCCATTCGGGTGGCGAAAAAGCTGGGGCCAGGACATCGGGTCGTGACTGTTCTGTGCGACGGCGGCCAGCGCTATCAAAGCAAGCTATACAATCCCGTTTTCTTGAAAGAGCGCGGATTGCCGGTTCCCGGATGGCTGTGAGATTAATTCGTCACGCCCTCCTTGAGCCATGCGTCCCGGCGCTGCTATGATGGCGCGTCGATGACGTGGATGGCCGGGTCATGCCCGGCCATGCTCATGTTTGTATCTTGCAAGGAATTAATCATGGATCACGCGCAGCACGGTTATTCGCATCCCGAAGCCCTGGTTTCCACCGCTTGGCTGGAAGCCCATCTGGCCGATCCCAATCTGCGCGTGATCGACGCCACCTTCTTCCTGGCCATCCAGAAGCGCAACGCCAAGGAGGAATATCACGATTGCCACATCACCGGCGCGCAATTGTTCGAGATCGATGACGTGTGCGATCCTGACAGTTCGCTTCCCCATATGCTGCCCAGCCCCGAGCGCTTCGCCGATATCGTGGGCAAGATGGGAATCGGCAATGATTGCCATGTGGTGGTTTATGACGCCACCGGCATGACCAGCGCCGCCGCTCGCGTCTGGTGGATGTTTCGCGTCTTCGGCCACGACAAAGTGTCGGTGTTGGACGGCGGATTTCCCAAATGGCTGCGCGAAGGCCGCTCGGTCGAGGAAGAGGCGCCGCCGCCCGCCCATGAACGCCGCTCGTTCAAGCCGTTCTTTCGCCCCCATCTGGTGAAGGGGCTTCAGGAGATGAAGGCCAATCTGCAAAGCAAGGAAGAGCAGATGGTGGATGCCAGGCCGCTGGCCCGCTTCAAGGGCGAAACGCCCGAGCCGCGTCCGGTATTGAAGCAAGGCCATATTCCGGGCAGCAAGCCCATGCCGTTTTCGATCTTCTTTGACAAGAAAACGATGACCATGCTTCCCGCCGACGGCTTGAAGCAGATTTTCGCCGAAGCCGGGATCGATCTGTCCAGGCCAGTCATTTCCACCTGCGGCTCGGGCGTGACCGCCTGCCTGCCAGCGTTGGCCGCCTTCCTGTTGGGCTATGATCAGGTTTCCGTCTATGACGGCTCGTGGGCCGAATGGGGCAATCTGGCGGACGCGCCGGCGGAGCTGGGCTGATGAGCGATCTTGTGAGAAAGAAAAAGCCAGCGACCATTGCCGTTCACGCCGGTCGCGCGGTCGAAGCGCATCAGGGGGCCGTCAATCCGCCGGTCTATCACGTCTCGACCATTCTCTATCCCGATGTCGCCACCATGGAGGAACGGGGAACCCGTCCCTTCGAAGGCATGACCTACGGGCGTTTCGGTACCCCCACCACCTTCGCCCTGGAAGAGGCTGTTTGCGCCTTGGAAGGCGGCTATCGTTCTGTCGCAGCGCCTTCAGGTCTGGCCGCCATCACGCTGGTGTTGGAAAGTTTCCTGAAACATGGCGACCATGTGTTGGTGACCGATTCCATTTACCATCCGACGCGGCGCTATTGCGACGGGCATTTAAAGGCGAACGGCATCGAGACCACTTATTACGATCCCCTGATCGGGGCGGGCATCGCCGATCTCATCCGTCCCAACACCAAACTGGTGTTCGTGGAGGCGCCGGGTTCGCTCACCTTCGAAATCCAGGACATTCCGGCCATCTCGGCGGCCGCCCACAAAAGGGGCGTCGTGGTGGCAATGGACAATACCTGGGCCACGCCATTGTTCTTCAAGCCCTTCGAGAAGGGCGTCGATTTGTCGGTGCAGGCGGCGACGAAATATATCGTGGGTCATGCCGACGCCATGATGGGAATGGTCACCTGCGCCAATGCCGATTTGTGGCAGATCATCAAGATGCGCGCCGCAGCACTTGGGTTGGGCGTAGGGGCGGAAGAGGCTTATCTGGCCCTGCGCGGCCTGCGCACCTTGCCCGTGCGCCTTGAACGCCATCAGGAAACGGCGATCTTGTTGGCGACCTGGCTGAAGCGCAGGCCCGAGGTTCTGCGCGTGCTGCATCCCGCCCTGCAGGACGATCCCGGCCACAAATTGTGGCGGCGCGATTTTTCAGGCAGTTGCGGCCTGTTCGCTTTCGTGATGAAGACGAAGGACAAAAAAGACGTCGACGCCTTTCTGGACGCGCTTCAACTGTTCGGGCTTGGCTATTCCTGGGGCGGTTTCGAAAGTCTGGCCATTCCCGCCGATCCGGGCATCAAGCGCACGGTCACCGGTTGGGATCCGGGCGGGCTGACCATTCGCCTGCATGCCGGACTGGAAGACGCCGACGACTTGATCGCCGATCTGGAACAGGCGTTCGGAAGGATTTGATCACAACGTCATGGCCGGAAATATCCCGGCCATCTTCCTCTGTCCCCAAGTCATGGCCGGGCTTGACCCGGCCATCCACGCCATCAAGCTAGTTCGTCGTGCAGATCTTTCCAATCAGGATTGACATCCAGAATCAATTTGACTTTCCATGCTCGCGGCCAGTGCTTGATATTCTTTTCTCGCTGCAAGGCCGTGCGGATATCGTCATGCCTTTCGGCATAGACAAGCCTTCTTAGGCTGTAGCGTTTCGTAAAGCTGTCAGCTACGCCTTCCCTGTGTTCCCAAGCTCTACGAGCAAGATTGTTCGTAACTCCGACATAGAGCGTTCCGTTCGGCTTGTTCGTCATGATGTAAATCCAGCCGCCTGCCATTCCGAGAGCGTAGCCTGAAGCCTCTGGGTTCGCTACTGTTGCGTGGATGGCCGGGTCAAGCCCGGCCATGACAAAAATAGGGGGATGCATGAGCAAAGATAAAGTTGCTCGGGGGAACGCCAGCCAGTTCTTCGTCGCAGGTGAACTATGTAGGCGTGGTTTCTATGCCGTTGTGACGCTTGGGAATACGCCCAATACGGACATATTATGTAGCAACCGTGAGGGTACGAGGTTTGTACATATCCAGGTCAAGACATTCGTTCCAGGCAATCGAACCTGTAGTGTCGGCGTCAAAGCCGAGCGCGACTTCGGTCCAAATTTCTTCTGGGTTCTTGCAGGCATCCCCCACACCGATTCAAATGATAATTTTGAATTCTACGTTATTCCAAGCAAAGTCATGGCCGAGAATGTCGTAGAGGCTAACGAACTTTGGTTGAAGACGCCTGGAAAAATGAATCAAAAGCACAAGGAAAATACAGTGCGGACTGTTCATTTGCCGCCGCACTCAAACTTTAGTGGTTGGAGCATAGAGCAATATCGAAATCGTTGGGATTTACTGGCAGCGAAACTTGATGGGTAGCATCCACAAAATCCATTTGGATGGCCGGGTCAAGCCCGGCCATGACGAAGGAGAGAAAAGGCCAGATGTGCGGAGTGTTACGACCGCTTGAAAGCCATCGACGCCGCGAAGAATAGAGTAGCGGCAGCGACGATGGCGGGGCCGGCCGGCAGGTCGATCATCAGCGAGGCGTAAAGACCGGCCAGCACCGAAGCGCTTCCAATGGCCGAAGCGATCACGGCCATCTGTTCGGGCGAACGGGCGAAGGGCCGCGCGCTGGCGGGTGGGATCACCAGCAGGGCGGTGATCAGCAGCACGCCCAGCACTTTCATCGCCACCGCCACCGTCAACGCCATCAAGATCAGGAACAAAAGGCGCGTGCGTTCGACGGCAATGCCTTCGACCCGGGCCAGTTCCGCATGCGTCGTCATCGACAGCAAGGGCCGCCACAGAATGGCCAAGCCCGCCAGAACGACCACGCCGCCGCCCCATGCCCACAGAATGTCTCCGGTCGTCACCGCCAGCACGTCGCCGAACAGAAGGCTTTGCAGATCCACGTTCAGGGCAGGCGCCAAGGCCAGCGCGCACAGGCCGAAAGCCAGCGAGCCATGGGCCAGAATGCCCAGCAGCGTGTCGCTTTGCAGGCGCTTTTGTTTTTCCAAGGCAAACAGCAGAACGGCAAACAGAATGCCGCCCGCCAGAACGCCCGCCATCAAGTCGATCTTCAGCATGAATCCCAGGGCGAGGCCCAGGATCGAGGCATGGGCCAAGGCGTCGCCGAAATAGGCCATGCGCCGCCAGACCACGAAACAACCCAGCGGGCCTGCGATCAGGGCCACGGCCAGGGCGGCCAATGCAGCGCGCCAAAGAAAGTCGAGTTCGCCGGTCATTTGTGAACGTGATCGTGATGGTGGGGATAGAGCGCCATGGTCTCGGCCACCCGGGGTCCGAACAGGGCCACGAATTCGGGATGACGGCTGACCGCTTCCGGATGGCCGTGGCAACAAACATGCCCGTTCAGGCACAGCACCTCGTCGGTGGCCCGCATGACCAAATGCAGATCGTGTGAAACCAGAATCACGCCAAGCCCCATTTGCGTGCGAAGTTGCGCGATCAGATCGTACAGATCGGCTTGGCCCGCCAGATCGACGCCGCGCACCGGTTCGTCCAACACCAGCAATTCGGGGTTTCGCAACAAGGCGCGGGCCAATAGAACCCGCTGCAATTCGCCGCCGGAAAGGCCAAGCAGCGGCGTTTCCAAAATCTTGGGGGCGCCCACGCGCTCCAGCGCGGCTTCGATGGCGCCGATGCCTTGCGGTGCCGCCATTTGAAGAAAGCGCTTGGCGGAAAGCGGCAAGGTCGGCGCGATGTCGAGTTTTTGCGGCACATAGCCGATGCGAAGCCCCGGTCTGCTGTGAACATGCCCGCTATCGGGCAATGCCAGACCCAGCAGAATCTTCAGCAAGGTGGTTTTGCCCGCACCATTCGGCCCCACCACTGTCACGATTTCGCCGGGCGACACTTTCAGCGAAACCCGGTCCAAGATAAGCTGCGCGCCATAGGTTAGGACAAGGTCGCGTCCCTCGATCAAGGTGGGGCTAGCTGGCATGGGTGTCCTTGTCCTTGCAGGCCGGGCACAGACCCGCCAACTCCACCGTTTGGCCTTCCAGCGTGAAGCCGCTCTCCTCGGCCAAGCGCTGAATGGCCTGGGACAGGTTGGGGTCGCAGGCTTCCACGGCTTGGCCGCAGGCGCGGCAGATCAGGAATTGGCTGTGGCGATCATCGTCATGCAGGTGCGAGCAACCGACATAGGCGTTCTTGCTTTCGATGCGATGCGCCAAGCCATGGGCCAGCAGAAATTCAAGGGCGCGGTAAACGGTGGGCGGGGCCGGGCGCCGTCCGTTTTTGGTCAGGGCAGAAAGAATTTCATAAGCGCCGATGGGCGCATGGCTGCCCCATACGATTTCAAGCACCTGGCGGCGCAATTCGGTGAATTGCGCGCCGTGGATGGCGCAGACTTGGCGCGCGGCCTCCATCGCCTTGGCGATGCAGCGGTCATGATCGTGGCGAGGCTTTGGAAAGGCTTGGCGATGGGGCATGGACGAAATCGCTATGTTATATTATAACATTCCCGGCATGATATCACATGCGCCAGCCAAGTCCAGCCAATCGGGGAGGAATTGATGCGTTTGTCCATGGCGGTCTTTTGGCTGCTACTTTGCCCATTTCAAGCCATGGCGGCGAGCGATGCACCCAAGGTCCTGGCCTCGATACCACCCCTGCATTCCCTGGCGGCCCAAGTGATGGCGGGGGCGGGAAGCCCCGAATTGCTGATGCCCGCTTTTGCCTCGCCCCATGATTTCAGCCTGAAACCGTCGGACGCCAAGCGCCTGGGGCAGGCCGATCTTGTGCTGTGGGTGGGGCCGGAGTTGGAAGGCTTCCTGGTCAAACCGCTGGTCGGACTTGCCGCCAAGGAGAAGGTTTTGCGAATGTCCGGCATCGAGGGCATGACCCGCCATCAACTGCGCGAAGGCGGCCCATGGGGCGGACATGATCATGGGCATGACGCGCATGACGAGATGGACGGCCATTTATGGCTGGATATCGGCAACGCCAAGAAATTGGGTGAGGCTTTGGCCGTCAAGCTGGCCACCATCGATCCGGCCAGGGCGACGCTGTATCTTGAAAATGCGGCGGCGCTGTCCGTCAGGCTGGACCAATTGGACGCGGATTTGAAGCGCGATCTGGCTCCGCTGGCTGGCAAGCCCTTCATGGTTCATCACGACGCTACCCAGTATTTCGAGCGCCGCTATGGCCTGAATGGCGCCGGTTCGGTCACGTTGAACGAGAAACAACCTTCGGCGAAATCGGTTGCCGCCCTGCGCCGCAAGATCTCGGATTTGAAAGTGCGATGCCTATTCAAGGAACCGCAATCACAAGCCCGTCTGACCGAGGCGCTGGCGGGCGAGATGCATCTGCGACTGGGCGTGCTTGACGATCTGGGGGCCGGGCTGGCGCCAGGAGCCGAACTGTATGAAAGACTTCTGAAAGGTTTGGCCGCCAGCTTCAAGGGCTGCCTGACGGCAGACTGATCTGATGAATGACCTTGGGCAGCATGAACCGGAAGACCGCACCTTGGCCGGGTTCACTTTCCACCCAGATGCGTCCGCCATGGCGTTCGATCACGCGCTGGCATAGCGCCAGGCCGATGCCGTCGCCGGGATAGTCGGTGCGCGAGTGCAGGCGCTTGAAGATCAGGAAAATGCGGTCGAAATACTGGGCGTCGATGCCGATGCCGTTGTCCTTGACCGAGATCACCCACTCGTCCTTATGTTCCTCGGCCCAGATGCGAAGGCGCGGCACAGCGCCCTTCGCCTGGAAGCGCAGTCCGTTCGAGACCAGTTGCTGAAAGACGGCCTCGATCTGCGGCGCGTCGACGGACAGCGTGGGCAGCGTTTCGACCAGGACTTCGGCGCCCGAAGCCTTGACGTCTCCGGAAAGATGCAGCACCGCGCGGCGCGCCAAATCGGTCAGGTTGGTTTGGGCAAAGGGCGAGCGGCGGGTGCCGACGCTGGAATATGCCAGCAATTCGTGGATCAGGCTTTGCAGGCGCTTGACCCCTTCGACCGTGTAATCGATGAAGGTGACGGCGTCGCTGTCCAGCTTGTCCTTGTAGCGCCGTTCCAGCAATTGCACGTAGCTGCCGATCTGGCGCAGCGGTTCTTGCAGGTCGTGCGAGGCGATATAGGCGAATTGCTCAAGATCGGCGTTCGAGCGTCTTAGGCTGTCGTTGGCGCGCTCCAGGTCCCCGCGAGCGATTTCCTCATGCCCAACGGCCCGCAAGACCAGCCAAGAAAGGCCGCCCATGACCAGAAGGGTGAAAAAGGCGATCCCCGCATTGCGCCATGCGCGCCAGTACCAATCGGAAAGCGCGTCGGATTCGCCGATGCTCATCCAAACCAGAAGCGGAGGATTTTCAATTTTGCGGTAGGAAATCACCCGCTGCACATTGTCATAGTCGAACTTGCCGTGATAGGTGCCGATCGACGACAGCGGAAGCTGCTGCGTATAGATCGGGCTGTTCGCCATGTTGCGATTGATGACGTCGTCGTCGCGGGTGATCGGCTCTCGGACCAGGATCGCCCCGTCCAACTTGAAGACGCCCATGGCGGGCGACGAGCCGACGGCCAGATTGTGGTAAAATTCTTTGAAATACAGGTTGGGAATGGTGGCGACGGCAATGCCCATGAAGCGGCCCTGGGCGTCGGTGATGCGTCTTGCCACCGGGAAGGTGAAATTGGTGGTGAAGGGATCGCGGGTCACCTTGCCGATGAACAGGTTCTCGCGACCGTTTTTCAAGATGTTGAAATAGTCCATGCCGGTCACATCGACCGCATGTTGCGGAATGGGGCGCGAGGCCAGAAACAGCCTGCCCGAGGGGTCGACCAGATACATGGTTTCGGTTTGCGGCGAGCCATTGGCCATGGCGGCCATCAGGCGCCGCTCGGTGTCATAGTCGCCAGGCTGGGGCAGTTGGCCCTTGGAAACGATGCGGTCGATCAGGCGCAGGATCAGAAGATCGGTGGAATCGATGGTGCGTTTGGAATGTTCTTCCAGCAGGCGCACATAGTCGCGGGTGACTTTTTCGGAAGAATTGATGGTCTCGGAATAGTCCGCCATGGTGGCAAACGCGCCATATCCCCCGACGACAAGGGCATAGAAACCCATCATGGCGAACAAGAAGCCGCGTGGGCCGCGAAGATGGCGCCTGAGATCGGTTGACACTTTTTAGTCCTGCGCGCAGGTCCCCATAGAACTATCCCGATACTGACATGGGCCAAGCAAGATGGCGAGAAGAAGTTAATGATCCTGGCTGTTTATGGTCATGATGCCGACCCCCATGCCGACACTACCAAAAGTAATGAACAGGCCAAAGAACAATAGAAAAAGGGCGATCCCCATGTCGTTGGACGCAAAGATCAGGGTCCGCAGCCCGCCTACGTCCAGAACAAGCAGCATGATGCCGAAAAAGAAGCCGCCCACCACGCCGAAAAACATGTGCCGCAGCATGAAAAGCACGGCGTGCCGCTCATGGGGCTTTAGCGTTGCCTTCGCCGGTTTCAACATGGGGGTCTCCATTCAGGGATCTCATAAGGGTGGCAACCAGACCGGCAACTTCGTCCAGCCGACGGGCGTCGCGCCCCCGCGCCACGATGCTGGCGCCCAGCCTTTGGTCCGCCATGAAGGGGTAGCTGCCCAGGCTGACATCCGGGTTGGCGTCTTGGATGGCCTTCAGCCCCTTGGCCAGCAGGCCTTCCGCCACGAAGGCCCGCACCGTGCGGGCCAGCAGGGGCGGCCCCTGGATCAGGCGATGTTTCATCTGTTCGAACATGGCGCTTGCGATCATGGGCACCCCGGCCAGCACATGGACGTTGCCAATACTGAAGCCAGGAGCAGAACTGATCGGATTGTCGATGAGAAGCGCTCCTTCGGGCATGTCGGCCATGCGTTTTCGCATATCGTTCAAATTGTCGGGGCCGTAATGGCTTTCCAGGCGGCGCAGCGCCTCGGGATGGCGGGTCAGGGGAAGGCCGAAAGCCAGGGCGACCGCCTCGGCCGTGATGTCGTCATGCGTCGGGCCGATGCCTCCGGTGGTGAAGAGGCTATCGTAATTGTGCCGCAGAGCGTTTACGTTATCGGCTATGACGGACAACTCGTCGGGAATCACGCGCGCGTGCCTGACCTGAATGCCAAGCAGGGCCAAGGCGCTGGACAAGAAGCCAAGATTGGCATCGCGCGTGCGGCCAGATAGGATTTCATTGCCGATGATCAGGACCGCGGCGCTGGGGACCATTTGAGACATGCGCGTATCCGCTGGAAAAACAAGACAGATTAGCATTCGGCCCGGCTGGGGCCAATGGGTCTTGTTGCTGGGGGCGACGCTATTGCTGGTCATGCCCTGGAGCGCCTCTTCGCCCGCCGCCCTGAAAGACCCGGTCATTCCGTCGTCAAAGCAGCAAGCGCCCCTGCAAACCGACGCTTTGCTGCTGGCCATTCAAAGCCTTCTCGGGGAAATGGGGCTTTATCATGGGGAATTGGACGGGCGCTTGTCGCCCGCCACCGTCGAGGCCATCCGACTGCATCAAAAGGCTTGGGGGCTGAAACAGACTGGCCAGCCCGGCGAGGATTTGTTGCAGCATCTGGAAATGGTGGCCGGCATGCGCCGGATCGAGAGGCGCTTGAAGCAAACGCGGGCCGAACAGATTACGGGGGCCAAGCGCCTGATCGAGGAATCGCCAGCCACCCGCCGTCTGCTGATCGAGGCTTCGGCGCGCCCTCTGCCTTTGGTCGGCGATCCCAAGGACTGCTTTAGAAACCCGCAACCGGAATGTTTGTCCGTTCTGGCCCGTCAGGCGGCGCTGGCCGCCCCTGCCGGGTCGATGCGCGATTGGGCGCTGTCCGAAGTCGCCAGCGAGGCAGCCGAGGCGGGGGTTCACCAGATGGCCTGGGAAGTGGCGTCGCGCATCGACGATCCGCGCACCCTGATCTCGGCCCTGGAATCCGTAGCCCGCTCCTTGGCGGCGGGCGGATATTTTCAGGCGGCGCTTGAGGCGTTGGACGTCATTCCCGACGCGGCGCGCCGTTGCGAGGCGGCCCTGCTTTTGTCCTTGCGCCAAGCCGAGATGGGGCATGTCGAATCGGCGCGGGCGGCCAGGGCGGTGGCCGAGCGCCTTCTGGACAGCCTGAAACAGCCCGAGGAAACCTTGTCGGCCCGCCTGAAGTTGGCGGAAATCGCCTTGCGCTTGGGTGAGGAGGGGGCGGCGATGCGCTGGCGGATCGATGCGGAAAAGCGCTTGTTGACGCTGCCCTTCGAAGCCCGCCAAAGCGCCATCGCCAATCTGTCGATGATCGAAACGACGCTGAAGCGTTTCGAAGCCAGCCGCCAATGGCTGGTTCAGGTCAATGACGGTTTGCTGCGCGTTCCCGCCGAACTGAAGCTGATCGAGGCCATGGCCAGAGACGGGCGGGGCGTCGAGGCGGAAGTGCTGGCCCAGCGGATCGAATTGCCGCGCTACCGCGTTCTGGCTCATGTGCGTTTGGCCGATGCCGCCTTCTTCTTGAATAAGCCCGATGAAGCCAGACGTCAGCTTAGAACCGCCGCCGTTCTGGTGCAGGCCATCGATTTGCCTTTCGCCAGGTCATACGGCGAAAGCCAGATCGCGATGGGTTGGCAGATGCTGAACGACACGCAAACCGCCCAATCGCAAGCGATGATCATCGATGACGAGGCGATCAAGGCGCAAACGCTGTGGCGACTGGCCGATCAAAGCAGCGGCCAGTTCAGAAGTTCGTTGTCGGCAGAGGCCGAAGCCGCCACACAGGCCTATGCCGATCCTTTCGGGCGCGTCTGGATGTATGCCGAGTTGGCGCGTGAGAACAGCCGCAAGGGCGACCGCGCCAGCGCGCTCGGCCATCTGTTCAGGGGAGTCTCGGTGGCCGAAGTGATCACAGATGCTTGGAGCCGTTCACGGGCCTTGGCGGCCTTGGCCGGCGCCTTGGCCGAAGTCAGTCGCCAATAATCAATGCCCTAAGAAATATGTCATTTGATAACAGGGTCTTGCCAAATTAAACATGTGCCTGATGTTGTTTAACTCTTTTTCCAAGACTTAACATTCATCAAGTTTGCCTTCTTGATAATCGGATAGCCTGATCTTCCCTTCTGCCCGTTAGGAGTGACGAGCATGGCCTTGCTTCCTTGGCACGATTCCTACAGCATCGGCGTGCGCGCCCTTGATGATGATCATCGTCATTGGGTCGAGCTGATCAACAAGTTCCACGATGCGCAGGAGCGCGGCGACGCCGCCCAGGTCATCGAGGCGAATATCGACGCCCTGCTGGCTCATACGAAAGAGCATTTCGGACGCGAAGAAGCATTGATGAACAAGTCGGGATATCCCGGCTTCACCAAGCACAAGGCGTCGCACGATCTGACGCTGGCCAAGTTGAACGAATTGACCGAGCGGCGCAAAACATACGGCGAAACCATCGATCAGAAGCTGCTGATCGATTTCATGAAAAATTTCTTCATCGGGCATGTCACCTCGGAAGATTTGCGCATGCGCGAATATTTCCGCGAGAAGGGCGTCTCGGACGTTCCATTGCCCGAATCGCAGCAGCGAGGTTCCCAGCGTCATGGTTTCCTTGGCGCGGTGATGGGGGTGTTTGACGCCTTCAAGGTCAAGCAACGCATCATCATGCTAGGTTTGTTGCCGACCTTGGCCTTGTTGATCTATGCCGGGGTGGCGGTCGAGGAAAAGCGCACCACCGCCGCCGAAATGGAAAAGCTGGGCGTGTTGACAGGTTTCTCGCAATCGGCCAGCGCCCTGATTCACGAGTTGCAAAAGGAACGCGGTTCGACCTCGCTGTTCATGGGCAGCAAGGGAACGAAATTCAAGGATCAGGTGGACGCCATCCGCAAGGACAGCGATGGCCGCCTAGCACCCTTCAAAACCAGCCTGCAACGGATCATGGCCGACATGCCCGAATATGGCGACATGGGCAAGGCGGCGCTGACCGGTCTGGACGGCTTGGCAGGCGTGCGCGCCAAGGCCGACGCGCTGGATGTGCCGATTCCCGAGATGCAAGGCTTCTACACCCGCAACATCGGCCAATTGATCGGCATGATCGACGCCATGGCCTTGAAAACCAGCGACAGCGCGGTGGCCCGTCTGATCGGCGCCTATTCCGGCTGGATCAAGATGAAGGAACAGGCCGGTCTTGAGCGCGCCATGATCTCGGGCGGTTTCGCGGCGGGAAAATTCGCGCCCGAAGCCTATCGCCGGGTGGTGGGCAATTTCGGCCAGCAAAGCGCCTATGAAAACGTCTTCAACGCCTTCGCCACTTCAGAGTTGAAGGAGTTGGCGAAAAAGACGGTGGCGGGCGAAGCGGTCGACGAGGTGACGCGCCTGCGCAAGATCGCCCATGACAGCATCGAAACTGGCGATACCGGCGGCGTCGAAGCGCCGAAATGGTTTGCCGCCTCGACGGCGCGCATCGACATGATGAAGAAGGTCGAGGACGAGATCGCCAATCGTTTGGGAACCTTGGCCCGCGAAACCATGGAGGCGGCCAACGCCAATTTCGTCTTCCTGATCGTAGTTTCCTTGGTCTTGCTGTCGCTGATCGGCTTGTTCGCCTTCGCCATCGTGGCCAGCATCACGCCGCCCTTGATCTCGCTGACCGGCACCATGCAGATGATGGCCCAGGGAGATTTGGGCGTTGATGTCTATGGTCAGTTCCGCAAGGACGAGATCGGCGACATGGCCAGAAGCCTTCAGCATTTCAAGGAATCCTTGATCCGCGCCTCGGTCGTGTCTTCCGAGAACTGGGTTGAGAATACGGCCCAGATCGAAAAGCTGGCGCATAAGCAGCGCATGATCGAAACCTTCGAGGTCAAGGTGTCGCAGTTCCTTGAACAGATGGCGGCCGGGGCCGATGGTTTGTCGAGCACGGCGGTCCGCATGAGCGAAAACGCCCACAATACCGCCAGCGAAAGCGAGGTGGTGAGCGCCGCATCGCATCAGGCCAGCGAGCGGGTGGAGGCGGCGGCAGCGGCGGCCGAGGAATTGCGGGCTTCGATTGCGGAAATCGGTCGTCAGGTCGATGGCGCGGCCAGGGCGACCCGCGACGCCTCTCAGCAGGCCAAGGCCACGGACGCCAAGGTGGAATCGTTGCTGACGGCAGCCCAGCGCATCGGCGAGGTGGTGCATCTGATCAACGACATCGCGTCACAGACCAATCTGCTGGCCTTGAACGCTACTATCGAAGCGGCCAGGGCGGGCGAGGCGGGCAAGGGATTTGCCGTCGTGGCGGGCGAAGTGAAAAGCCTGGCCAACCAGACCGCCAAGGCCACCGAGGAAATCGGCGGCCAGATCAAGGCGATGCAATTGGCGACGGATGAAACAGTGGCGGCCCTGCGCCAGATTTCAAACAGCATTTCCGAGATCGATCAGGTGTCGGCTTCGGTGGCGGCGGCGATCGAGGAGCAAAGCAGCGCCACCGAGGAAATCAGCCGCAATGTCCATGATACGGCGATGGCGGCGGCGGAAGTGTCCAACTCGATCGGTCGCGTCAGCGCGGCGGCGGCTGAAACCGGGCAGGCATCCGAACTGGTGCGTTCCGAATCCGAACAGATGAGCAGGCAGGCCAGCAACATCCGCACCGAGGTCAAGACCTTCCTGGCCGAAGTGAAGGCGGTGTGACGCTACAGCCAGTCCTTTAAGATCGGCGTCAGGGGCAGGTCTGCGGGCGGCATCGGATAGGCGTCCAGCCGGTCTTTGCGCACCCAGGCCAGTTTCTGGCCTTCATGAGGGTGCGGCTCGCCTTGCCATTGGCGCAGCACGAACAGCGGCATCAATAGATGGAAACTGTCGTAATCGTGCGATGCGAAGGCCAGCGGCGCCAGACAGCTTTCGCTGGCGTCGATTCCCAGTTCTTCCTTCAATTCGCGGATCAGGGCCGCTTCGGGGCTTTCGCCGGCATGGATCTTTCCGCCGGGAAATTCCCATAAGCCCGCCATCGCCTTGCCTTCGGGGCGGCATGCCAGCAGCACCCTGTTGTCGACGTCGATCAAGGCGGCGGCGCTGACCAGCAGCAGGGGCTTGTCCGCTTGCAACTTGTTCCATCCGTCAAGATCAAGGCGGAAGCGCGTGACAGGAACATCCCGGCAGCGGCCTTGAAGCTGGCGGGATTCCACTTGGCTGGCTGTGAAGCCCGCTTTTTCCAAGACACGGCACGATGGCCTGTTGTCCGCCATGACATCGGCGACCAGCCGGGCAAGGCCTAGTTGCCGGAAAGCCAGCCTGGCTATGCGGCGCACGGCTTGGGTGGCGTAACCCAATTTCCATTGGCGTCTGGCGATCCAATAACCCAGTCTGCCGGTGCCGTCTTCGAAAGACAGATGGATGACGCCCGCCAGCTTCCCGTCGGCCAGCCGCTCGATGAGCAGGACGACATCCTTGTTTTGCAGACGGTCGCTGTTCGCCTGGGCGATGAACTCCATGGCGTGGCCCGCATCGTAGGGATTGGGCAATTGCGCCGTCCAGCGGGCGATTTCCGGGTCGTTGGCGATCTCGACCAGGGCGGGAATGTCGGCTTCGACGGGGGGGCGCAAGCGCAAGTCAGCAGTCAGCAGATGCTCGCCCCGCCAACTTCTTCCTGCCGACATGCAACCAGTTTTTGAAGTCATGCGCGGCCCCGTCGGTTAAGGGCGAATCAGGTTCTGTACGACCCGTTGATGTCGATATAGCCGTGAGTCAGGTCGCAAGTCCAGACCGTGGCTTTGCCCTTGCCGACGCCGACATCGATTTCGATCAGAATATTGCTGCCCTTCATATGGGCGGCTACAGGCGCTTCGTCATAGTCCGGCACCGCGCCGCCATTGCAGGCCACGTCGAAACCGCCGATGCGGATCGTCAACCGGTCGCGGTCGGCCTTTTCGCCCGCCTTGCCGACGGCCATGACGATGCGTCCCCAATTGGCGTCTTCGCCCGCGATGGCCGTTTTGATCAGCGGCGAGTTGGCGACCGCCATGCCGATGCGCTTGGCGGCCTTGGCCGAAGCGGCGCCCGCAACGCGGATTTCCACGAATTTGGTGGCCCCTTCGCCGTCCTTGACCACCAGATGCGCCAGTTCCAGCAACACGGCATTGAGACCGGCCTTGAATTCCTTCAAGCGCGGATCGTTCGTTTGGCTGATGCGCGGATGTTTGGTCTGGCCGGTGGCGAACAGGATCAGCGTGTCGCTGGTCGATGTGTCGCTGTCCACCGTGATCGCGTTGAAACTTTTATCCGCACCTTTGGTCAGCAATTCCTGCAGCAGCTTGGCGGGCAGGGCGGCATCGGTGAAGACATAGGCCAGCATGGTGGCCATGTCGGGCGCGATCATGCCCGATCCCTTGGCGATGCCGTTGATGGTGACCAAATCGTCGCCGATGCGGACATGGCGGGTGGCCAGTTTCGGATAGGTGTCGGTGGTCATGATGGCCCGGGCGGCATCCATCCAGGCATCGGCCTTCAGGGCATGCATGGCCTTGGGCAGGGCAGCGACGATTTTTTCATGGGGCAGCGGAACGCCGATGGTGCCGGTCGAGGAGACGAACACCTCGGTTTCCTTGCAGGCGGCTAGTTGGGCCATGGCCTTGACCGTGGCGGCAACAGAAACCATGCCCGCCCGGCCGGTAAAGGCGTTGGCGTTGCCGGAATTGACCACCAGGGCGCGAGCCTTGCCCTTGGCGCCCGCCTTGCGGCACCAATCGACCGGCGCCGAACTGGACAGCGATTTGGTATAGACCCCGGCCATGGTGGTGCCGGGCGCCAATTCGGCCAGCAGCAGGTCGGTGCGCCCCTTGTAGCGCAGACCCGAAGCGAAGGTCGCCAGCCGCACGCCTGCCAGGGGCGGCAGGTGCGGATAGGTGGCTGGCGCCAGCGGCGAGACGGGCGGGGCCATGGCCGACTTACTTGTGCGGAGCGGCGGGGGCTTGCATCGGCTTGCCCTCGGCGTCGAAGCGGGAAATCTTGGCGCCTGCTTCCAGATTCTTGATGATCTTGGACAGGGCCTCTTCGGCCAACTGAGCCTGCAGGTCTTCCTTGACCTCATCCAGTTGCGGGGGCTGGCTCATCCGCTTTTCTTCCATTTTGATGACATGCCAGCCGAATTGGGTTTTAACGGGGGCCGAGACTTGGCCGGGCTTCAGCTTGAAAGCGGTTTCGGCGAATTCGGGGACCATTTCGTCCTTGCGGAAAAAGCCAAGGTCGCCGCCGCTCTGGGCGTTGCCGTCCTTCGATTTTTCAGCGGCCACTTCCTCGAACTTCTTGCCGTTCTTGATGTCGGCCAGCACGCCGTTGGCCTCGTCGGAAGTGTTGACCAGGATGTGGCGCGCCCGCACTTCCTCGGCAGGCTTGAACTTCTTCTTCATCTCGCTATAGCGGGCCTGCACGGCCTGATCGGTGACACCCTTGGTGGCGGCGCGCATGGCGTAGGTCTGGGCGATAATCTGCGTTTCGGCGTTCTTCAAGGCCTGCACGACATCGGCGTCCTTGGCCAAGCCGTCCTTGCGTCCCGCCTCGGCCAACAGTTGGTCGCGGATCAGCTTGTTCAGGATAACCGGATAAACGACCCCCATCGGGGCCTGGGCCAGTTGCGGCGCGCCGTTCTTCAGACGCATGACGTCCGACATGCGGATTTCCGCCCCGTTGACGGTGGCGGCAACCGAATCCTCGCCCAAAGCCTGGACCGGAGAGACCAGGGCAAAGCCCAAAAGCGACGCGGCAAGGGCTGCTGACATGCGGGACATCTTCGTTATCCTTGTTGGAAAAATGGTTTGTGCTTGTGGCATATCGCGCCCGTTCCGGCAAGTGGCTGACGTGAATGTACCCTATTTGTTCCGGTTGCTTGCGTATTTTCCAGGATGGCTGCCGACATTGACAGGTGGGCCAGCGGGGACTATCTCTTTGCAGCAAAATTTCCGCACTTCTTTAAGGATTCTCCATGCTCGGTGCTTTAGTAAAGCGGCTCTTCGGGTCCGCTAACGACCGCTACATCAAGACCCTGAAGTCCGAGGTGGCGGCCATCAATGCACTCGAGCCTGAGCTTGAGAAGCTGTCCAACGAGGAACTGGCGGCCCGCACGGTCTGGTTCAAGGAGCGCTTGGAAAAGGGCGAGACCCTGGACGATCTGCTGCCCGAGGCCTTCGCCACCGTGCGCGAAGCGGCCAAGCGCACGCTGGGTCAGCGCCATTTCGACGTGCAGATGATGGGCGGCATCGTGCTTCATCGCGGCAAAATCGCCGAAATGAAGACGGGTGAAGGCAAGACCCTGGTCGCCACGCTGGCGGTCTATTTGAATGCCCTGTCCGGCAAGGGCGTGCATGTGGTGACGGTCAACGACTATCTAGCCAGACGCGACGCCGAATGGATGGGGCAGGTCTATCGTTTCCTGGGCCTTACGGTCGGCGTGATCGTGCATGGCTTGGACGACGTCGAACGCCAGCAGGCCTATGCCTGCGACGTGACCTATGGCACCAACAACGAATTGGGCTTCGACTATCTGCGCGACAACATGAAGTTCCGCCAGACCGAGATGGCGCAGCGCCCCTTCAATTACGCCATCGTCGACGAAGTGGATTCGATCCTGATCGACGAGGCCAGAACGCCGCTGATCATCTCGGGTCCGACCGAGGACAATTCCGAACTGTACAAGCAGGTCAACAAGCTGATGCCGCTGCTTGACGCCTCGCATTACGAAAAGGACGAAAAGCAGCGCGCCGTCACCTTTACCGAGGCAGGCGTCGAGAAGATCGAAAAGCTGCTGGTCGAGGCGGGCCTGATGAAGGGCACCAACCTGTACGACTTGGCCAATATCTCGCTGGTCCATCACGCCAATTCGGCGTTGCGGGCGCATGTCTTGTTCACGCGCGACGTCGATTACATCGTCAAGGACAACAAGGTCGTCATCATTGATGAGTTCACCGGACGCATGATGGAAGGACGGCGCTATTCCGAGGGCCTGCATCAGGCCTTGGAGGCCAAGGAAGGGGTGGACATCCAAAACGAGAACCAGACCCTGGCCTCGATCACCTTCCAGAATCTCTTTCGCATGTATCCGAAATTGTCGGGCATGACCGGCACGGCGCTGACCGAGGCGGGCGAGTTCTCGGAGATCTACAATCTCGACGTGGTCGAGATGCCGACCAACGTGACTTGCGTGCGCATCGACGCCGATGACGAAGTGTACCGCACCGCGGCTGAAAAGAACGAGGCCATCGCCACCCTGATCGAGGAATGCATCAAGCGCAAGCAGCCGGTGCTGGTGGGCACGGTATCGATCGAAAAGAGCGAGCAACTGGCCGAGCTTCTGAAAAAGAAGAAGATACCCCATAAGGTGCTGAATGCCCGTTATCACGAGCAGGAAGCCTATATCGTGGCCCAGGCGGGATCGCCGGGCGCCGTCACCATCGCCACCAACATGGCCGGTCGCGGCACCGACATCCAGATGGGCGGCAATTTGGATATGCGCTTGAAGCAGGAACTGGTCGGGCTTGAACCGGCCGCCGCCGCCAAGAAGGCCGACGAAATCCGCGCCGAAGTCGCCAAGGGCAAGGAAATCGCGCTGGCCGCCGGTGGGCTTTACGTCATCGGCACCGAGCGCCACGAAAGCAGGCGCATCGACAATCAGCTGCGCGGTCGATCGGGCCGCCAGGGCGATCCCGGCGGCTCCAAGTTCTTCTTGTCGCTGGAAGACGACCTGATGCGCATCTTCGGCACCAACCGCCTGGACGGCATGCTGCAAAAGTTGGGCCTGAAGGATGGCGAGGCCATCGTCCATCCCTGGATCAACAAGGCGCTTGAGAAGGCGCAGCAGAAGGTCGAAGCCAGGAACTTCGAGATTCGCAAGAATCTGCTGAAGTTCGACGATGTGATGAACGATCAGCGCAAAGTGATCTACGAACAGCGCAAGGAACTGATGGCCACCGCCGACGTTTCGGCCATGGTTGCGGAATTCCGCCGCGAGATCCTGGACCGCATGGTGGAGCGCTGCATTCCCGAAAAGGCGTTTGCCGAGGAATGGGACGTGTCGGGCCTGCATGAAGAGGTTCTGCGGGTCTTCAATCTCGATCTGCCGGTGGCCGACTGGGCCAAGGAAGAGGGCATCGCGGAAGCGGAAATCCATGAGCGCGTCTCGGACGCCGTCAATCGCAAGATGGCCGAGAAGGTGGGCAATTACGGCCCCGATCTGATGCGCCAGGTCGAGCACAGCATTCTGGTTCAGATCCTGGATCAAAGCTGGAAGGATCACCTTCTGGCGCTGGATCATCTACGCCAAGGCATCGGGTTGCGCGCCTATGGGCAACGCGATCCCTTGAACGAGTATAAGCGCGAGGCCTTCAATCTGTTCAGCGTGATGCTGGAAGGTCTGAAGGAGCGCGTGGTGTCGCTGCTGGCGCATGTCGAGCTGCGCTTCGAAGAACCGCCCGAGGAACTGATGGCGCCGCCCAAGCCGCGCCAGATGTTCGAAACCCGCCACGATCCCGCCTTCGGGGCGATGGCGGACGACGAGGCGCGCGACCCCAACGATCCCAATTCCTGGCGCGCCACGCCCAGGAACGCGCCTTGCCCCTGCGGCTCGGGCAAGAAGTACAAACACTGCCACGGTCGGATGGAATAATCCGCCTTGCAAGGCGCCGACAAAAAACGGCCGGTGGTTTCCCACCGGCCGTTTCCATTTCAGGCGGACGGGTCCTCAATCAAGCGTTCTGAGGTCAACGGCCTTGGCGCCCTTGGGGTCCTGGCGCAGTTCGAACTCAACCTTCTGGCCTTCGTTCAGGCCCTGAAGCCCCGAACGTTCCAGCGCCGAGATATGCACGAACACGTCCTTGCCGCCGTCTTCCGGAGCAATGAAGCCAAAACCCTTGGTCGTATTGAACCACTTCACGGTGCCTGTAGCCATTTGGCACGTCCTTTCCTTCATGATGAAAATGCGCAAAAGTTATGAAGGCGTTTTAGTGGTCGGGCAAGGGGGAAAATATCGGCCCTAGTAAGTAACCCCAAGAAAATAAAGGCCTTGTGGCTGCGCGGTGGGGCCACCCGCCGCCCGCGCGCGCGCCTCCAGCGCCTTCTTGACGTCGTCTGGATGCCATCGGCCCTCGCCGACCATTTTCAAGGTTCCCACCATGTTGCGAACCTGGCGATGCAGGAAGGAACGAGAGCGGGCCTTGATGTGAACCTCGTCGCCTTGGCGTTCGACCGAAAGTTCGTCCAGCGTCTTGAAGGGCGATCTGGCCTGGCAGTCGCCGGCCCTGAAGGTCGAGAAATCGTGATGCCCGACTAGGTGAGCGGCTCCTTCGGCCATGGCCTTCTCATCAAGCGGATTGGATATCCACCAGACGCGGTGCCGGTCGAGGACGGGCGGCGAGGGGCGGTTCGAGATTCGGTACAGATAGCGCCGTTCCAGGGCGGAGAAACGCGCATGGAAACCCTCGGGCGCTTCGCTGGCTTCCAGCACCGCCACCGGATGCGGCTTCATGTAAAAGTTCAGGGCGCGGCGCACGGTTTCAGGATCGTAGGCGCGCGCAAGATCGACATGCGCCACCATGCCCAGCGCATGTACGCCGGTATCGGTGCGACCGGCGGCGCCGGTCGCGGCCTCGACGCCGGTGAAAAGCCTAGCCGCGTCTTCCAAAACGCTTTGCACGGAAACGCCGCTGCCCTGGCGCTGCCAGCCGATGAAGCCGGAGCCGTCATATTCGATGAGCAATTTGTATCTGACGGTCACGACAAAACCGTGCCCGGCGGCAAGGCATAGCCACGCAGGAAGGCGTCGGCATCCATTGGCGCCTTGCCCTGGCGCTGGATGGTTTGAACGTCAATCGCCCCTTCCTTGCAGGCGATGATCAGCCCACCTTCAAGCACGCGTCCCGGTTCGCCGCACCGGTCGAGCGGGTGGGCTTTCAGCACTTTGAAACGCTCGCTTGCATGCTCGAACCAAGCGCCGGGATGCGGCGACATGGCACGGATCAGGCGTTCGACCTCAAGGGTGGGCTTTCCCCAATCGATGCGGCTTTCCTCGCGTTCGATCTTCTTGGCGTAGGTCACGCCTCTTTCGGGCTGCGTCATCGGAATCAAGGTGTCGCCCAAGGCCATCATGCCCAGGGTGACCAGCATCAGGCGCGCCCCCAACTCGGCCAACTGGTCGTGCAACTCGCCCGCCGTTGTTTCGGGGCCGATGGGGATGCTGTCTCGCAACAGAACCGGGCCGGTGTCCAGCCCCTCATCCATGCGCATGATGCAGATGCCGGTCTGCTCATCGCCCGCCATGATGGCTCGTTGGATGGGGGCGGCACCCCGCCAGCGCGGCAGCAGTGATCCATGCACGTTCAGGCATCCCTTTTTGGGCGCGTCCAGAATGGCTTTGGGCAGGATCAGCCCATAGGCCGCCACCACCGCCACATCGGCATTCAGGTCGGCGAAGGCGGCCTGTTCCTCAGGCGACTTCAGGGACGTGGGGCAACGCACGGGAATGCCCCGTTCCAGGGCCAGTCTGTGAACGGGCGAGGGCATTTGCTTGTGGCCGCGCCCGGAAGGCCTGGGCGGCTGCGAATAGACGCAAACAACCTCGTGCTGGGCCGCGATCAGGCATTCCAGCACCGTTGCCGCAAAATCGGGGGTGCCCATGAAGACGATGCGCATTGAACCTATCCCCGGACAGCCTGCTTTTTCGCCTTCTCCAGCTTGCGCAGGATCATGCCCCGTTTCAAAGCGGAAAGATAATCGACGAACAGCTTGCCCGACAGGTGGTCGATTTCATGCTGCAACACGGTGGCCAGCAGCCCATCCGCCTCGATTTCGCGGATTTCGCCCTGGCGGTCCTGATAGCGCACGCGCACGCGGGCGGGGCGGATGACCTCGGCGTAATGTTCGGGGACCGACAGGCAGCCTTCCTCGTAGCTGCTGGTTTCCTCCGACAGCCACAGGATTTCGGGATTGATCAGGGCCAGGGGCTGGGCTTCCTCGCCCTTTTTGGCGGTATCGACCACGATCACCCGCTTGGCGACGCCCACCTGCGGGGCGGCTAGGCCGATGCCCGGCGCCTGATACATGGTTTCGAACATGTCGTCGATCAGGCGGGAAAGCGCCTGATCCACCTTTTCGACGGGCAGGGCTTTGGCTTTCAGGCGCGGGTCGGGGGCGACAAGGATGTTCAGCAGGCTCATGCGGGTGACATAAGAGTTCAAGGGCGGATCGTCAAGAAATGATGACGGTGGCACAAGCCGCCACGGGGCTGTAAAAGCAGGTCATGGATACAAGCGTTCTCATACTGGCCGGGGGACTGGCCTTGGCCCTGGCCACCGGTTTTCTGGCCGCTTGGCTGCTCAAACGCCCGGATTCCGCCCCTTTGGGCGAACTGACCGGTCGTTTGGCCCAAATGGCCGACAGTCAGGCTTCCCAGCAGTCCTTGATGGCCGAACGGCTGCAGGCCCAGGAGCGCCAAATTTCCCGCCTGCTTGACGAACGGCTGGTCGAATTGGGGAAACGCCTGAACGAGGGGTTGGATCAGTCGAGCCTGCGCACCGGGGCCAGCCTGGCCGAGCTGCGCGAGCGCCTGGCCGTGATCGATTCCGCCCAGGCCAATATCTCGCAATTGTCCGAGCGCATGGTCAGTTTGCAAGACATCCTGTCCAACAAACAGACGCGCGGGGCCTTTGGCGAAATCCAGCTAAACGATCTGATCAGTCAGGTTCTGCCGCCGCAAGTCTATGAATTCCAAGCGCCAATCGGCGACCGGCGGCGCGTCGATTGCCTGATTCACCTGCCCAAGCCGCCGGGGTCGATCGCCATCGACGCCAAGTTCCCCTTGGAGAGCTTTCATCAGTTGCGGGCCGCCAAGGACGATGCCGAGCGCACGCAAGCGGGCCGCGCCTTCGCGACGGCGGTCCTGGGCCATGTGCGCGACATTTCGGAAAAATACATCGTTCCCGGCGAAACGGCGGAATCGGCGCTGATGTTTTTGCCGTCGGAAGCCGTATATGCGGAACTATATGCCAATTTTCCAGAAGTCATTGAAAAGTCTTACCGGGCCAGGGTGTGGATCGTTTCGCCAACCACATTGATGGCGACCCTGACCACGATTAGGGCGGTTTTGAAGGATGCCCGCATGCGCGAACAGGCCGACGTGATCCAGGCCGAGGTCAGGCATTTGCTGGACGACATGAAACGACTGGCCGAGCGGGCGGCCAAGCTGGACACGCATTTCGGTCAGGCGGGCGAGGATTTGCGGCTGCTTAAACTGTCGGTCGACAAGGTGATCAGGCGTTCAGAACAGGTCGAGGCGGTTCAGTTAGGTGATGGTGGGAAGCAAGAGGATATGGTTTAATCGCGATGAAAAATTTGGCTTGAATAAATGATCGACACCACGCACGACGCTTTGGATCAGTTGCTGAAGGGACAGGCGCAGAATCTGTCCCAGATCATGCGGCGCAATATTTTGACCTGCGGGCCATCGATGACCGTTTCCGAAGCGGCCAATCAGATGGTGACGACCCGTTGCAGCTCGATCGTGGTGCTGGATCGCGGACGCCCTGAAGGCATCTGGACCGAACACGACGCGCTGCTGGTCAATCCCGACGACACCGCCGCCCTGGATCAGCCGGTTGGCGACGTCATGAGCAAGCCCGTTCGCACGATCAATCAAAGCGTGACCATCGAGGCGGCCACCTTGCGCTTTCGCGACGAGGGGCTGCGCCATTACGTGGTGGTGGATGACAAGGATCTACTGGTCGGCGTGGTCAGCCAAAGCGACGTCGTGCGCCAGCAAGATGTGCGGCATTTCCTGTCGATGCGTTCGGTCAGCACGGCGGTTCGCCGCCCCACGCTGATCCTGCAGGCTTCGTCCAGTCTGTCGCAGGCTGCCGTCCGGCTGCACAATCATGGAACGGATTGCGCCGTCGTCATCTTCGGCGATGGACGGCGCGGCATCGTGACCGAGCGCGATCTGTTGAAAGCCGTGGCCAGTCGCCGGGGCGGGTTGAAGGTGGCTGACGTGTCGACCTCGCCGATCATTTCTGTTCCGCAGTCGGTCAGCGTGCTGGAAGCCCGCGAAACCATGGAGCGCAAGGGAATCCGGCACCTGGGCGTCACAGACGGCGAAGGAACGCCGATAGGCCTGCTCTCCTATGCCGACATTCTGGCCAGCGTCGAATTCTCGATCATGCGCTATGTCGAGGATATGCTGGCCGAACGCTCGCGCGCGCTGAACCAAACCCAGAATCGCCTGCGCGGCGCCCTGGACGAATTGAATCGCACCAACGAAGAGTTGGAGGAATTCGTCCATGCCGTCATCCATGGCTTCAAGTCGCCGCTGGATAGGATGGCCGAATGTTTGGAACATCCTGACCCCCAAGCATTGGCCTGCGCCAGGGATCAGTTCACAACGCTGCAGGCGATGCTGAACGGCATTTCGCGGTTCGCTCAGTTGGGACATGCCCCCAATTCCTTGCAGTCCATCGATCTGCTGTCCCTGGCTTCCCAGGTCGCGAAGGAAGAAAGCCAAGCGCTTCAAGATGTGCAGGCCAAGGTCGATCTTTCTCCCGCCCTACCCAGGGTCAAGGGCGATCCGGTTCAGTTAAAGCTGCTGCTTCAGGTGATCGTCAATAACGCCCTTCGTTTCCGGTCGCCCGAGCGTGCGCCCTTGATCCAGATCATGGCCGAGCGCCAGAGCAACCGATGGATCGTCAGCATCGTCGACAAAGGGCGAGGGCTTGATCCCAGTCAGGCCGAGCGGTTGTTCAGGCTGTTCCAGGCCGAGGGGGAGGGGGCGGGCGCCGGGGTCGGTCTTGCCCTGGCTAGGCGGATCGTCGAGCGCCATGGCGGGCGTATCTGGCTTGAATCGCAACCCGGACAAGGTTCGGTGGTGCGATTTACACTTTCCGATGCGGAAGCACAGTCTGCTTCTGTTAGTTCATCTTGACCCTGAATGTTAATGGCTGTACGCCAGTGTAAAGCGGCAGAGCCAGTCTTGGATTATTTTGTCCAAGGGCCAATATAAACGAAGACGCAGCAGCGTGAATATTCATTGGGGGAATGGGTGGGCGAAATTCGCGTTTTGGTGGTTGAAGACAATCCTGGCGATGCGGCGCTGATCCGCTATTCGCTGGCCGAGTCCGGCCCGGGAAAATTTGATATTGCCCATGCGCCTTCGCTGGCGGAAGCGGTTGAATTGTTGGCGGAAGTCTCGCCCGACGTCATCTTGCTCGATCTGTCCCTCCCTGATTCTTTCGGCCTGGAAACGGTTAAAAAGATTTTGGAATCTGCCCCCCCTAAGGCGGCGGTGGTGGTTCTGTCGGGCCTGGACGACGAGGAACTGGCGCTTGAGGCGGTCAAGCAGGGCGCCCAGGATTATCTGGTCAAGGGCCGTTCCGACGGCGATGTGTTGCGCCGCGCCATTCGCTACGCCATCGAGCGTCAACGCATCGAAGAAGCGATGCGGCTTGCCGAGGCGGTGTTCAAGAACGTCGATACCGGAATTTTCGTCACCGATTCCAACGGCGTGATCGTCAGGATCAATCCTGCCTTCACCAGAATCACCGGCTACGAGAACGATGAAATCATCGGACAAACGTCGGGCATTCTGAAGTCGGGCGTGCAGGACGATAATTTCTACGACGAAATGTGGGATCGGCTGCGCAGCGTTGGGCATTGGGAAGGCGAGATATGGAACCGCCGCAAGACCGGCAACATCTATCCGGAATGGCTGCGCATCGACGCCGTGCAAGATGCCGCCGGGCGCTTGACCAATTACGTCGCCACCTTCACCGACATCACTTTCCGCAAAGAGATCGAGAACCAGCTGCGTCTTCAAGCCACGCATGACACGCTGACCGGTCTTCCCAACCGCTATCTCTTCACCGACCGCTTGCTGCATGCCCTGGCGCAGGCGGATCGCGCCACGCAGAAGGCCGCCCTTCTGTTCGTCGATCTGGATGGCTTCAAAGAGGTCAACGACTGTTATGGCCATGCGGCAGGCGATCAGCTTCTGATAGAAGCCGCACAGCGCCTTCAGGCGTTGGTGCGCGCTTCCGATACCGTGGCCCGTCTGGCTGGCGACGAATTCACCCTGATCTTGTCGGGCGTCATTAAATCGCAAGATGCCAGGATCGTCGCCGAAAAGGTTGTCGAAACCTTGTCGAAGCCCTTCAAACTCAAGGAATGCGAAGCCAGCGTTTCCGCCAGCGTGGGAATAGCGCTTTATCCCGACGATGCGACCGACAGCGACAAGCTTCTGATCGCCGCCGACGCGGCCATGTACGCCATCAAGCAGAAAGGCAAGAACGGTTACGGTTTTTACAAAACGCCCCAATGCTAGAATAAGTAAAGTATCGGCGCACATTTATCGCTGGTGCGACACATAAGGTCATGTAGAATGCCGCAAGACAAAGTCGTCGCTCGCTCTTATCCGCTTGGGGAAGCGGAGGTGGGGGGAGCGTCAGGGGCCGTTCCTCTGTTTGCGAGAGGTTGCGTGGGGAAGCCGGAAAACGGCAGCCGCGAGGCTGTATTGGGCCGTTATTCGGGCCTGCCGACTTTGGGCGTCGCCCTGGTCGGCGAGGCAGGCGATTTGCTTGCCATTAATGATCGTTTGCGCCAGATGCTCGATCTTCGGGGGCCTGAGGAAACGCTTCCTTCCTACTTCGACCTGACCGCAGACGCCGACCAGCCGCGCGAAGCCGCCCTGTTCCACACCTTGAAGAGCAAAGGCGACGGCAGCTATGCCATCGCCAAGAAGATGCGCCGTTCCGGCGGCGATCTTCTCGATGTGGAATGTCTGGTCGCTTCCTATCAGGACCATGACGGAATCGTTTTCATCATTCTGGTTCAAGACACCAATGAAAGCCTAGCGCTCGAGGCGGCGCTGGAATTGTCGAAATTGTCCTTCGATGAAACCAGCGACGGCATGCTGAAGATTGGCCCAGATGGCGCGATCTTGTCGGTCAACAAAGCCGCCTGCGCGCTTCTGGGCTATTCAAGTCGGGAATTGCTGAAGCTCTGCATTTTCGACATCGATCTGCATCTGATCGGAGCAAAGTGGCCAGGCTTGTGGCGCCACATGCGCGAATCAAAACTACACAGCAATTTCGAAGCGCTGTATCGGCGCAAGGATGGCAAGACCTTTGCCGCCGAGATCAGCGCGGCATATGTCAGCCATGGCGAACACGAATTCGTGTTCGCCTCCTTTCGCGATTTCTCTCAAAGGCGCAAGCGCGAGTTGGAAGAAGCGGCCGAAGGCGTCACGCTGAAGGAAATCGTCGAGGGAATGCCGATCGCGGTGCTGGTCACCCGCTTAAGCGACGGCGTCATCATGCACGCCAATCCCATGATGGGCCGTGTCATCGGCATGCCGCCCGCGAAACTTCTGGGCCGCCCCGTCACCGACATCTACACCGACAAGGCGCAACGGCGCGAGCTGACCAACAGACTGAAGCGCGACGGCGAGGTCAACGGCTTCGACGTCAGTCTGGTCGGGGATCATGGTCGCGCTTTCTGGGCCAGGGCTTCGTCCCGGCTGGTCACCTTCGCCAAGACGGAAGCCGTTCTGTCGACACTGTACGACATTTCCACCGAGCGCGAGGCCAGGGAGCATCTGGCTCAGCGCACCAACGATCTTAAAAGCAGCCAGGAACGTTACGCCCTGGCCATGGAAGCCTCGCGGGAAGGCATTTACGACCTTGATCTTGAAAGCGGCATGCTGTTCGTTTCGCCGCGCATCGAGGCGATTTTCGGCATTCCGTCGCATGGTTTGCGCACGGCCAAGGACTGGCTGTCGCGCATTCTACCCGAAGACATGCCCCGCTACCGGCAGGCCGCGACGGGGCATTTCAAGGGCCACACGCCGTCGATGGATGCCGAATACCGCATTTCCTCGATGAATGGCGAGATCATCTGGATACGCGAGCGCTCTGTCTGTCAGCGCAACAAGATGGGACGCGCCGTCCGTCTGGTCGGATCGGTGGGCGACGTCACCGAACTTAAGCGCGCCCAGGCGGCGCTGGAAGCCGCCAACGCCACGCTTGAACAACGCGTAGCCGAGCGAACAGAGGAACTGCGCCAGACCACGAGCGCTTTGAAGGCCCGCGAAGACCGGCTGCACGGCATTCTTTACACCGTGGCCGACGGCATTCTGACCATCGACGGCGATGGCTTGGTTGAGTCCTTCAATCCTGCCGCCGAGCGCGTCTTCGGCTATTCGGCGCACGAAGTGCTGGGGCAAAGGGCGGCCTTGCTGATGCCCAATCTTTTCATGCATTGCCAAGCGGGCTGCGTGAAGGAAAGCGAATGCCTTGAGGATCTGGTCGAGCAAGAGACATTCGAGGTGGAGGGACGGCGCAAGGACGCAAGCGAAGTTCCGCTTGAGGCGTCTATCAGCGAACTGCATCTGCCCGGCCGCAAGCTGTATACCGTGGTGCTGCGCGATGTTTCCGACCGCAAGGCTGCCGAGGAGGCCTTGCGCCACAGCGAAAGACGCTACCGCTCCATCTTCGAACAAGCCGCCGAGGGCATTTTCCAATCGACGCCGGACGGACGCTATATCGAAGCCAGCCCGTCCTTGGCCAAGCTGTACGGCTATGCCAGCGTCGAAGAGCTGATGAGCAATGTGGTCGATATTTCCTGTCAGATCTATCTGAACTCGAATGACCGCGACCGCTATCTTTCGCTGATGAGCGAGGCGGGCGAGGTCAGGGGGTTCGAGTATCAGGTCTTGCGCCGCGATGGCGTCGCCTTGTGGGTTTCGGAGAACAGCCGCGCCGTCAGGGACGCCGCCGGCAAGGTGCTGTATTACGAAGGCACGGTCGAGGACATCACCGAGCGCAAGCTGGCCGAGCATGAGGCCGTCGAAAAGCAGTCGCTTCTCGAAGCCACGCTCGACAACATCACCCAGGCGGTCGCCATTTTCGATTTCGATCTGCGGCTGCTCGACGTCAACGATCTGTTCGGCAAGATGCTGAATCTGCCAGGACGTTTGACCACCAGCGGCACGCATGTCGTCACCATCATGCGTTTCATGAGCGAGCGCGGCGACGCCATCGGCGAGGATGATCCGGATTGGCAGGTCGCCCAGGGCGGCGAATTGGCCCTGTCCAAGGTCGAGCGGCAACTGGCCAGCGGCGCCGTCGTTCAGGTGTCGGCGCGCCGTTTGGGCGACGGCAAGGTGCTGTTGACCTATACCGACGTCACCGACTTAAAGCGGCGCGAGGCGGCGCTCAAGCAAAGCGAGGAGCGCTATGCCCTGGCCGCGCAAGGTGCGAACGACGGCTTGTGGGACTGGGACATCAAAAACAACCGGGTTTACTATTCCCAGCGCTGGAAGAACATGTTGGGATGCCGGGAAGACGAGATCGGCGGCGGCGTCGACGACTGGTTCTCGCGCGTGCATTCCGACGATATCGACGAGTTGAAGGCGGCGCTCGATGCGCATCTGGTGGGGGCGACGACCCATGTCGAGGTTGAATACCGCATCCGCCACAATGACGGCCGTTACCGCTGGATGCTGTTGCGCGGTTCTTCGGTGGCCGATCCGATGTCGGGGCGGCCTGCGCGCATGGCGGGATCGCAAACCGACATTACCGAGCGCAAGCGCACCGAACAGCAATTGCTGCACGACGCCTTCCATGACGGCTTGACCGGACTGCCCAACCGGGCGTTGTTCATGGATCGCCTTGGTCAGGCGCTGACCAGATCGAAACGCGATTCAAACCGCTTGTTCGCCGTCATGTTCCTCGATCTCGACCATTTCAAATACGTCAATGACAGTTTGGGACATTCGGCGGGCGACAGCCTGATTGTGTCCATCGCCAGGCGTCTGGACAATTCGAGGCGCGCTTCCGATACGGTCGCTCGACTGGGCGGCGACGAATTCGCCCTGCTGATCGAGGATGTGGCAAGCCGTGACAGCGCCTTGGATATCGCTGAGCGCTTGCGCCAGAGCATGAGCAAGCCGGTCAGCCTGCTTGGCCAAGAGATATATCCCACGGCCAGCATGGGCATCGCCCTTGTCCATGAAGGATATGAGCGCCCGGAAGACATGTTGATCGATGCCGATCTGGCGATGTACGAAGCCAAGTCGGTGGGGCGCGACCGCATCGCCTTGTTTAGCCCTGAAATGCGCGTGCATTCCTCAAAGCAGCTTGAATTGGGGTCCGATCTCAGGCGCGCCTTCGAGCGCAACGAACTGGTCATGTTTTATCAACCCATCGTCGGCATGCAAGAAGGCCGCATCGCCGGGTTCGAGGCTTTGATCCGCTGGCGCCATCCCACGCGCGGCATTGTGCCGCCGGGCGATTTCATCCCTCTGGCCGAGGAAACCGGACTGATCGTGCCTATCGGCTGGTGGGTGATCGAAGAATCGGCTCGCCGCATGCATGCCTGGAACGCCGAGCGCGCCCAAGACAAGCAAATGATGATGAGCATCAATATTTCGGCGCGCCAGTTCAAAGAGCCGGGCTTGATCGACCGCATCGCCGACCTGATCGAGGAGAACGCGTTCAATCCCTTCCACATCAAGTTGGAGATCACGGAAAGCCTGCTGATGGACAATCCGGAGGTGGCGACCGAATGGCTGTCCAATCTGAAGGCGTTGGGCGTGTCGCTGTCGATCGACGATTTCGGAACCGGTTATTCCAGCCTCAGCTATCTGCACCGCTTCCCCTTCGATTACCTGAAGGTCGACCGCTCGTTCGTGGCCACCATGTTCGAAAAGCGCGAGAACATGGAAATCGTGCGCGCCATCATTGCGCTGGGCACCAACCTTGGCATGCAGATCATCGCCGAAGGCGTCGAGACGGTCGAGCAATACGAGGTGCTGAGAGAGCTTGGCTGCCATTATGCGCAAGGCTATTATTTCTCGCGTCCGATCCCCGAGGCCGACGCCCAGTCCCTGATGTCTCGCGATCCGAAATGGTAGGCGCCCCATGATCCAGACCACGCGTGAACGTTTTGATGCGCATATGGCCGACATTTCGGCGGCCATTGCCGACATGCCGCTGGACAAGGCCATGGAAACCTTTCTGAATCAGAAATGCCCGGCCTCGTCTGCGGCCTTCGCTGACATTGAATCATTGTGCCGCCAGGCCATCGCCGAGGGTTGGATGTGCAAGGAAGGGCGGGGCGATATGCGTTGGGGCCGCGTGAGCGAGCCGTCCTCTGAATTGCATGATTTTTCCGTCGATGTGGTGTCGATGGCGCATGGTTTCGGCCCCCATCATTCCCATCCGCTGGGAGAGATCGTCATGACGATGCCGCAAACCCCGGCGGCGCGCTTTGATTCTTGCGACGCCGGATGGCTGGTCTATCCACCAGGGTCCGGCCATTACCCCACGGTTACCGGCGGACCTGCCCTGGTTCTTTACTTGCTGCCCAAAGGCAAGATCGCTTTTACCAGATAGCCGTAAATCGAATATGGTAATTCGCAGACATTCATATCGCGCCTTGCAGTATCGTTTCTGAATATTTTCCCCTTAATTCACTGGTCAGCCCCTTAATCAAGTAATTGATACCCTAGTAATTTCTGTAATTAATCGTTGTGAATTCTCTCTGTATGCAGAATCTTGATGAAAGTGAAGTCCTGTTTGGCTAGGATTCGCGTACGCTTCGATAAGAGGCGCCGCATGCCTGAATGGGTTAATTTGTTCCTCCTTTTGTCACAGGACGGCGACAATGGACGTAATCAAGGCTCAAAAGAGCCGAAGCGGGAGTCTGATCGCCCTATTGGTCTTGGGGGTTGTCTTTGCAGGTGCCGCCATCTATTTCCTGATGCCGGGTCCGGTTCATACGATCCGCCTGGGAGCCTACGAAGGCGATGTCGGGGCCTTGGAATGGATCGCCAAGGACAAGGGCTTCTTCGATCAAGTTCGCTTGAATGTGGACATCAAGGGCTATCCCTCGGGCGATGCCGCCGTCAAGGCGATGCATGCCGGCGAGGTCGATATTGCCACGGCGGCTGAACTGGTGGTCGCCAAGCGCTCATTCGACGAGAAGAATCTGCGCATCCTGGCTGGCATCTGCCGCTATTGGAACAAGGGCTTCATCGGGCGCAAGGATCACGGCATAACCACTCATTTCGATTTGAAGGGCAAGAAGATCGCCTTTCCCGCCACTTCCAGCGCCGAGCACAATCTGGTCGTTTTCCTAGCCTTGCAGGGATTGACGCTTGAGGATGTGGAGCCGGTCAATTTGGCCCCCAAGCAAATCGTCGAGAAAACTATCTCGGGCGAGGTCGATGCCGCGCTGGTCTGGGAACCCCATGTCTCGGCCATTGAGGACGCTTTGGGCGACAATGCCGTCAAGCTGATGGAACGCGGAACCGAAGCCAATCTGTTGCTCGTGGGACGCCAGGAACATTTGGACGCTCAGTCGCAAGCCATTCAGAAACTTCTGAAGGGACTGATTCTGGCCGAGGATTGGGTGCGCGCCAATCCCGAAGAGGCCAAGGCCTATTTGGTCAAGCGCTTTGCCCTGGACGCCATCTATATCGACAAGCTCTGGCCGCGCATGCAATTGGCGGTCAGCCTGCCCCAGGAAATCCTGGAAGCCATGGACAGCGTGTCGCGCTGGATCGCCAAGGCCAACAACAAAGAGCAGATTCCCAACTACGCCGAAACGATCCGTGCTGCGGAATTGCGTGCGGTCAAGCCTGCTGCCGTCGGTGTTTTCACCAAGTAGGACGGCATGGACATCAAGACAGGGTTTCGTGCCGTTCTGACAGTTGGCGCTGTTCTGACCGGCACGGCACTGATGTCCGTTGGCTACAGCCAATACGCCTTTGTCGAAGACACAAGCCGCAACGAAAGACGGGATCTTGTCGCCAGCCAGGGCATGCGGCTTGTCCAACTGACGCAGGAAGTGTTGCTGTACGGCGAACCCAGGGCAATTTCCCAGTGGCAAAGCCAATATAAGGAAATGGGGCGCCTGATCAACGATCCGCTTTTCCTTGCCGATCCCGATTTAAGCGTGATCAATGGCGCTTTGCTGATTCGCTATTCCGATTTGTCGCCCTTGCTGGAGAAATTGATTGAGGCCAGACAAGACAGTCGTCAATCGGCGGACGTGATCGATGTTCTGGCGTCGCAGTTGTTCCAAGACGCGACGCAGTTACAGGCCAGCCTGCGCGATCTCAAGGACGTGGCCGACGGATCGCTCGAAGCCGCCTACAAAGCCTCGAAACAGCGCCAAATAGCCATCTTCACCTTGTTCGGCGTCCTGTTCCTGTTGTACGGCCTTGCCGCCATGCTGTTGTTTCGCGGCGTCATCCTAAAGCCGCTGGGCGATCTTGAAAGCACCATTCACGCCATCCGCGATGGAAAGCGGGCCAGGGCGCCAAACCGGCGCGATGATGAAATCGGCGTCATCTGCCAGACCTTCAACCAACTGCTGGACGAACACGAGCATAGCCAGCGGGAAATCCGGGCGATGGCCGAGCGTTTTCGCAATATTTTCGAACAGGCCGCGGTTGGCATGTCGATCGTTTCGACGACGGGCGATTGGCTGGAGGTGAACGAATGCCTATGCGCCATCCTTGGCTATCCCAGGGGGGAATTGCTGTCCTCGAACTATCGACGCTATTCGGACCCGGAATTTCTGGAAACGGACATCAAGCGGGTCAAGGCGATCTTGGCTGGCGAAAGGCAGCATGACGCGTGGGAAACGCGCTATATCCGCAAGGATGGCCAGGCGATCTGGGCGCGCATCACCACGGCGCTAACGCGCGACAGCGACGACACGCCCCTTTATTTCGTGACCGTGACCGAGGACATCAGCAAGCGAAAGGCCGACGAATCGCGCATCGGCGAAATCAACCGTCAGCGTGAAGAACAGGCCAGGGACCTTCGGCGCATCAACGCCGATCTTGAAAGTTTCGCCTGGGTGGCCTCGCACGATTTGCGCGAACCATTGCGCATGGTCAGCAGCTATATCGGCTTGATCAAGAAACGTCTGGGGCCGGACATTGAAGAAGACATGCGGGCCTACATCGGCTATGCCATCGACGGCGCAAAACGCATGGACAGCCTTATCCTAAGCCTGCTCGATTATTCGCGGATCGGCCAGGGGGGCGGTGCCTGCGAGTCCGTCTCATTGAAAGACGTCCTTCAGGAATGCCTGCTCAACTTGAAGGTGGCGGTACAAGAATCCCAAGCGACCGTCGTCTTGCCGGATCGTCTGCCCTACGTTACCGGGGCGCGCGGCGATCTGGTGCGCTTGTTTCAGAATCTGATCGGCAATGCCGTCAAATTCCGCCACCCGCACCGTCCGCCCAACGTGACGTTGACATGCGAAGAAAAACAAGACGAATGGCTGCTTTGTCTTTCAGACAATGGGATCGGCATCGAATCGCAATATTTCGACAAGGTGTTTCGCATCTTCCAGCGCCTGGTTTCGAAAGACGACTATGAGGGAACCGGCATCGGACTGGCGATCTGCAAGAAGATCGTCGAACATATGGGGGGGCGCATCTGGCTTGATTCGACGCCGGGCGAAGGGACGTCCTTTTACATCGCCTTAGCGAAATAATGCGTTATCCGCCTGAACAGCAGCTGCGCCCGGCTTTCTGAATGGGCGGGCATGGAATGGAGCCAAAACTGCAATAGACGCAGCAATCGCCCGGCTTCGGCTTGAGCCTGACGCCGCAGGCGGGGCAGTCGCTCCACTGGATGCAGGCGTTGGCGGGCATGACCTCCACCCAGCGATGTTGGCAAGATGGACAGGTGAGGGTGGATTCGTAAACAAGACCGTCTGGCGAACAATCAGACAAGGTCAAACACCCAGATAACGCACATGCAGTTCGGGATTGGCGGCCAGTTCTGCGGCGGGTCCGTCATGCACGATGCGGCCCTTGACCATGATCAGTCCGCGATCGCTGATTTCCAGCAGCGACTTCACGTCCTTGTCGACTACGATCGAGGCGATGCCGGTCGCCTTGATGGTTTTGATCACCGACCAGATTTCCTTGCGGATCAAAGGGGCCAGGCCTTCCGTCGCCTCGTCGAGAATCAGAAGGTCGGGGTTGGTCATCAGCGCCCGACCGATGGTCAGCATCTGCTGTTCGCCGCCGGAAAGCTGATTGCCCATATTGTCCAGCCGCTCGCCCAGGCGCGGGAAGGTTTCCACCACGCGCTCGAAGCTCCAATCGACGCGGCCTTGGCGGTTGGGCCTGGACGCCATGATCAAATTCTCGCGCACCGACAGGTTGGGAAAGATGCCGCGGTTTTCCGGAACGAAGGCGATGCCCTTTTTGACCACGCGATGCGCGGGCCAGCCGGTGACGTTGGTTCCCTCGACTTTCACCGTGCCGTGGCGGGGCGGGGTCAGGCCGATGATCGAGCGCAGCGTCGTCGTCTTGCCCATGCCGTTGCGGCCCATCAGGCAAACGGTTTCGCCGGGATTGACGTGGAACGACACGCCATGCAGCACATGCGAGGCGCCGTAATAGGTTTGCAGATTCTCGACTTCGATCATGGGGGTGACGGCGTTCATGTCAGTGCCCCTCGTCTTCGCTGCCCAGATAGGCTTCCTGCACGGCCTTGCTGGCCCGCACCTCGGCCACCGTGCCGGTTTCCAGCAGACGGCCGTTGACCATCACCGCCAAACGGTCGGCGACGGCGAACACGGCGTCCATGTCATGTTCGATCAGGATCAGCGTATGTTCCTTGGCCAGCCTGCGCAACAGCTCAATCACGCGCAGCGATTCCTCGGCGCCCATGCCCGCCAGCGGCTCGTCGAGCAGCAGCAGTTCCGGCTCGGTGGCCAACATCATGCCGATTTCCAACTGGCGCTGCTCGCCATAGCTCATGGCCTGGGCCAAGGTGTCGCGGCGCTTGGTCAGGCCGCACATCTCAAGGCCCTTCTCGGCCAGTTCGTTGATCCGCTTGTAGGAAAGGGCCGGTCTGAAAAAATGGAAAATCCCCTTCATGCGCGACTGGGCGGCCAAACGGCAATTTTCGAAGCAGGTGAAATTGGGGAAGATGTTCGTCTTCTGGAAGCTGCGTCCGATTCCCAAATGGCTGACGTCGTTGGCGGGCAGGTTGGTGATGTCGTGATCCTTGAAGCGAATGCTGCCCGACGAGGGCAGGATTTCACCCGAAAGCAGATTGATCAGCGTCGTCTTGCCTGCCCCATTGGGGCCGAGCACGGCATGCACCAACCCGCGCTCGAAGCTGAGCGTCACGTCATCGACCGCCATCAAGGCGCCGAAATGGCGCGACAGATTTTGCGTTTCCAGGATGATGCCGCTCATGGCTCGGTCTCCTCCTTGGGGGGAGGTTTTCGCTTGAAGCGGTCGGCCGCCTTCTCGATCAGGCCAGCGATGCCTTCGGGCAGGAACATGACGACGGCGATCACGAACAGGCCCATGATAAGCAGCCAGTGATCCCACATGCTCGAGATGTTGTCGCCCAGCAGCGTCAGCGCCAGCGCGCCCAGCAAGGGGCCGTACAAAGTGCCCATGCCGCCCAGGATCACCATGATCATGACGTTGCCCGACATGTGCCAGGACATGAGTTCCGGATTCACATAGGCCGTGCGGGTGGCTTCCAGGAAACCGGCGACACCCGCCAGTGAACCGGCGATGATGAAGCTCATCAATTTCAAATGGCGGATGTTGTAGCCCATGGCGCGCATGCGCCCCTCATTGACCTTGACGCCCTGAATGGCGCGCCCGAAGGGCGAGCGCAGCAACACGACCAGGAAGATGAAGGCGCTGAGCAGCAAGACGAAGGTGAAATAGTACAGGGTCAAACGGTTCGAAAGATCCAGCACGACCGTATCGCCGAAGGCCAGCTTGGGCTTGTCGTAGAAATTGAAGCCGTCGGTGCCGCCCCAGTATTTCTGATCCTTGAAGAAGGCGTGCAGCATCTGGGCGAAGGCCAGCGTGATCATGATGAAATAGATGCCCGCCGTTCGGATGGACAGCCAGCCGATGACCAGCGCGCAGGCGGCGGAGACGCCGACGGCGGTCGGCAAGATGAGGAGCAGGCTGGTTACGCCCGCCTTGACGATGTACCAAGCCACGGCATAGCTGGCCACGCCGAAGAAAGCGGCATGGCCAAGGCTGATCAAGCCGGTAAAGCCGATCAACAGGTCGAGGCTCATGGCGAAGATGCCCAGCACCATGATCTTGGTCAGCAGGCGGATGTAATAACTGTCGCCAATCAGGGGATAAAGGCCCAGGCAGATCGCCATCAGCAGCAGCAGAACCAGGGCGGGACGAGAAAGCGCGTACATCGGTCAAGCCCGTCCGAACAGGCCCTGAGGGCGCCACAAAAGAACGATCGCCATCACGGTATAGATCACCGTTCCCGCGCCATGGGGCAAGAAGACGGCGCCGAAAGTGTCGGCCAGTCCGATCAGCATGGCGCCCAGGAAGGCGCCCTTGATCGAACCGACGCCGCCGACCACGACGACGACCAGCGAAACGATCAGGATTTCATCGCCCATGCCGGGGAAAACCGATTGCACGGGGGCGGCCACCATGCCAGCGAAGGCGGCAAGGGCGGCGCCCAAGGCAAAGACGATGGCAAACAGCTTGGCGATGTCCAGGCCAAGCGCCTGCACCATTTCGCGGTTCGATGCGCCAGCGCGAATGGTCATGCCCAGGCGCGTGCGCTGAACCACCAAATACAGCATGGCGGCCAAGGCCATGCAGACCAGCGAGATGAACAGGCGGTAAACCGGATAGGACTGCACCTCGGTCAAGGGGATCGCGGTCGAAAGAATTTCGGGGATCTGCACCGATTGAACTTCGTTGCCCCACAAGATGCTGCGCATTTCACCAAAGATGAGAATCAGGCCATAGGTGAACAGCACCTGATAAAGATGGTCGCGCTTGTAAAGATGGACGATGCCGAAACGCTCGATCAGCAGGCCCAGCACCACCGCCAGCGGAACGCCCGCTAGAATGCCCAGAAACAGGTTGCCGGTCAGCGACGTCAGCCACCAGCACAGATAAGCGCCGATCATGAAAAACGAGCCATGGGCCAGATTGATGATGCCCATGATGCCGAAAATCAGCGTCAGCCCGCTTGCCACCAGGAATAGCAGGAAGCCGTACTGAATGCCGTTCAGAGCTTGAATGAGATAATAGCTGGTATCCATGGGCCGGACTTGAATCCAGAAGCGCTAACAGGCGGGAAGGGGACCCGCCGCCCCTGACGGGACGGCGGATCTCGATCCGTTATGGACTCAGACCATCGTGCATCCCTTGGCGGGATCGGCGAGCGCCTTGACGGCCACGCCCAGCACGACATCCCTGCCGCCCCTGACTTCGCGCATGTAGAAGTCTTGGACCGGGTTGTGAGATGCCGAGAAGGTGAACTTGCCGCGCGGGCTGTCAACGATGGTGTTGCGCATCGTGGAATACAGCGTGGCACCTGCCTTGATGTCGCCCTTGACGGCCTCAAGACCGGTCGCCAGCAGCGAGCAGGTGTCGTAGCCCTGCACGGCGAAGACGTCGGCATCACGCTTGGTCATCGCTTTGAAGGCGGCCACGAACTTCTTGTTCACCGGGTTGTCGAGCGAGTCGGCGTAGTGCAGCGTGTTGCGGATGCCTTCGGCATCGTTGCCCACGGCCTGCAGAACGCCGTCGGTCAGGAAACCGGTGGCGTAAAGCGGAATCTTGCCCTTAAGGCCAGCGCCCGCATAATCCTTGATGAACTTGACGGCGCCGTCGCCCGAGAAGAAGACGAACACGGCGTCGGGCTTCAGGGCGGCGATTTCGGTCAGGTAGGCCTGGAACTCGACCTTGGGGAAGTCGAGCAGGATTTCCTTGACGACCTTGCCGCCGGCGGCGGTGTAGGATTCCTTGAAACCGCCGATCTGCTCATGGCCCGCCGGATAGTTCCAGGTCATGGTCACGACGTTCTTCTTGCCGTCCTTCATCATGGCCGGGCCGCAGGCATAGCCGGGCTGCCAGTTCGAGAACGAGGTGCGGAAGATATTGGGCGCGCACATCTTGCCCGTGATGTCGCCAGCGCCCGCGTTGGGCACCACCAACAGCACGTTTTCTTCGCGCGCCACGGCGGCCATACCCATGGCGACGCCGGAATGCACGGTGCCGACCAGCACATCGACCTTGTCCTTGGTGACGAGGCGGGCGGCGTTGTCCTTGCCCTTGGGCGGAGCGGATTCGTCATCGAGCTGCACGAACTCGACCTCGCGGCCGCCCAGCTTGCCGCCAACTTCGGCCAAACGCAGTTTGAAGGCGTCGGTGATGTTGTTGCCAAGCGATGCGTAGGTGCCGCTGTAGGGCAGCATCAGACCGATCTTCAGCTTGGCCGTCTGGCCAATCGCGAAGCGGGTGGGGGTGAAAGTGGAAACAGCCGCGGCACCGGCGGCAGTGCCAGCCAACAGGCGTCGGCGGGATACGGGCGTAGTCAGAAACGTCATATGGAGTCCTCCCGAAAAGTGACCGTTTGAATCTGTCCGTTGGTTCGGACGTGATACAGTTTTGGGGCGCGCCCAGTCTAAAGCAGTATTTTAATACCGAAATGCGTCATTAAGGTTATAAACAACTCCCGGGCAGATGCAAGGGGATTTGCAAAAGCGGCTTTGCGTTCCCATTTAATCGGACCGACCTTTGAAGCCTGCCCGAATCCGAAGGCCGGGTCCAGCCGTAAGGCTACAGATCCGCAGAGAAAATTCAGGATGATAGGCTGATCAGCCGCGCCAGAAGCCGTCGCGGTCGATGGCGTGCAGCGCATCCATCTCGATGCGCGTGGGTTCGGGCGTTTGCATCTGGTCGGGATGGTCCTTCAACTCCCATCCCGTATGATTTTTGACTTCCAGGGCCGTGTGGCCGGGATGGATGCTGAACAGATGCAATTCCCCGTCCTCGCCATAAGGCTTCAAGATGGCGCGGTCGGTGATCACGGCGCCGGTGCCGCCCCAGCGCAGACCGGCCTTCCGGCGCGCATTCCCGCCATCCAGCCCCCCTGGCGAGGTGACGTAGCCGACGCGCCTAACCAGCCGGTGCGGCTCGTGATTCATGATGGCGAGCAGACGCTTGGACATGGCGGCGATGTCGGCGGCGCCGCCCGATCCGGGCAGCTTGGTCTTCATCTGTTTGTGGCCGCCGATATAGCTGGTGTTGATGTTGCCGAAACGGTCGATCTCGGCGCCGCCGATGAATCCGGCATCCACCTGGCCGCCTTGCAGCAAACCCATCACTTGCATAGTGCCGGTACACCAAGCGGCGTTCTGCTGATTGGGTGGATCGCTCATGGTGTAAAGCATGTCCTTGGCCGGTTCATAGCGGGCGATCCCCACTTCGAACAAGCCGACCGCGTTGGGGGCGTGGGTCAGGCGCGCCACGCCAAAGGCGGTAATCGGCAGGCGCATGCCGACGAACACCACTTCGCCGTCCTTGATCTCGCGGGCGCTGGCGATAATCATCAGTTCCTGCGTGGAATATTTTGAAGACATGCCGCTTACTCCGACGCAAAGTTGGCGGGGGCGGCAAGGGCCGTGCCCTTGATGCGCAAGTCGTCCAGGCGCGTGCCCAGTTTGGCGCGCAAGGATGCGTGGTCGGGAAGCGACAGCACCCATTCCTCAAGCCAAGCCAGATAGCCTTCGCGATCTCTGGACCGTTGGTGATAATCGTTGAAAAAGGCGTTGTCTCGCTTCCAGCATCCCGTCATCGGGGATGGATATTGGCTTGCCGGTTCATGGGCCACCGCCTTGACCTTGAAGCCGGGAAAGATCACCCGGTTGGGGTCCGAGGCGATCACCGCCGGTTCCACGATTTCATCGGCCAGCAGGATCACGCTTTTGGCGGCCAGCGCCGCTTCCTGCACCACGCCAAGGCTGCCCCAGAAATGAGCGTTGCCGAAAACATCCGAGCGCGGCACGGAAAAGATGGCGACGTCGGGGACCAAGGGCTTGACCAGAACCACGGGATCGGGGGCTTCGCTTAACGGATTTTGCAAAATCTTATGGTCGGGGTTCGACTGCGTGATGTCTGATCCCAACAGCGAGCGCACAGGCACGAAAGGCATGCCGTAGGCACCCGCCATCAAGGCCATGGCCAGCGAGAAGTTCGAGAAATCGTTGACCTTCAGGGGGTGCGGGAGGCCCTGTTCCATGGCGCGCCGGTAATTATGGCCAAGCCCGCCGGATACATTGCCCACCCAGGCCCCGGTAATGCTGCCAGCACATCCGGCACCGATCAGCATGTCGGCAGAAGCGTCGGAGATGGGGGCGATCAGGTCTAGTTGGCGCTTGTTCTGGCGGATCAGCTCGAAGGTGGCTGCAAAGGGAATGGCGGCCTCGAGACTGGCTCCGATCACTAGGCGGTCGCCGTCCTTGATGAATCCGGCCACCGCCTCTTTTAAGGAAACGAGCTTGCTTTGCATCAATGCTGGCGCAGCTTGAAACGCTGAATCTTGCCGGTCGCCGTCTTAGGCAGTTCCTCGACGAAGTGGAACCAGCGCGGATATTTGTAAGGCGCAAGCCCCTTCTTGCAATGTTCACGCAACTCGGCCTCAGTATTTTCCGAGGCGTCGCGCTGGTCCTTCAGCACGATCCAGGCTTCGGGCTTGACCAAGCCGTCATCGTCACCGCGCCCGACGATGGCCGCTTCCAAGACCTTGGTATGTTCGACCAGCTTGGCTTCGATTTCGAAGGGCGAACACCAGATGCCGCCCACTTTCATCATGTCGTCCGAACGCCCGCAATATTGGAAATGCCCGTCCTCTGTCATGATGTAGGTGTCGCCGGTATTCAGCCAATTGTCGCCTAGCATGGTGTCCTTGGTCTTTTCCGGCTGGTTCCAGTAATAGACGGCGGTCGACAGGCCGCGAATATGCAGCTTGCCCGATTCGCCCGGCGGCTGGATTTTGCCGTCTTCGGAAACGATTCTCGCCTCATAGCCGGGGACGACGCGCCCCGACGTGCCGGGCTTGATGTCGCCCGGGCGGTTCGAGATGAAAATATGCAGGGCCTCGGTCGATCCGATGCCGTCCAGAATGTCCAGGCCCGTGGCTTCCTTCCAGCGGCGGAATATGTCGGCGGGCAGGGCCTCACCCGCCGAAACGCAATAGCGGATCGACGACAGATCGGGCTTGGCGTTTTCCATCGTCGCCAACTGGGCGGCATACAGCGTGGGAACGCCGAAATACAGGGTCGGCTTGAATTTCTCGATGACGGCGAAGGTGCTTTCCGGCGTCGGGCGCGGCTCCAACAGCACGGCGGTGCCGCCCGTCCACAAGGGAAAGACCATTCCATTGCCCATGCCATAGGCGAAGAACAGTTTGGCGGCCGAGAAGAAGACGTCGCTTTCCTTGGCGCCCAGCACGTCCACGGCATAGCATTGCGCGGTGATGGGCATGTCGCGGTGGCAATGCACGGTGCCCTTGGGACGCCCCGTCGAGCCGGAGGAATAGTTCCAGAAACATTCGCTGGTCGCAGTGGCCGGATGGGCGGTGAATTGGTCCGACGCCTTGGCCATCAAATCGCTGAAGCCGGAAGTTTTAAAGACATGCTGGGGCTTGGATTTGGCGGCAGCCAGGGCGGCCTCCGATTCGGCTGCGAATTCCTGCGAATAAACAAAGGCGGCGCATCCCGAATCCTCGATCATATAGGCGTAGTCGCTGGCGCGCAGCAGCGTGTTCAGGGGAACGGGCACCACGCCAGCCTTGATGGCGCCCCAAAAAAGATAGAAGAATTCCGCGCAATCCTTGACCACCATCAGCATCCGCTGGCCGGGCGCCATGTCAAGCGAGCGCAACACATTGGCCGCCCGGTTCACGTTGGCGGCCAGTTGGCCGTAGGTGACGTCGCCCGCATCGGAACGGATGGCCAGCTTGTCGGCTCGCCCTTCCTTCAAGTGCCGGTCGATGAAGTGGATGGCCACATTGAAGACCGGCGCGAAATGAAGCTGACTTGGCGCGTTCTGCTTCTCGATTCGGATGCTGTGGTCTTCCATTGTCTTGGCTCCCCGTTTCATGTGCCGCTTCCGGCTGGCTGAATCTCAGTGCGCAATTCGGTACTGAGTTACCTATTTACAGTTTGTCGCCTTGAGGCCATGCTGTCAACCTGTGTGCGATTCGTCGAGGGGGAAAACGTTTATTATGAAGCTCTCATCTTCGGATGACCGCGCCTACGACATTCGGACGGTGACCGGCGAAGATCTTCCCGCCGTGGCCGCCCTGGACGAGCGGATTTCGGGCATCGCCAAGCCCGATTACTGGCAGGACGTTTTCGAACGCTATGGCGGTCGGCGAAAAGGTCGGTATTTCCTGCTGGCCGAAGACGCCAACAAGAAGCTCCTGGGCTATATCATGGGCGAGGTGCGGGCCTGGGAATTCGATTCCCCCCCCTGCGGCTGGATTTTCGGCATCAATGTCGATTCCGAAGGCCGTCAAACCGGCGTCGGCACGGCACTCTACCAAGCCATTTGCGATGGGTTTCGCAAATTCGGCGTGCATACGGTGCGCACCACGGTTTCGCACAAGAATGAACTTGTCATGAGCTTTTTCCGCAGCCAGGGCATGATGGCCAGCCATTACATCCAGCTTGAGACGGAACTTGAATCATGAGGCTTCAGAAAGCGACGCGTTGCGCCCTTTACGCCATCTTGGAATTGGCCAGCGATCCCAAGCGCCAGTTGTCCGCCAACGAAATCGCGGAAAAATACGACATTTCCACCAACCATTTGGCCAAGGTGCTGCGCAGCCTGGGGCGCGAGGGACTGGTGGAGGCCGTGCGCGGAGCTGGCGGCGGCTATCGTTTCTCGGGCAACGCCAAGCGCACGACTTTGCTGGACGTGATCCGCCTGTTTGAAACGGTCGAGACCGTTTCCTCGGGCGAGCGTGAGCCAGGAGATGACACGCCGGAAGGCTTGGCGTTGACGCAGGTGATCGAAGAGGTCGAAGCCATCGAACGCGCCACCTTCCATTCCATCACCCTGGACACCATGATGAAACTGGTGGGGCGTCACCGGAAGTGATTTCGCTCGTTCGCTTTATTGCGTTAGCGAGGCGGCGATGATATCGGCCAGTTCCAGCAGGGCTGGCTTGCATTCTTCCGACGCGAAAAAGTAGGGCGCGCCGCAAGTAAGAATCCCGACTGTTCGCTCTTTGGCGAAGACCAGCGAAATTTTGGTGCCGCGCTCGCCCGAACTCAGTTCCATGTAGGACGGCAGTTTGGCCATTGGCGAAAGTTGCAAGCGCTCGGGCAAGCGGTTTTCGCGTTCCAACACCAGATAGCGCAAGGCCGATTTGGCGTCGGCCAGTCTGAAAAGCATCGCATCCACCACCTGGCCGGGCGGCGCCGTGGTCAACGGCCAGCGGCGAAGCGCGATCATTGGCGGAGTTGCGGTTTTGTCCAGAAAATCCTTCAAGCTGGGGTCGGGCACGTTCTCGCCCAGGGCGCGATCGAAGGCCGCCCATTCGATGGGACCCGCCGCCGTTCCCAAAGGCTTGGCAAGTTTCGGCGTTTCCTGGGGCAGGTGCTTGGCCAGCGGCGGCGGCGCTGGCAAGGGGCGTTTCTCACGATCCAACTCGGACAGGCGGTCGATCGACAGATGGGCCAGTTGCGCCATCTGCGCTGGCGTCAGCGGCAATCCGTCGGTCCAATGGGTCACGCGCAGGATGTAGCGCCCTTCCTGGACGCGCAAGGTTTGGCCGCGGGGCCTGGTCGTCGAATGCAGGCGCATCTGCTCGGACTTATGCGTCTGCGCCAGCGTTTGCGTCTGCCCATAAGCGCGGTTGTCTTGCGGCTCCATGTCGTTGAAGCGGGCATGCGCGGCTTCTGGCGAGACATAGGCCGAGATCGCCATCATGATCCGTTCGCGCGTTCCTTGTTCGGGCAGGCGGAAGGATTGCAAAACCAGCGTGCGCAAGCCGGTGGCGGGATCAAGGCGGCCCAGGAATTCCGGCGGCTCCTGCCACCAGCCATCGTGGCCGCTGGTTTTCCGAATGTCGCTTGTTTGCGGCATGGCGGCCAGCAGCATTTCGGGAAGCTGGATGTCGCTGGCCGCCCTGGCGGGGCAGTCAGGAAACAGGGCGAACAGGGCCGCCAGAATCAAAAACGCTCGCCGCAAGAACCGCCCCTCTCATTGCCGTCCCTTCAAACGGGGACGTGACGGGGAAATTATAGCCGATTTCGCGATTAAATATACTGTCCGGAATCGACCTTCATCACTTGGCCGGTCACGAATGTCGCTGCGTCCGACAGGAAAAACATGACGGCGTTGGCCAGATCGGCAGCCGCGGGCAGAGCCTTCAGAACAGTTTCGTCCAGGGCCTTCTGGCGGAACTGTTCATCCAAGGCCAGCGTCATGTCGGTCAGGATCATGCCCGGCGCAATGGCGTTGACGGTGATGCCCTTGGCGCCCAGTTCGCGGGCGGCCGTCTTGGTCAGTCCGATCAGGCCCGCTTTGGCTGCCGTGTAATTGGCTTGGCCGAATTTGCCGCGTATGCCGTTGATCGAGGCGATGTTGACGATGCGCCCGAATTTCTTTTCGCTCATGCCGGGCGCCGCCGCGCGGATCATGTTGAACGCGCCCGTCAGGTTGACGCCGATCACGGCGTTCCAATCCTCGTCGCTCATGTTCACGATGCGCTTGTCCCTGGTGATGCCCGCATTGTTGACCAGCAGGTCGGGGGGGCGGGGCAGGGCGGCCATGGCGGCATTGACGCTGGCCGAGCTTGAAACGTCTACCTTATGCACCTGGAAGGGGGCGTCTTCGGCTCCGGACACGTCCCAGTCGAAGGCGTGAACTTCGGCCCCGGCTGCCGCCAAGGCGTCGGAAATGGCCCGCCCCAGGCCCCGCACGCCGCCGGTGACGACGGCCAAACGGCCTTCAAAGCCGAAGCCCCGATAGACGCATGCGGGTGCGTTTGTATTTTGTTGCGCTGCCATAGAAGCCCCCTTGACTCGCTTTTAAATAGGCATTAGGGTACCGAATTATTGCTTTCCAAGGCTAGCCCGAGCCGATGGCCAAGTCAAGCCGGGCCGGGCGGTCTTGCATCAGGGGAGTCAACGGCATGGCAGACCAAGCCAAAGTACGGCCATTAACGGCTGGCGATCTGGACGCCATCGTGGCGCTGGACCAGAAGATCACCGGCCATTCCCGGCGCGGCTTCTATGAGAAGCGCATGAAGGCGATGGCGAGCGACGCCTCTTCCTTCATTGCCCTGGGCGCTGAAATCGGCGGCCAGATGAAGGGTTTTCTGATGGGCTACATCCTGGACGGCGAATTCGGCGGCAACGCTCCCGTCGCCGTGATGGACGCTTTGGGCGTCGATCCCCGCTCCAGGGGCGCCGGTCTTGCCAAGACCCTGGTGGCCAGCCTGGACGCCGTCTTGAAAAGCAAGGGCGTCATGGAATTGCAGACCCAGGCGGCGATTGCTGAACAGGATCTGATCAGCTTCTTCATCGCTTCGGGTTTCCAACTGGCTCCCCGACTGACGCTCGAGCGTTCGGTCAGCCTGCCCGCCGACTTCTAAGTTCCAAGGAGACGACAGCATGCCCCGCAATCAAGTCCCCCCCGTTTCCCCGGAACTCAATCTGTCCGATCCGTCAGGCGACGATTTCGAAGCGCTGTCGCGCGACCGCATCCCGGTTCGTTCGATGACCGACGCCGATCTGGCGGGCGTCATCGCGATCGACAAGAAGATCACCGGGCGCGACCGCACCGCCTTTTACAAGCGCAAGATGGCCGAAGTGATCCGGGAATCCGGCGTGCGGGTGTCGCTGGCAGCCGAGTTGGAAGGCGGATTCGCCGGTTTTCTCATGGCGCGCGTCGATTACGGCGAATTCGGCCGCACCGAGGCCACGGCGGTTATCGAAACCATGGGCGTGTCTCCAGCCTTTTCCGGGCGCGACGTGGGTCGGGCGCTGCTCAGCCAACTTCTGTCCAACCTGTCGTCGCTGAAGGTCGAGCAGGTGACGACCACCGTCCAGTGGGACAATTTCCAGTTACTCGCTTTCCTGAAGCGTTGCGGCTTCTATCCCTCCCAGCGTCTCTCCTTCTCCCGCCGGGTCGTCTGACCTGGCCGCTGGATGCGGATAACCTAGAAGCGCGGAGGTCTTCCTCCGCGCTTCCTTTTTTTTGCCCGCGACCTTGAGTTGACGGCCGAACGGGGGTACCTTTTCAAGACAATAAATCAACGGGTCTGGGGCCGCATATGACGATCGCCAACCGTGTCGGTGCTTTGGTTGCTGCGGCCCTGATCGTTTTTCTGGCCATCGACGCTTTCGTTTTGCACCGTGTCGTCTTGCCCAGCTTTGAGGGCTTGGACGACCTGCATGCCCGCGAGGACATGCGTCGCGTGCAGGCCGAGTTGGAAAACGACCTTGTTCTGCTGGATCGTTTCGCCACCGATTGGGCCTCCTGGGACGACGCCTACGCCTTTGCCCATGACCGCAACAACGCGTTCATTGCGGGCAATCTTGAAACGAAGGTGATGTTCGAACAGCGTCTGGCGCTGCTGTGGTTCGTCGATACCGAAGGCCGCACGATTTGGGGACGCGCCCTTGATCCGAACAATTCGACGCCCAAGCCGCATCCGCTTTTTCCCGGTCAGCAATTGCCGCTGGACAGTCCCGTTCTGGCCTTGAAGGAAATCGACATCGGCCTGACCGGCTTTGTCGAGACGCCCTTGGGCCTGATGCTGATCGCCGCCAGGCCCATCGTGACCAGCCATTTCCAAGGGCCACTGCGCGGTTATCTGATCGTTGGGAAATTGCTAGATGACCGTCATTTCGCGGCCTTGGGCAAAAGAACCGGCAGTCAGGTCTATGGGCTTCCCGCCGCGCTGATGAACAAGGATTCCGAAGACGCGCATCTCTTGTCCGTTTTGACGCCTGGCGACATTCGCCTTGGCTTGGATTCAGCGGGCGGCAAACTGTTCGCCACGGCATCGCTGTACGATCTGAGCGGGCGCCCCGTGATGCTTCTGAAAACCGCCTTCGGCCGTCAGCATGTCAAGCTGGGTCGGGAAACGCTGAATGTGGCCTTGCTGGTTCTGGCGATCAGCGGAGCGGCATTGATGGGGGTGGTCTATGTCATGCTCCATGTCTATGTTTCACGCCCGCTCAAACATTTGGCCCATGACATCAAATATCTGGGAAAGGCCAGCCCTGAAGCCAGAGAGGTCGTTTCCGACGGCCTGGGCGAGGTGGCCGCCGTCAAGCAGGAAGTCAAGGGCATGCTGGACCGCATCGCCTATCTGTCGCACACCGACAGCCTGACCGGCCTGCCCAATCGGGCGTCGTTCAATTTGCATGCGTCGCATGCCTTGGCCTTGGCCCGGCGGCACGAAACGCAATCGGCGGTCCTTCTTTTGGATCTGGACGGGTTCAAGGAAGTCAACGAGACCTTGGGCCACGAGGCCGGAGACCGGTTGCTTATGGCTGTTTCCGAGCGATTGAAGGGGGTTCTGCGTGAAAGCGACAGTCTGGCCCGTTTCGGGGGCGACGAATTTCTGATCATGGCCGAGAATCTTCCCGCCGTCACCGGCGCCGCCGATCTGGCCCGGCGCATTCTGGATATTTTCAAACAGCCGCTGATCGCCGAGGATATCCGCCATAGCCGCGGCTGCAGCATCGGCATCGCCATTTTTCCCAATGACGCCCAAACGCTGGACGACCTGTTGCGGATGGCCGACATCGCCATGTACCGGGCGAAGTCATCGGGCGGCAATACATGGCGTTGCCATGCCGAAAGCCTGGAATGCAGGCACGAAAAAGGGCCGGAGAATTCTCCGGCCCCTTCGCAAGCTGAAAGCTGACGGCTGAAAGCTCAGTGCAGCGACTTGTACTTGGCTTCCAACTGGTCCTTCGTCTCGACATGCTTGGGGTCTTGGACGATGGAATCAGCCGGGCAGACCAACTGGCACTGCGGGCTGTCTTCAGCGCCCACACATTCCGTGCACTTGGCCGGATCGATGAGATAGATGGTGTCGCCAGCCGAAATCGCCTTGTTCGGGCAGACAGGCACGCAGGCGTCGCAGCAGGTGCAATCTTCGTTAATCAACAGAGCCATGTTTCTTGGTCCTTGCGTTAGTGCGAACGATTATCAGGCCGCCGTGGCCAACTGCCCCAAGCGGGCCAGCTTTTCATGACGGAAGGCACCCCAGAGCGCGGCGCCGACTGCGCCTGCATATATCGAATCTGAGTGGCCTTTGACAACTATGTTCATCTTTTCCTCGACCAGAGCTTCGTTCAAAGCGCCGATCAGCCCTTCGTCAATTGCAAGGCCGCCGGTCATGACCGCCACGCCATCCTTGGTGCCGATGGTCTTCAAGAGCTTGGCCAAGCGGGTTGCCATCGAAAGATGGATGCCTTTCAAGATGTTAGGAGCGCTAATGCCGCGCGACACCATGTTGATGACGTCGGTTTCCGCCAACACGGCGCAGATCGACGACACTTTCTCGGGATTGTCTGCCTGTTTTGACAGCGATCCGATTTCGTCCTGGGCGATGCCTAAGTAACGGGCAATATTCTCCAGAAACTGGCCGGAACCCGAGGCGCACTGGCTGGTCATGCGGTAATTCTCGACTTTGCCGCGTTGATCGACCCGGATGGCGCGGCCGTTCAAGGCCCCGACATCCAGCACGGCGCGGGCTTCCGGAACCAGATAGAGGCCGCCGCGCCCATGGGTGGTCATGGAATAGAAATGCCCGGTCGAGAATTTCAGATTCTCGGCGTCGCCCGTGGTCGCCATATAGGCGATGTCCGATTCCGAGACGCCCGCATCGGCCAGCACGCCCTCGTAGATTTCACGGGCGAGAAGCAGGGGATCGCGGGTGCGGATGCGCTCGACCCGCTTGGAGATCCAGGTTTCCTTGCCGTTTTCATGCTTGAAAACGACGGCCTTCACGGCGCCCGAGCCGATGTCGATACCCGCAGTGTATAGCGTGCTCATCTTGGCGGTTTCCTTTCAGCTCAATTACAGGCGCGGTGCGCGAAGGTGGCGCCGCCCAAGGCCCCGGTATAGATCGAATCGGGGTCGATGTTGATTTTCAGCTTGCCGTAATTCTCTTCGACCAGCTTGTGCAGTTCGCGCACGGCGGCGTCGTTCTTGGCCACGCCGCCGGTGAAGGTGAATTCGTCGCGAATGCCGCCCGCGCGAGACAGGATCGACATGGCGCGCAGGATGATGGCGCGGTGCAGACCGGCCAGGATGTCTTCGCGCTTTTCGCCCAGCGACAGGCGATCGCGCAATTCGGCGCCCGCGAACACTGTGCAGGTCGAATTGATGCGAGACACTTTGTTGGCCTTCATCGCCATCGGCCCCAATTCGTGCAGGCCCATGTTCATTTCGTTGGCGATGTAGCCGAGATAACGTCCGCAGCCGGCGGCGCAACGGTCGTTCATCTGGAAGTTCTCGACGATGCCCTGGTCATCGACCTGGATGCCCTTGGTGTCCTGGCCGCCGATGTCCAGCACGGTGCGGGTACCCGGATACATCATGTGGGCGCCCAAGCCGTGGCACAGAATTTCCGAGCGGATATGCTCTTTGGGGAAGGGCAGGCGCACGCGGCCATAGCCGGTGCCGACGACATAGGTTTCGTCGAGCGGGATCGACAAAGTGTCGTTCATCGCCGAGGTGATGTTTTCCTTGTTCAGCGTGCTGCCGTCGGCCAGAACGCGGTCCAGGGCTTTGACGAACCATTTGGAAACGTCATCGTCCGACGACATGCGGTTTTCGATCTCGTTGATCGACTTGTCGTAGATGTTGACCAGAAGATCGAAGTTGAGATCGGCCTTCTTGGCGATGTCCTCGGCCAGCGCCATGTAGCGCGAACCGGCGATATCGCGAAAGAAGTCGGACTTGCGCGCCGCGTTGGGGCCGTAGATGCCGATGGCCTCCTGGCGCAAGCTCTTGAACACGGCGTCCAAGGCCTCGCGGATGACGCTTTCCTTGCCCACCACGCGGGGGCCGGAAACGAAACCGTCGCAGGTGGATTCAAGTTCCGACAACATGTACAGGAACTGCTCCATGCGGAAGGTCCGTTCCAGGTCGCCGATCAGATGTTCGGCGTCCTGGGCCTTGCCGTTGCTGGCCAGCTTGTCGCGAAACAGCGTGAAGCGGGTGCCGATCTTGGCCTCCTGCTTGGTCACGGCGGCGGCGATGTCGTAGTTCGAGCGCGATCCCGTGATGCCGCGGCCCAGGACCTTCATATTCTCGTCCATCAGCACGGACTTGGTCGTGGTCGAGCCTAAGTCGATTCCGATAAAGCAACGCATTTCAGTTTCCTCCTCAGGCGGCCGACTTCACGCCGCGACGCTTTTGCTCGATCATCTGGAAATAGCTTTCCAGGCGATTCTTGACGTTGGCCGCCGAGAAATAGCGGGGATCGACCAGATCGGTTTCGATGAAGGCGCCGGGCTTGCCGGTGCGTTTCTCGACTTCGCGCATCATCATCAACTGACCGGCCGAGAAGCTGTTGCAGCTCTTGATCGAGTTGGTCAGCAAGCCGTCGGCTTCATAGTCGTTGATGTATTTCTCGAGAATTTCCACGCGCGTGGGCAGGTTGCGGTTGGTGTAGCAACCCAGGCAGTATTCGGCCAGGCTTTCCAAGGGGTTCTTGGGATCGTGGCGGAAGCCCATGTCGTAGGTGCCGCCGACCTTGGAATAGGAACTGGCGACCACCACCGCGCCCTCGTCGTAGAACATCTTCCAGAATTCGCGGAAGTTGGTCCAGTTGGGCGGGCCTTCGACGACGATGCGGTACTTCTGCTCCTTCATCTCGCCTTCCGGCGTGATGGGACCCATCTTGTTGTCGATGCGGTACTGAATTTCCTTCTTCAGCACCTTGTAGTAATCGACGGCTTCCTGCGTGCCGCGGAAGGCCGAGAAGATCGGCCCCACGTAATACACAGCGCCGAAATAGGCGTCGATGGGCGAGGGCTTGTGCTTGGCGGTCTCGATCACCCAGACCAGATCGTCTTCCGCCTTGGCCGACAGGGCCATCATCTCGCGAAGCCTATCGATGTCGAACTTGACGCCCGAAATCTTCTCGAAGGTGGGGATGACCTCGTCCTTCAACTGCTTGACGATGTAATCGCGCATGTTCATGGTCCAATTGCCGTCGCCCTGATAGGGGACGTGGATCATGACGGTCGGGCACTTGTACTGCTCACGCAGCAGTTCGAACCACTTCATGAACGTGTAGCAGCCAGTGTAGGACAGCAGCAGCACGTCGGGGTCGGGGTAGGGCTTGCCGTTGGGCGCGATGTTGCCCTTGCCCAACTGTCCGATGTCGGCCTTCACATAGGTGCAGACGTCTTCGGAATGGCCGCCCTTTTCGGCTTCCATGATGTAGCCGCCCGTCAGTTTGCGCATGCCTGCCTGAATGGCGTTGATTTCCGGCAGGTTGTTCAACATGTCAAAACAACGCACCAGTTCGTTCAAGTTGCCGGGCACGAAGGTGCTGGCCATTTTCCGGCCGGTTTCCATCTTGCTGGTGATGGCGTCGTAGTTTCTGGAGATCATCTCTTTTTGGATGATCATCGATTCTTCTTTGATGACGTTCTTGTCGGCGCTCATGGCGGCCTCCCTAGTTCCACAACTTGATCGAATCGGCGAAGGTTCCGGCCTGTTCGCGAATGGGCTGCATCTGGCCGGAATTTTCTGCGTACTTGAACGAGATCGAGGGGATATTGTGCTCGGTCACGCGGTGCGACAGCATCGGACGGTCGAGAAGGGCGGGGTCGCAGAAGCTGGGGGCGGCGAAGATCACGCCTTCGGCGCCGCACTTCTTGATGCGCTCCACCAGATACTGTCCCTTGTCCTCTTCCTTCGGCACGTATTTGCAGGCGGTTTCCACCGAATGCTTGATGTAGGTCAGCGACAGGTTCTTGAGCGGATCGCCTTCCACCGGCACGTCTGAGGTCAAGAAGCGGTTGACCAGCACATAGTCGTCATCGACCACGTAGCAGCCCGCCATTTCGATCGACTTGATCAGGTTCAGGGGGGGCTGTTCGCAGAAGGAGCCGTTCAGCACGATTCTGGAATTGTCGCGCTTGGGGCGGTCTTCCTGATGGGCGGCGGCGGCATAATCCTTCAAAAGCTGGTTGTGCTCCTCGACCGGCATCATGATTCCGGCGCGCATGATCACGTACAGCTCCCAGGTCGGGAACTTCCAAGGTTCCTTGGCGCGGGCGTCGTACAGGCCCCAGATCAGCTTGCGGTTCTCGTTGTACAGCTTGATCGAGTTCCTAAGCGCGTCGTCGGTGATCTTGTTGCCGGTCGTCTGCTCGATGGCTTCCTTCAGCTCCAGCAGCTCGTGTTCGTAATAGGTGCCGCCGATCTTCTCTTCGAAATTCTGCGGCGTGTCGAAGAAGCGCGACACCACGTTCGGGAACATCATCTTCCAGATGCCCGACAGATTGCGAATGACGTCGCAAACGAAGGGGAACAGCATCATGTCGACGAAGTCGAGGCGGCCCGTAACGCCCAGTTCGATGGTGGACCTGGGAATACGGCAAATATAGGACTGATAGTAGGCGTCGCCATGGATCACTTCCATCTGGTCGCCGCCGCCCATGATGCCGAGCGGCAGGGCGTTGGCGGCATGGATGAGTTCAAGCGGCACATAGACCGGCATGAAGCCGATCACCTTGCGGTTGGGTGCGGCCTTTTTCCATTCGCGGGCATGCGTGAAGTTCAAGTCCTCGAAAATGGCCTGGCACTTGGCGACGATTTCTTGCGTTCCCATGATTACTGATCCTCCCAGCGGGCGGGACGTTTTTCGACAAAAGCGGTGAGACCTTCGACGGCATCCTTGGTCGCCATCAAACCTTTCAGATACAGATCTTCGACATAGGCGATCTTGGCGGCGACGCGCTGGATCATGTCTTGGCGGGCGGCCAGAACGGCAAAGCGCAGGGTGGATGCCGAATGCTTGGCCAGCGTGGCGTCGAAATAGGCCAGCGCCGCCGCCTCGGGATCATCGGATGCGCTGTTGGCCAAGCCAAAGGCCGCCGCCTCGGCGCCGCTGATCGAACGACCGGAATAGAGCATGTCTTCGGCGATGGCCCTGGGCATGCGCTCGGGCAGCAGGCAGGAGGCGGCTGGCGCGAACACCGCCAATTGAACTTCCGGCTGTCCCAGCTTGGCGTCGTTGGCCACGAACATCAGATGTCCGGCCAGCGCCACTTCCAACCCGCCGCCCAGACATTGCCCCTTGATGGCGACCAGGATCGGAGCCGGATAGGCGACCATCTGCAAGATCAGGGCGTGCAGCGATTTCAGCATCTGGGCGCACTGATCGGGCATATGTTCGGCCACGCTGGCCCCGAAGCTGAAATGCGGCCCTTCATGTTCAAGAAGAACGGCGCGCAAATGCTTGTGGCCCGCATGATCGGCCAGCGCCTTGGACAGGGCCGCGATCATGGCCGCATCCACGATGTTGGCCTTCGGCTGATTCAAGCGCAGCCGAAGCAGCCTTCCGTCGCGGTCCAGCGTAACCTTCAAAGGGGTGTCGCTCATTTTTTCATGCCTTCGGCATCAGGCTTTCGACCAGTTCGGCCGTCCAGGGCACGCCGGCAGCCAGGGCTTGGCGCAGGGCCACGAAATCGATTTCGCGGTTGTCCTTGGGGCCTTCGTTGAAGGCGCGGAAACCCGTGCGCGCTTCGGTCATCATGTTCAGGCCCAGCCAGTCGCGGCTGTTTTCCTTGTTGGCGTTCCAGGCATTGATCTTGGGCTTGCGCAATTCCACGATGGTCTTGGTGAAGCAATCGGGGAAAGTGTGCAGGATCATGCCGCACAGCTCATCGACCTTGGCGTCCAGGGCCGACAGGTCGACCACGCCCTTGGACAGGATTTCCTTGCCCTTTTTCAGGTCGTCGCCGGTCTTGGGTTCGCCCAGGATGATGCGGCCGAATTCGTCGAGATAACGGTCGGTGACGACCAGCGGATTGGGCACGTAATTGCCGTCCACCTTCAGGCCGGGCACGACGTCCATGATGATGCCGGTGCGATAGGCCTTGTGGGCCGACCAGGGCACGCACAGAGATCCGGAAACCATCGCCTGCTCGCAGCCGATCATGACCGGCAGGAAGTCGGTGGCGCCGCCGATGGGGGCCGAACCGTGCTTGGGACCGGCCTGGCCGAAGCGGGCCAGATCCTGGGCCACCGAGAAGTCGCAGGCCATGCCGATTTCTTGGCCGCCGCCGATGCGCATGCCGTTGACGCGGCAAATCACCGGCTTGTCGCAGCCCAGGATCGACGAGACCATGTCGTTGAATAGGCGCATGTACTGGCGGTATTCCTGCGGATTGCCGGCATAATATTCGGCATATTCCTTGGTGTTGCCGCCGGTGCAGAAGGCCTTGTCGCCTGCGCCCGTGAAAACCACGGCGCCGACGTCGCGCATGTTGGATGCCTCGCGGAACGCCAGAATGACGTTCTTGACCATGTCGGTGGTGTAGGAATTGAACTGCTTCTGGTTGTCCAGAATGATCCAGGCGTTGTACAGCCCGGGAACGACCGATCCGTCGTGATTCTTGGCCGGGCGCTTTTCGAAGATCACGCCGGGCGCCTTGTTCAAGGGGGCCAGATTATGGTCCTTGAGTTCGGCCGGAGCGGTGGCTTTGACGATGGCGGCGGTGGTGGCGGTCATCTTAACGTTTCCCCTGATTCTTAAGGAATGAGAATGGCGCGGCGCGACAGCTTGTGGCTGTGCACGGCGTCGAAGATTTCGTTGATTTGGGCAAGCGGGTGATGCTCGACGAAGGGCTTCACCTGCACCTTGCCGCTCAGCACCATATCCAGCGCCGCCGGATAGTTTTCGACCAGACAGCCCCAATTGCCCAGCACGCGGGCGTGGAAGGCCATCAGGTTGGAAAGTCGCACTTCCACCTTGTCCATGGTGAAACCCACCACGCACAGCGTGGCGCCATGCACCAGAAGGTTCCAGGCGGTTCCTTGACCGGCGGCGGTGCCCGAACATTCCAAGATGGTCCAGCAGGTGCTGGGCAGGCCCTGTTCCTTGGCGAAAGCGCCGATGATCTTCTTTAAGTCCTTGGCCTCGACCTCGCGGACATTGATGGTCTTGGCCGCACCATGCTTGGAAATGGCTTCCAGCTTCTTCGCGTCAACATCAAGTGCCACCACCGTGGCGCCGAAGGCGGCCGCCATCTGGACGCAATAGCCGCCGACGCCGCCGACTCCGATCACCACCGCCAGAGAACCCGGCTTGATGTCGGCCTGCAGCACAGCCTGATAGGGGGTGGTGACGGCATCGGCCACCACGGAAATGTCGGCCAGTTCCAGACCGGCTTTCTTCAGTTTGTCGAGATCGACCGGGCACAGGCCATGCGAATGGACGACGATATGGCTGGCGAAGCCGCCCTGAATGTCGTTGCCCGGCATTTTCTGGGCGCGGCAGATGGTGCCTTTGCCGCTCTTGCACAGGTCGCAAGTGCCGCAAGGCGTGACGGCGGGAACCAGCACCGGCTTGCCGATCCAATGTTCAGCACCTTTGCCCGCCGCCCTCACATAGCCGCTGATCTCGTGGCCCAGGGCCAGGGGCAGGGGATGGTTCAGGCGCACGCCGTCATAATAATAGCCAAGGTCCGTATGGCAGACGCCGCAGCCCGCCACCTCGACGACGACTTCGCCGTCTTTCGGTTCGGGCGTGAAGGCTTCCTTGACCATGGGCTGGCCTGTTCCGGTCATTATCCAACGAAAGGCGCCGCTCATTCTTTTCTCTCTCCCTTATTATCTGCGTCATGTCTGCCTTGACGGGAGGCGTTGTCCCCCGTAATATTATGCAAAGACGTACCACAATACCGAATTAGCCGTCAAGGCAGGAAACAACGGAAATTGGACAGGGCAGGGGAGCGTAAGATGCATGAGACGATTCTTCCTGAGGGCTGGCCGAAGCCCAAAGGCTATTCAAACGCCATCCTGGCCGCCAAGGGCCGGGTGCTGTTCCTGGCTGGGCAGGTGGGCTGGGACAGCGCAACCGAGACCTTCGCCTCGGACCAGATCGCGCCGCAATTCGAACAGGCGCTGAAGAACATCCTGTCGCTGGTCAGGACCGCCGGTGGAAAGCCGGAAGACATTTGCAAGATAACCGCATTTTGCTGCGACCGGGACGCCTATCTGGCCGCCAGGCCCGATCTGGGGCGCATCTGGAAAGCGCAGATGGGGCATCATTACCCTTGCATGAGCATGATTTTCGTGTCCGATCTGCTGGATCATCCCGGCAAGATCGAGTTGGAAGCCACCGCCGTCATTCCCGATTAAGGAGAGAAGAACAATGTCTGCACCCAAGTCCGGCTTCAAGTGGGAGGATCCCTTCCTGTTCGAGGATCAGTTGACCGAGGACGAACGGCTGATTCAGGACGCGGCCCGCGCCTACTGCCAGGACAAGCTGATGCCGCGCATCATCGAGGCGAATCGCCACGAGAAGTTCGACCGCGCCATCATGAATGAAATGGGCGAGTTGGGCTTTCTGGGATCGACCCTGCCCGAAAAATACGGCTGCGCCGCCACCAATTACGTCGCCTACGGCCTTGTGGCCCGCGAGGTCGAGCGCGTCGATTCGGGCTATCGTTCGGCCATGAGCGTGCAGTCCAGCCTCGTGATGTATCCGATCTACGCCTACGGCACCGAAGAGCAGCGCATGAAGTATCTGCCCAAATTGGCGACCGGCGAATGGGTGGGCTGTTTCGGTCTGACCGAACCCGATCACGGGTCCGACCCCGGCAGCATGAAGACGCGCGCCGTCAAGACAGCCAGCGGCTATGTGCTGAACGGCTCGAAGATGTGGATCACCAATTCGCCGATCGCCGATGTTTTCGTGGTTTGGGCGAAACTGGACGGCGTCATCCGCGGATTCGTGCTGGAGCGTGGCATGAAGGGATTGAGCGCGCCCAAGATCGAGGGCAAGTTCTCACTTCGCGCCTCGATCACCGGCGAAATCGTCATGGACAATGTCGAAGTGCCGGAAGACAGCTTGCTGCCCAATGTGGAAGGCTTGAAGGGTCCCTTCGGCTGTTTGAACCGTGCCCGCTACGGCATTGCCTGGGGTGCCTTGGGCGCCGCCGAATTCTGCTGGATGGCGGCACGCCAATATACGATGGACAGAAAGCAATTCGGTCGCCCCCTGGCGGCCAATCAGTTGATCCAGTGGAAGCTGGCCAATATGCAGACCGAGATCACGCTGGGGCTGCAAAGTTGCCTGCGGGTGGGACGTCTGTTCGATGAGAACCGCATGGCCCCCGAGATGATCTCTCTGATAAAGCGCAATAGTTGCGGAAAGTCGCTGGAAATCGCCCGCGTTGCCCGCGACATGCATGGCGGCAATGGCGTGGCTGACGAATTCCACGTCATCCGCCATGTGATGAATCTGGAAGCTGTGAACACTTATGAAGGCACGCATGACGTCCATGCCCTGATCCTGGGCCGGGCGCAGACTGGCATTCAGGCCTTTTCCGCCTGAAATCAGAGTGCAAGCCATTGATTTGGGCCGGGTAGGTAAATCTACCCGGCCTTTTTTTGCTTGTGAAAAGCCGACAGCCGCCATATATTACCGTCAATCGAATTCGTTGGCGTTTTTCCGGCAGTGCCTTCAAGGCTACCTACCTGACTTCTCCAAGACTGAGTTTGATGTCTACGCACATGTCGTGCGTAGGTAACGCCTGTATTGGAGGCAATTATGGCGACTGGTACTGTTAAGTGGTTCAATGGCACTAAGGGTTTTGGTTTCATTCAGCCTGACGAAGGTGGGGCCGATGTTTTCGTGCACATCTCGGCGGTTGAGCGCGCTGGTCTGCGCGGCCTGAACGAAGGTCAGAAGGTTTCCTTCGACCTCGAGCGCGGCAAGACCGGAAAGATGGCTGCTGCCAATCTGAAGGCGCTCTAAGAGCGACGCATAAACCAAGGGGCGGCTGAAAGGCCGCCCCTTTCGGTTTGAAAGGTGCCTAAATGGCAAAGGAAGACCTGATCGAGTTCGACGGCATCGTCGACGAAGTACTGCCCGACGCTCATTTTCGGGTAAAGCTGGATACCGGCCATGAAGTGATGGCCTATATGTCGGGCCGCATGAAGAAGAACCGCATCCGCATTCTGGCGGGTGATCGCGTGACCGTGGAAATGACCCCCTACGACCTGACCAAGGCCCGCATCAACTTCCGTCACAAGGACGAAAAGGCCTCGGCTTCCACGGGCCCGGCGCGCCGTCCGCCGCAGAAGCGCTGGTAGGCTAGGCGGGACTCTGTGGCGGCGCCATGGCTATGGCGTCAACAAATCGGACAAATAACGAATCGTCAAAGGCAGTCGATCCTTGCGTTCGCGTTCTGGCGTGCCTGCCAGCATGATCTTGAGGTATTTCTTTTCCATGTCGAAGAAATGATGTGGATACTGGTAACAGGCAGAAACCAGAGCCAAATCGATATTCTTGTTCTTCTGATATAGATCATATGCCGTGCCGATATTTCCGCCTTGTTCAACGATTTGACGCAAGGCGGTTATCTGCTTTTGCAGTTCCTCGTTGCTGCGGACGAAAAGGCTGCAAAGCGTAGGGAGGTCTTCTTCGCGGGGGGCTTGATACCCTGGCCTTTCGGCCAACACCTCCTGCAGAAAGGCTTTAACTCGCGCGTTCGAAGCCTGAATTCTTTTGGAGGTCGCCTGCCATTGTTCCAACGTCATGGTCGGCAAAGACTTGCCCTGAACGGCGGTCGTCTTCTGTCCGATTCTAAATTTGTCCTTAAGGCTTTTCTCTTCCGGCTTGGGTGGTATTTTCTTTGGAACGGTAACGACCGCCCAAGCGGCAAGCCACATATCGTTCAGAACAAGCTGATTCTTTGGATCCTCAAAGACATTGATGAGATAGGCTTCGCAAAGTCCTGGACGCTGGCTGGCCGCCCGCACGACGAAAGCCTGGCTCTTTTCAATCATCGCGGGGACAACGAAATTCAGTACGACATTCTTGAATCGAGCCATGAAGGCTTTCGAAAGAAAAAAGGGCAGTGTGCCGCTGGATTCCTGTTCGTCATCAATTCCTCCCTGAAGAACGGCTAGACGCTGCGCCACCTGGGACCAACACAGGCCGGCAAAGGCACGCCCGGCTTCGTCCGTGGGGCCTTGAACGCTATTTGCGACTGGGCTTTCCTCTGTATTCTCAGACATTACTCTGCGCTCCTGTTTTTATTGGTGCTTGGCCTTGCGTAACTTCTTTTCCTCATACATGGCGTCGTCGGCGCATTTCTTTACATCTTCCTGGCTGGCCCCGTCTTCGGGATAGGTGGCTATACCGGCGCTGGCGCCCACGGACGCGAATTTGCCGCCGTCCATTTCGATTCGTTGCGCCGAAATCAGTTCGGACAGCTTGGCCGCCAGATTGGCGGCTCCCTCGCGTCCGGTTTCAGGCACCAGCACGGCGAATTCGTCGCCGCCCAGGCGCGTCACGATATCGACTGTGCGCACATGCGAGGACATGACATGAGCGACGCGTCTTAGTATCTCGTCACCCACCGCATGGCCCCATGTGTCGTTGACGGCCTTGAATCCGTCCAGATCGATCATGATCAACGCCACCTGATGGCGATATCTTTCGGCCCGCAGAAGCTCCTCGGCAAACAGTTCCTCGAAGTGGCGACGGTTCTTCAGCCCGGTCAGCGGGTCGGTAATCGACAGTCTCGACAGTTCTTCATGGCTGTGCTGCAGCTTCGCCATCATCCGGTTGAAGTTGCCCGCCAGCGAACGAACTTCGTGCAGCCACAGAAATGAGCGCCCCTGGGCGCGCTTGGTCAGATCGTGGCTCTTGACGATGGCGTCGATATCCTGCGTCAGTTTGATGATCGGCTTGGCGATCAGAAAGCGGACATTGGCCAGCACGAGAACGAAAAGCACCAGGAAGACGACGACAAAAACGCTGATCACCGTATGCATGGTGAATTCCAGGGGAACGCGCAGCTTGCTGACTGGAAAATGAATGTCGATCACGCCGTTGATCGATCCTGGCATGGCGTTGCTGTGGCAGCCGACGCATTCGTCCTGGACCGGCAGGGGGTAAACGAACCTAAGCGTTTCGCCCTCTGAAATCAGCCGTTCCTGGCCATCGGCCAGAGACTGGGCGACGATGGCGTCTTGCAGGCGCAGCTTGCGGTTTTCGTCGTCTTCCCCAAATTGCCGGGCGACCTGTTCCGAGCGCACCACCAAGACATGGACATCTGGCAAGGTGGCGTTGATGCGCGTGATGACATCCCTGACTTCCTCGCTCGTCCATCCCTTGCGCATGACGGAATAGAGATGCTGAAAGATCAGTCCCGCCGTGCGCTTGGATTCCGCTGCGGCGATCTCATGGACCGAACGGTCCTGAACCCAATTCCCGACGATCACGACGGCGGCGCCAGACAGGCAGATGATCGCCAGAAAGATCAGCAGCATGGTTTTGGAAATCGACAGCCTCAAGGATCGGCGCAAACGCCCCTTGGAGGCGGAGGAGTCACCCCCGGCCCTGAGTGAGCCACTATCTGTGTCAAACATATCCCGTCCAAGTCTTTATGTTTGCGGATCGATATATCGCCCGCATTTTCCTGTCCAGGTTACCTTTGGAATGTCTCTAAGACCAGAGGGGCAATTCAACCGCCCGTCGATAATCAAATGCTAAAAAAAGTGGGGAGGCCTTTTGGGCCTCCCCGTTCTGAGTTGGAGGGAGTAATGGCTTAGCTGTGGATGGTTTCGCCGTGGCAAGCCAAGTCGAGACCTTCGCGTTCGGCTTCTTCCGAAACCCTGAGGCCCACGGTCAGATCGAGAACCTTCAAGATCACGAAGCTGCCGATGGCGGTCCAGGCGATGGTGATCGCGACGCTGATCAGCTGCGTCACCACCTGTCCGGCATTGCCGTCGATCAGGCCGCTCTTGCCTTCGCCGCCAATGGTCGACACCGCGAACACGCCGGTCAGGATGGCGCCCAGGATGCCGCCGACGCCATGGACGCCGAAGCAATCCAGCGCATCGTCATAGCCGAACATGTGCTTCAGGCCAGTGACGCCCCAAAGGCAGATCAGACCGGCCAGCAGACCGATGATCAAAGCGCCCTTGAGATCGACGAAGCCGCAGGCCGGGGTAATGGCGACCAGACCGGCCACCGCGCCCGACACGGCGCCCAGCAGGCTGGGCTTGCCCTTCAAGATCCACTCGCCGAAGGTCCAGGCCACGGCCGCAGCCGCGGTGGCAAGGTGGGTGTTGGCCATGACATAGCCAGCCAGACCGCCCGCCGAGAGAGCCGAACCGGCGTTGAAGCCGAACCAGCCGACCCACAGCATCGAGGCGCCGATCATCGACAGCACCAAGTTGTGCGGAGCCAGATGTTCGGTGCCGTAGCCCTTGCGCTTGCCGATGACGATGGCGGCCACCAAGCCAGCCACGCCGGCATTGATGTGCACCACCGTGCCGCCAGCGAAGTCCATCGTGCCCATGCCCAGCATCAAGCCGCCCGGACCCCAAACCATGTGGGCGACGGGGATGTAGACGCCCAGCATCCACAAAACCAGGAATGCCAGCATCGGGCCGAACTTCATGCGGTCGGCGAAGCCGCCGATGATGAGGGCCGGGGTGATGATGGCGAAGGTGCCCTGGAACATGGCGAACACGGTCTCGGGAATGGTGCCCGACAGCGTGCTGGGATCGACGCCGCCCAGCATCAGGCGACCGAAACCGCCGATGAAGGCGTTGCCTTCGGTGAAGGCCAGCGAATAGCCGATGACGAACCAGACCACCGACAGCAGCGAAGCCGCCATGAAGTTCTGCATCAGCATGGCCAGCACGTTCTTCTTGCGCACCATGCCGCCGTAGAAGAGGGCGAGGCCGGGGATCAGCATCATGAGAACCAGAATGCTGGAAACCAGCATCCAGGCAGTGTCGCCCGAATTGAGGGTGGGAGCGGCGGCCGCTGCGGCTTCGGCCACGGCTTCAACTGCGGCTTCGGCGGCGGGGGCGGCTGCGGGAGCGGCTTCCTCGGCCCAGGCGAGCGCCGAGGCCAGCAGGGCCGGAACGGCAACCGCTGCGCTGGTAAGGGTACGGGGCATCTTGAAGCTCATTTCGATTCTCCTAAAGAGCGCTGGCGTCGGTCTCGCCGGTGCGGATGCGCACGGCGGACTTGAGGTCGAAGACGAACACTTTGCCGTCGCCGATCTTGCCGGTGTTGGCAGCGCCTTGAATGGCCTCTACCACGCGATCAGCCATTTCGTCGTTGACCGCGACTTCGATTTTCACCTTGGGCAGGAAATTCACCATGTACTCGGCGCCACGGTAGATTTCGGTTTGCCCTTTTTGACGTCCGAAGCCCTTCACTTCGCTGACGGTCAGGCCCTGGATGCCCAAAGGCATCAGAGCTTCGCGAACCTCGTCGAGCTTGAAGGGCTTGATGATGGCCATTACGAACTTCATCGTTAGGTCCCCACTTTTGCGGCGGCCTATCCACCATCGGAACATCCTGGGTGAAGGGCTCGCTCGGGTTGTTAAAAACCTGCCTGGGTTGGTCGAAGCCGCTCCGGGCCGGGCGATGCCAAGTTCATTTCAAAAGCCGTGCCAGTTTGCTGCGTTGCCGTAAAGACATTGAAATCGTGGGAAATGCCTTTGACGGCCAGGAATAATCCACAGACCTTATTGGCTAGATATGAATATAAAATAGGCAGTGATTAAATTATATGCATATTAGGCGGAGGTAAGAAAGTGCCCCCACCTCATAATTATTGCATCTTATGGCGAGTGAAGGTTTCTCGCTGCGGTTCATTGGTTTGCAAAAAATGAGTGGTTTCTACTGGAGGACAGCCTCCGCGAGACGCATTAGCATTGCGTGCATTTGAGTAAGTGTTTAGAGTTATGTGTGTGGTTTTCTGTGTTGGATTTTCGTCATGTCGGCTCGTATTTCTTTTTGCACTAAAAGGAATGCATCTCACGGTGGCGCATATTTATGGCTCGGGGTGTTGAATGACTAAAATGTGGAATATAAATACGGTCTTTGGTATTGGGCAGAAGGGGGATGATTTGCACTATGTAGAGAGATCTGTTGATTATGAATTTATTAGGAATCTTTCTAGGGATAAGCATTTGTGTATTTATGGTTCGTCGAAGCAGGGAAAGACGGCTTTGCGAAAGAGGCATATTTCTTCAGGTGAAGAGATTGTAATTGTTTGCGATCCGGAATGGACCGCTAACAGCTTGATCGCTTCCGTGTTAAAGGCTGCAAACTGTAAAATTGAGACAACAAGCAAAGATGTAAATAGTGGCAAGGTTGGTTTAAATGCTGGGGTTGGTGTTAAGGTTAAAATACCTTTGTTTGGTGAGGTGGCAGGGAGTTTTGGTAGTGGGGCTGATTCGGGGGAGGCTTCTGAGATTTCCTATGAGTCCCTCCCTGTTGATTTGAGTGATATGGCTGAGATTGTTAAGATATTGAAGCGAGTTTTTATTGGTAAGTATGTTGTAATTGAAGAATTTCACTATTTGCCAGAGGATGTTCAAAAGAGCTTTGCGATTAAATTGAAGGCATTGCATGAGCTTTCAGAATTTTTATTTATAATTGTTGGTGTTTGGCTTGAGAAAAATAGATTAGCACACTTGAACCGCGATCTTACCGGTAGGGTTGCGCCAATCAATGCTGATGAGTGGGGTGAGGATGATCTTCTAAAGGTTATTCGGGAAGGAGAGCTAAAGCTAAATATTGAGTTCCCCCCTGGCTTTGCAGAGAAACTTGTTAAAATGGCCTGTGGTAGCGTTTATATAGTTCGTGAAGTTTGTTACCGTGCCTGTGAGATTAATAATGTTTTTAATACGGAAAATTCATTAAGAAAAATTAAGAAGACAATATCTATTCCAACCTTGTTAAGTGAAGTATCAAGGGATGGTGCTGACTATCAAGCTCAACTCATTAGCTTGATGGGTATTGATGGTGCGCGACTTCATGAACAAGAGGAGAAAGAGGACTTGTTAAAATGGGTTATTCGTTCTTTAGTTTTCTGCGGTCACTCTGAACTAAGAAGAGGCATTCCATTAAATACTCTAAGAGCTAATATCCAAAAATATCATCCGCGTCAATACCATCCAACAGCAAATCAAATTGAAAGAATATTGCTATTTATTCAGTCTGCACAGAATAAGAATATGATGAATACACTTTTCGATTATGATAGACAGGATAAAGTTGTTAGGTGCGTTGATAAGGGATACATTTTGTGGAGAGAAAACACGCATATAGACTCAATAAAAGACTTTCTTGAGTGTGCGTGATTTTTTTATTTTGCTGTTGTTTCGCTTTGGTAAATGTTTATGTTGACAATTTCCTGTTTATCCCATGAATTCATTATATAGCGTTACCTGTTAGGCGGTTTTTATAGCATCTTCGCAATGATGGTTGTAATAACTCTGCGGCGGTCGTTAGATAGGTCCGGAAAGAAAGAGGCCGCGCATCGCGCGGCTCATGCGGCAAGGAGAAGCTCTATGCGTTCCATCTGCCTTAGCCTAACCCTGACTGTTGCAGCCTGCTTGTGCCTTTGGGGGCCGCTTGCCCAGGCCGCCGAACCGATTGGTTTGGTCAAGTCGGCCGAGGGCAAGGCCACGGCGTTCCGGGACGGCAAAAGCACGCCGCTGAAGGCGGGCGACGATCTGTTCAAGAACGATCAGCTTGCCACCGATGGGCAGGGGGCGCTGGGGCTGGTCCTCAGGGACGACACCACCTTGTCGCTGGGACCCAATTCCAAACTGGTGCTGGACGATTTCGTCTTCGATCCGGCTGCCGACAAGCTGGGGCTGAACATGAGAATGGCGAAGGGCACGTTTTCGGTGCTGACCGGCCAGATCGCCAAGCTGGCGCCGGAACGTACCAGTATCCGAACGCCGGTCGCCACCATCGGCATTCGCGGCACGCGTTTCCTGGTCGAAGTCGAGGGAGGCAGCGATGAATAAGCGCTTTGTCTTCTCTCTGCTGGCCTTGCTGCTGCTCAGCGCCTGTTCAGGCGATCGCATCGTCTTGCTGCCCGATCCTGACGGCAAAGTCGGCAAGGTGGAAATCGTCACCAAGGGCGGATCGCAAGTGATGGACAGGCCGCAGACCGTCACCTCGGTCTCCAGCGCCACCTCGAAACCCGATGCGCCCGAAGCGATTTCGGACAAGGAAATCCAATCAGGCTGGGGCAAGGCGCTGGCCGTGATGCCGCCGCCGCCCGAAACCTTCATCCTCTATTTCATGTCGGGCACGTCGGACCTGACGGTTGCGTCCGAGCAAGCGCTGCCCGGCATCATCGCCAAGATGAAGCAGCGACCGGTTTTGCATATCGTGGTGGCCGGACATGCCGACGCCGTGGGATCGGACGAGGCCAATATCGCCGTCTCGCGCGACCGTGCTCGCGTCGTGCGCGATCTGTTGATCAAGGCCGGAGCGCCGCCTTCGGTCTTCGAAGTGTCCTCGCATGGCAAGCGCAACCCGCTGGTCAAAACGCCGGATGGCGTTTCAGAACCCAGGAACCGGCGGGTGACGGTGACGGTCCAGTAAACCCCTTACCCGTGCATGCCCGCCATGGGGCAACCGCCGCATCCGCCGCCGCCAACGCCGCAGGAAGGGGCGGGGGCCTGGGCGGCGCTGGAACCGATGCTGGGCGCCATCAGGGCCTTGGCCACTTTCTTGTCGCCGCATTCCGGGCAGACCAGCTTCTTCTTGGCCGCCTTGGCGTCGTAATCGGCCATATTGTCAAACCAATCCTCGAAAAGGTGGCCCTTGCTGCAAGACAGGCTGTAGCGGATCATGGGGAACTCCAACGATGCGAAAAGTCTTGCGGTTTTATATAGGGAGACGGCGATGAGCGGCAAGAGGCATGCGCCCTGGCGGGTCACCAACCGCCAGTTGGAATTGGATGCGCATCCCAGGCTGCGCGTCTGGCGCCACGAGATCGCCCTGCCCGATGGGCGTGAGGTCAAGGATTTCTGGCGCATCGAAGTGCCCGATTTCGCCATGATGGCCGTCTGGACCCATGATGGCCGCCTGCTCCTGGAGCGCCATTACCGCCATGGGGTGGGCGACGTCACCCTGACCCTGCCTGCGGGCGGGCTGGAGCCGGGCGAAGAGCCTTTGGCGGCGGCGAAGCGAGAATTGCTGGAGGAAACAGGATATCTGGCCGAGAACTGGCGCAAGCTGGGCGACTTCGTGCTGGGGGCCAATGGGCGCTTCTGCAAGGCCCATTTGTTCATGGCTGAGGGGGCCGTGCAGATCGCCCAGCCCGATTCGGGCGATTTAGAAGATACCGAGCTGGTTTTCTTTAGTCGCGAACAGGCCGTCGCCGCCTTGAAAAATGGGGAAATCGCCGTTCTGTCTTGCGCCGCCACCCTGGCCATGGCGCTGCTGGAGGAATGAAAGGCAATTCCGTTGCCTAACACGCTTTGCCAGCGTACTTTCCCCCCATGCCCAACGCATCCGATTTAGCCATCTTCGCCAGCAAGGCCGCCGACAGCCGGGGACGTCTCTATCCCGAGGCGGAAAGCCGTACCCGATCGGCCTTTCAGCGCGACCGCGACCGCATCATTCATTCGGCGGCCTTCCGCCGCCTGCAATACAAGACCCAGGTTTTCGTCTATCACGAAGGCGATAATTTCCGCACCCGCCTGACCCATTCGCTGGAAGTGGCGCAGATCGCCCGCTCGATCAGCCGCCAGTTGAAGTTGGACGAGGATCTGGCCGAGGCCCTGGCCCTGGCCCATGATCTGGGCCATCCGCCCTTCGGCCATGCGGGCGAGGATGCGCTGAAGGAAGCCATGCTGCCCTTCGGCGGCTTCGATCACAATGCGCAAAGCCTGCGCGTGGTCACCTCGCTGGAAACCCGCTATCCCGGCTTCGACGGCCTCAATCTGGCCTGGGAGACGTTGGAAGGGCTGGTCAAGCACAACGGCCCGCTGACCGGGGCGATGTCGGCCTATATCGGCGAATATCAGGCGCGGCACGATCTGGAACTGGCGACTTGGCCCTCGGCCGAGGCGCAGGTGGCGGCCTTGTCCGACGACATCGCCTACAACAATCACGATGTGGAAGACGGCCTCAGGGCCGGATTGTTCTCGCTGGACGATCTGAAACCGATCTCCATCGTGGGGCCGATGGTCGAAGACATTGCGGCAAGGCATCCCGGCTTGGACCAAGCCCGCCTTATCCATACGGTGGTGCGTGAGCTGATCGGCGCCATGGTGGAAGACTTGGTGGCCGAAACGCAAAGAAGGATCGGCGAATTTGGACCGCGAAGCGCTGCCGAGGTGCGCGCCCTGGGCCGCCCGTTGGCGGGCTTTTCGGTTCAGATGCAACAAGCCGACCGCGAGCTTAAGAAATTCCTGTTCGCCCACATGTATCGGCATTACAAGGTCAACCGCATGACCAGCAAGGCCAGGCGCGTGGTGCGCGATCTGTTCGCCTTGTTCCTGGCCGAGCCGGAATGCCTGCCCGAGGAATGGCGGGTCAGGGCCAGCGTCAAGAATTCCCCCGAAACAGCCCTTCTGGTTTGCGACTATGTGGCCGGCATGACCGACCGTTTCGCGCTGGAAGAGCATCGCCGTTTATTCGATCTTCAGGTTACCCCATGAGCAATTGTTTTCGACTGTTCGAGCGCGTCGTCAAGGATGCGCTGTCTTCCATCCTTCCCAAGGACATCGATCCGGCGCGCATTGCCGTCGAGCCGCCCCGCGACAGCGCGCACGGCGACATGGCGACCAACGCCGCCATGGTGCTGTCCAAGCAGGCCAAGATGAATCCCAAGGCGCTGGCCCTGCAATTGGCCGAGAAACTGCGTCAGCATCCCGATATCGTGTCGGTCGAGGTGGCGGGTCCCGGCTTTATCAATTGGCGTCTTTCCGATGCTTTCTGGCGCGCCCAACTGTCGGCCATTCTGAAAGCGGGGACCAGTTGGGGTGATTCCGACATCGGCAAGGGCCAGAAGGTGAATGTCGAATATGTCTCGGCCAATCCCACCGGCCCCATGCATATCGGGCATGCCCGCGGCGCCGTGGTCGGCGACGCGCTGGCGGCGCTTTTGGAAAAGGCGGGCCATGACGTGGCCCGCGAATATTACATCAACGACGCGGGCGCCCAGGTCGATGTGTTGGCCCGCTCGGCGCATCTGCGTTACCGCGAGGCCCTGGGCGAAAATATCGGCCCGATCCCGGAGGGGCTTTACCCAGGCGAATATCTGATAGGGGCGGGCCAAGCGCTGGCCAAGGCGCATGGCGACAAATGGCGAAATGCGCCCGAGGCCGAATGGCTGGCGGCTTTCCGCCTTTTCGCCGTCGACGCCATGATGGACATGATCCGCGACGATCTGGCGGCGCTGGGCGTCAAGCACGACGTCTTCACGTCGGAACGCGCCATGGTGGATTCAGGCGCGGTGGACGCGGCGCTGAAAAATCTGGAAGAGCGCGGCCTGATCTATACCGGCGTGCTGGAACCGCCCAAGGGAAAAACGCCCGACGATTGGGAACCCAGGCCGCAGACCTTGTTCAAGGCCACCGACTTCGGCGACGACGTGGATCGTCCGCTCAAGAAATCGGATGGGTCCTGGACCTATTTCGCCTCCGACATCGCCTATCACAAGGGCAAGTTCGAGCGCGGCTTTCCTGTCATGATCGACGTCTGGGGCGCTGACCATGGCGGTTACGTCAAACGTTTGCAGGCCGCCGTGAAAGCCATCACCGAAGGCCAAGGTTCGCTGGACGTGAAATTGTGCCAGATGGTGAGTCTGCTGAAAAACGGCGAACCCTACAAGATGAGCAAGCGGGCAGGGACCTTCGTGACGCTTCGCGACCTGATCGACGAAGTGGGCAAGGACGTGGTGCGTTTCATCATGCTGACCCGCAAGAACGACGCGCAACTTGATTTCGATCTGGACAAGGCGCTGGAACAAAGCCGAGACAACCCGGTTTTTTACGTCCAATACGCCCATGCCAGGGCCTGTTCGGTGGCGAGGCACGGGGCCGAAATGTTTCCGGACCGCGATCTGTCGGATGCGGCCCTTTCCGGCGTCGATCTGTCTAGCCTGCAAGACGCCGACGAGATGGCCTTGATCCGCCTGATGGCCGCCTGGCCCAGGCTGGTCGAATCGGCTGCCGAGTCGCACGAACCACACCGTGTCGCCTACTATTTGGCCGATCTGGCGGCGGCTTTTCATGGCCTGTGGAATCGGGGTCGCGATGAGGCTCAACTGCGCTTTTTGATTGGCGAAAAGCCCGATTTGTCCTTGGCCCGTCTAGCCTTGGTGCGCGCCGTGGCTCTTGTGGCCGCCTCGGGTCTTAAGGTATTCGGGGTGGAACCTGTGTTGGAGATGCGCTGATGAGCGACAAACTCGACCGCGAGCGCCTGGAACCCGAATTGGGACAGGACCTGTTGGACATCCTGCCCGATCGCGGGCTGGGCCGGTCTGACCGTGAAACCTTGTCCGCCCGCCCGCTGCCTCGCAAGAAGCGCCGGGGCTTCCTGTTGTGGTTCTTGCTGTTCTTCCTGGCCTCGGGGGCTGCCGTCGCCACTTGGTGGGTGATGGCCAAGGGGCCAAAAACCTCTGGCGGGGCCTCGGTCGAGGTGCCCTTGGTCAAGGCCGATGAACGGTCCTACAAAAGCAAACCCAGCCAGCCCGGCGGCATGGATGTGCCCGACCAGGACAAGATGGTCTATGACCGTATGGGCAACGCCCAGGAGGCGGGCAAGCCCGCCGTCGAACGCCTGCTGCCGATGCCCGAAGCGCCCCAAGCGCCGCCCGCCCCGGTGGTTGCGCCGCCCCCTGTTTTGCCCGATCTGCCCAAGGTGACGGCAACCGAAACGCCCAAGGCCACCCCGCCCAGCATGCGCGATATGGCGCCGCCGGAACCGCCGCCGGTCGAGCCGCCCGCCCTGCTTGACGACGAGAAGCCGGGCGCAAAGCCCACCCTGCCCAAGGCGGCCCTGCCGCCCAAGCCGTCGGTCAAGGTCGATGACGCCGCCGCCAAGGCCGCTGCCGTCAAATCCTCGCCCGGTGGAGCTTGGCTGGTTCAGCTTGGCGCCATCAAGGAAGAATCCGCCGCCCCCCGCCAATGGCAGGCGATCCAGAAGGCGAATGCCGATCTGTTGGGCGGTTTAAGCCTGGATGTGCAAAAGGCCGACCTGGGCGCCAAGGGGATCTTCTATCGTCTGCGAGCCGGGTCGCTGGACAGCAAGGAGGCCGCCAAGGCGCTGTGCGATCAGTTGGCCGCCCGCAAACAGGGGTGCATCGTTGTCCGCAAATAACGGCGATCCCAAAGCCGCCATCGTCGGTTTGGCCGGTGCGGAACTGGGCGCCGCCGAACGCCGCCTCTTTGCCAAGGCCCAGCCCTTGGGCTTTATTCTTTTTGCCCGCAACGTCGAAACAAAAAGTCAAGTCAAGGCGTTGGTTGACGATCTTCGCAGATCGGTTGGACGAAATGCGCCTGTGCTGATTGATCAGGAAGGCGGTCGGGTGCAGCGCCTCAAGCCGCCTCACTGGCGCCAAGCGCCGCCAGCCCGGGTATTCGGTGAGTTGGCCAATCGGAATGTCGAAGCGGCCCGCGCCGCCGTGCGTCTGAACGCGCTGCTGATCGGGCGGGAACTGGCCGAACTGGGGATCGACGTCGATTGCGCCCCGGTCATCGACGTTCCATCCTTCGACGCCCATGACGTGATCGGCGACCGCGCCTTCGGGCGTTCGCCCTCGCTGGTGGCCGATCTGGGCCGCGCCGCCATTGCTGGCTTCCTGGATGCCGGGGTGATCCCCATGATCAAGCATATCCCAGGGCATGGCCGGGCCAGAGTGGACAGCCACGAGCGCCTGCCGGTGGTCGATACGCCAGCGGACATCCTTGAGCAAAGCGATTTCGTTCCCTTCCGGGAACTGGCCGACGCCCCCATGGCCATGACGGCCCACATCGTCTATGCGGCCATCGACGCCAAGCATCCCGCCACCTCATCGTCCTTGATCATCACGCAACTGATCCGCAGGTCGATGGGCTTCAAGGGGGTCCTGGTGTCCGACGACCTATCGATGAAGGCGCTTTCGGGCAGCTATGGCGAACGCACCCAGGCCGCCCTGTCGGCGGGTTGCGACGCCGTCTTGCATTGCAACGGCCATATGGACGAGATGGAAGAAGTTCTGGCCCATGCCGCCCCCCTGTCTAGGGCGTCGCAGGATCGGCTGGAGCGGGCCTATGACATGCTCTCGCCCAGCGATGAGGATGCCACCGTGGCGGAGCTGGAACGGCTGCTGGCCGATGCCTGAGGATTTTTCCTGGCTTCAGGTCCTGGCCGTGACGGCCTGGATCATTCCCGTTCTTTTGGCTGTGACGCTGCACGAGGCGGCGCATGGCTACGCCGCCTGGAAACTGGGCGACGAAACGGCCGTGCGGCTGGGGCGCGTCACCTTCAACCCGCTTCGCCATGTCGATCCATTCGGCACGGTTTTGCTGCCGGGCATTCTTCTGCTGACCAGCGCGCCCGTGCTGTTCGGCTATGCCAAGCCGGTGCCCGTCAACCCCCATAATTTGCGAAAACCCCGCCTGGGCATGGTGCTGGTGGCCGCCGCAGGCCCCGGAATCAACTTGGCCCTGGCCCTGTTTTCGGTTCTTTTTCTGGGCCGTCTGGTCGATGTCGAGGTGTCGGAAGATTGGGTTCTGCCTGTCCGCTGGCTGGGGGCGAATCTATATAACTCCATCGAAATCAATGTGTTGCTTGCTGTGTTCAACCTGTTGCCCTTGCTGCCTTTGGATGGCGGGCGCATCCTGGCCGGACTTTTGCCCACAGCCCTGGGGATAAGATTTGCGCGCACGGAACGCGCAGGCTTATTGATCCTGCTGGGCGTTTTGTTCATCCTGCCGCTTCTTGGCCAGGTCCTGGGCTTTCATGTGAACATCCTGGGACCCTTGGTGGGAGAGCCTGCCGCGTGGCTGGTGGAGCAATTGGTCGGTTTGACGGGACTTCAATGAACCAGAGCGAAAGTTTGTTCGAAGAGGATGGCGAACGCCAGCCGCAGGCTGACGGCACCACCCTTGTGATCGACATCGCCGGTTACGAAGGACCGATCGACATGCTGCTGGCCCTGGCCCGCGAGCAGAAGGTCGATCTGACCCGCATTTCCATTTTGCAATTGGCCGACCAGTATCTGGCCTTCATCGCCAGGGTCAGCCATACCCATTTGGAACTGGCCGCCGATTATCTGGTGATGGCGGCTTGGCTGGCCTATCTGAAATCGCGCCTGTTGCTGCCCGAACCGCCATCGGCGGGTGAGGAACCTTCTGCTGCCGACATGGCCGCCGCCCTGACCTATCAATTGCAGCGCCTGGAAGCGATGCAGGAGGCCGGGCGCAGGCTGATGGCTTTGCCGCGCGTCGGCATCGACGTGTTTCACCGCGGATCGCCGGAAGATCTGACGCCGGAACGGCTGATCGTTTACGACCTGACGCTTTACGAGCTTTTGAAATCCTATTCCGATTTCAAGCGGCGCAGCCAAACCTCGACCATGACCATCGAGGCGATGGAACTTTACGCCATCGACGAGGCCTTGGTGCGGCTGGAACGTCTGGTTGGCCGGGTGCCGGGCTGGCACACGCTGGCCAGTTATCTGCCCCAGGAATTGCTGGCGGGCAAGAACGGCCTGCTGGCCCGTTCGATCCTGGCCTCGTCCTTTGTCGCCACCTTGGAATTGACCCGCCAGGGCAAGCTGGAACTGCGCCAGGAAGGCGTGTTCGAACCCATCTTCATCCGTCCGGGCGGCGCTGCGCCCGAACCTTCTAGCTCAAAAGAGCCGATATGACCCAGAGCGAAGACGAAGACCTGAAACAGATTGTCGATTCCGGATCGCCCGATGACGGGCTGGATGACCTGGACGTCCTGGAGGGCGATGAGGAAGCTGGCGATGACGCCGCCGTTTCGCAACATGTCGAGGCGGTGTACGAGCCGAATATCGACCAGCCCTATGATTCCTTCAGGGCCTTGCGCATCGTGGAAGCATTGCTGTTCGCTTCGGCGGCCCCCTTGACCATTCCGGCCATCGCCACCCGTTTGCCGCCCGAGGCCGACATTCCAGAGCTTCTGGAAACCCTGCGCGCCCAATACGCCAATCGCGGCGTCAATTTGTTCAAGACCGGCGAAACCTATGTGCTGCGCACGGCGCCCGATTTGGGATCGTCCTTGCGCATCGAGGGCACGGAAACCCGCAGACTGTCGCGCGCCGCTGTGGAAACGCTGGCCATCATCGCCTATCACCAGCCGGTGACCAGGGCCGAGATCGAGGAAATCCGCGGCGTGGCTCTGTCTAAGGGAACGCTGGACACTTTGTTCGAAGCGGGTTGGGTCAAGCCCAGGGGCCGCAAGAAGGTGCCGGGCCGCCCGGTGATGTGGGTGACGACGCCCTCCTTCCTTGATCATTTCGGACTGGAAAGCACCGAAGATTTGCCGGGCGTCGAAGAGTTGAAGGCTTCCGGCCTGCTGGATGCGCGCCCGATGATGTATGGCGCTTCGGCCCATGAAGACGCGGCGCTTCCCGACGCCTCGCCCAGCGTGGCGGTTGAAAGCAGCGTCGACGAGGGATTGCCCGAAGCGATTGCCGAGGACAACGCTCCATCGTCGCCCGCCGCAAGCGAGGCGCCCGTTCAGGAATCTGACGATAGCGATGCCGCTGATGGCGACGATGAAGAAGACGACGAAGATGAAGATGTCTTCGACGATGATGACGACGACGATGATGAGGATGATGAAGACGACGACGAACCCGTCCCCTTCAACAATCCAGCACCCGGCAAGGACGAAGACGAGGACGAGCCGACCTAATCCTTCAGGAATTTAGCCGCCGCTTCGGCGGCGTCTTCGGCGGCGAAATTGTTGAAGAAATGGTCGGCGTCAGAGATCACCGTCAGCAATATCTTCTTGCCGTCGGCCAGCGGCTTGACGCGCTCGGCCAAGCCCTTGATCAGTTGGTCGTTGTCGGCGGCTATCACCAGCACCGGCGCTTTGATGCGGGCCAACAGGGCGGGGCTGTCGAAACGAGGTTCGCTGGCGTAATAGCTGAGAAAACTTCCGGCGCTGACCTGGGCGTCGGGGCAGGCCAGAAAGTCCGCCGTCATCATCTCGCCCATTTTCATCTTGCGGGCCTTGGCCAACGGCTCGCTTAGTTCCTTGCCGAAGCGGCTGCGATACTGCTCGTTCAAGGCGCTTTCGCTCCAGACCATGGGAGCCAGCAGGACCACTTTCGATATGATGGGATCAAACCTTTCGGCGGCGAACCAAGCGGTTTGCGCGCCACCCCTGGAATGACCCATCAAGGCTAGCTTGGAAACGCCCTGCGTTTTCAGCCAAGCCATCCAGGCGCCGATTTCGTCCAGGGCGTCGGTGTAGATGTGGCGATGCGGGGTTGCGCATTCATACATCCCCGTCCGGTTGGAAAGCCCATAGCCCAGCGAGATGGCCAGCGAATTAAGGCCGTGTCCGGCCAGCTCCTTTTGCATGGCGGCGATGATCTGCATGCCGTTGTGGGCCAGCGTGCCATGCGTGATCAGCACCGCGCCGTCTTTGAGCGACTTGCCGGACGCCATGGTCAGATTGGCGTTGAGTTGAAGTCCCTGATGGACGATCTGCACGTTCTTGCCGTCGGCCAGGGCCATTGTTGGAGACATGCCCGCGAAGAGGAAGAGGGCCGACAGAATAAGAAACTGTTTCATGATCGACATCCCTTCATTGAAATTTCAGTTCATCCATGCCTTGGCTGCGGCTGACGCCAGAGACAACGCCTCAATGGCTCCTCCGTCGTCTCCCTTTTCGAAGTCGTCGCCCGATTGCGCCATCTGGTTGGTGACATGGGCAAAGCAGACCAGGGGACAGTTCCGCGCCTTTGAAAAGGCGTAGAGCGCCGCCGCCTCCATCTCGACGGCGAGGATGCCATCCTTCCTGTGGGCGGCGATGGCTTCTTCGGTTTCCCTATAGGGGGCGTCGGTGGTCCAGGTGGTTCCCCTGCGCACTTCTTTCAAGGAAGCAAGCCGTTCCAAAACAAGCGCGTCCGCCTCGACATGGCGTGATGGCGGCAGATAATGGTAGCTGGTTCCTTCATCCCTAAGCGCTTGCTCGATCAAGATGAAGCAAGGGGAGTGGGGCAGGGGCGCAATTCGTCCCGAAGAAGTGATGCTGATCAGAAAGCGGCAGCCGCTGGCGAACATTTGTTCGGCCACCAGGACGGCATAGGGCGCCCCGACGGCGCAGCCGACAATGCCGAACTCTTGGCCTTCCCAGGTAAAGCGCCACATTTGCGAATGGTAGCAGGCCCAATGGGAAACCGCTTCGGCCTGTCCCGTTCGTTTCAGGAAACGCACGATGTCGCCGTCGGGATCGAGCAGGCAAAGCTCGGGCACTTCGGCATGGTCAAGCTCGCGCTGACGCCTAGCTTCGCGCAACAGATTGGCCGGTTCAAAGACGGAAGGCGCTTGCGAATTCTTGAGCGCCAGGATGGGCGCTTGGCTTTCCTTATCCGGCAAGTTGCCTCCAGGCTTTGACGAGGGCGTTCGCAGCGGCATCGATGTCCTTTTCGGTGGTCGTTCGCCCCAGCGTCAACCGGACGGCGCCCAAAGCTCTGTCCCGGTTTAATCCCATGGCGGTCAGGACCGAGGATGGAGCTTCTTTGCCGTCATGGCAAGCCGATCCGGTTGAGGCGGCGATGGCAGGGGCGGCGTTCAGCAAGGCGTTGCCAGCCACAGCAGGAAAGCTCACGTTCAGCGTATTGGGCAATGATATTTCCAGGCTTCCGTTGAGCGACAATCCTGGAACGCCGGACAGCAAGCGCGACCACAGGCGATCTTTCAGATTCCACAGGCGCTTGGCATCCTCGGCCTGCCTGCCCGCAGCCAAGGCGCAGGCCTTGCCCAGCCCCACGATCAGGGCCACGTTTTCCGTGCCGGGCCTGATGCCGCGTTCCTGTCCGCCACCGAAATTGATCGGCGCGATGGGCGCGCCTTTGCTGATGTACAATGCGCCGATTCCCTTGGGGGCGTACATTTTGTGACCCGCCAAAGACAGGGCGTCGATGCCCAGTTCCTTGACGTCAATCGGCAATTTGGCGATGGATTGCGCGGCGTCGCAATGCGTCATGATCCCTTTCGCATGGGCCAGCCGCGTCAGTTCACGGATCGGCTGCAAGGAGCCGGTCTCGTTGTTGGCGTGCATGACCGACAGCAAGGCGATGCCAGCATCAAGCGCATTCTCGGCGGCGGCAAGGGAGACGATGCCATGTTCATCGACGGGAAGCGTTTGGATCGCCCAGCCCTTGAGGGCCAGAAAGCGGCAGGGATTGGTCACGGATGGATGCTCGATGGCGGAGTGCAGCATCCGCCCCTTGACCTCATTTGCGCAAGCGGTTCCCAAGATGGTGATGTTGTTGGCTTCGGTGCCGCCGCTGGTGAAGAAGATTTCTTGCGCATCGGCATTGAGCAGGGCGGCCACCTCCTCACGCGCCCTATCAACGGCATTCCTGGCTCTCAGTCCGAAGACATGGCCACTGGAAGGGTTGCCGAAATGGGCGTGAAAGAAGGGCTGCATCGCTTCCACGACATCCGGATCGACCGGCGTGGTGGCGTTGAAGTCGAGATAAACCGGATCGTCCATCAGAACGTCAAGACCTTGTCGGCGGCGAGGGTAATGATGGTAAGCTCGTCCAAGGTGCTGCGCTTGGCGTTTGCCACGAGTTCGCTTTCAGCAAGGCCGCGCGCATCCATGCAAGTGCCGCACAGCAAAACCTGCCCGCCGCTGTCGATCAAGCGATGGATCATTTTGCCGATGTTGTAAAATCCCTCCGGCGGCTTCTGTCCGGCATGGGCGCAACTGACGGCGTCGCCCATCAGAAAAACCATGACGACGCCTTGCGGATCGTGCTTGCGCAGCGAATTGGCCAGCCGCATGCCGTTGTAGCTGCGTTCCGAACCATAGGGGCCTTCGTTGAGAATGATGACGGCTTTCATTTGTCGCATTCCTCCATGAAACGCGCTTCGGCCTCTTCCAGTCGCGCCAGCAGACTTGGCGAACCGTCCTTGCCAAGCCCATCATGCACGTCGGATGGCGATAGGATCAAGCCGTCTGCGGGTATGATCAGACGGTCTTCAAGCATGAATCCTGGGGGCTGGACCTCATCCTCTGGCCCCGGAAAGGTCGTTTCTATGGCTCCGCCCAAGGCATCTGCGACGACCTGGGCGTAATAGCCATACAGCGTGCAGCGACCACCGGGCGGCTTCTTCGAGACAATGGTGATTTTCATGCTTACCCCAGCATCGTTTCCTTGATGACGATATAACTGGCCACCACGACCAAAAAGACGGCAAATCCTTTTTTCAGCTTTTCCGCCGACAGATGTTTCGAGATGGCGGTTCCGGCGAAACTTCCGGCGATGGCGATGGCCGTAAAGATGGCCATCAGGTTGTAGTCGATCTCGATGGCTCCCAAATAACCCGCGAAACCGGCAAATGATTTTGCGGACACAATGACCAAAGAGGTTCCCGTGGCTTGCTTCATCGGCAAGCCGGACAACAAAACCAAGGCTGGCACGATCAGGAATCCACCCCCCACGCCCACCATGCCGGTTAGGACGCCAACGACGATGCCATGCAAGGCCACATGCCCAACCCGCGTGTAATCGAAGCAGATCAAGGAGGCAGTTCCTTGACAGTCGAGCCTGATCAGGTTGGCTGTTTTCGGTTCCACATGCCCTGGTTTGAACATGCGCCAGGAGGCCGCGTACATGATGGCGGCGAACAACAAGAGCTGTACCAAATCGGGCGTGATTACGCCCAATTTTGCGCCTCCATAGGTTCCCACCACGCCGAACAAGCCGAAGACGGCGGCAACGGGCATGTCGACGTTGCCGCGCCGCCAGTGGGTGACGGCGGAGATGGCCGCCGTAACGCCAACGATCCCCAAACTCATGGCAATGGCCGATTTCGTCGGCACGTCCAGCAGATAGAGCAGGGCAGGCAGTGTGATGATCGAACCGCCGCTTCCGAACAGGCCCAGCATAAGGCCGGTTGCGAGTCCGGCTAGAATGGCTAATGGCGACATGATCCAGCACCTTTGCTGATATTCTACAATTCAATTGAATACTATAATTTAGGCGCGAGACTGTCAAGCGAGGTCGTTGCCTCTGTGCTTTTACGAAGATGGTAGGGGAGGCAGACTTGCCTTTGTCGCAATGCGATCGACCATGAATGACGTCAAGCGCATGCCTTTAGGCCTAAATCAAGGTGCGGAACCAAAGACGCTTCTTGAAGCTCGCTCTGAAAGCGGAAGATAATGTCAAATCAACAAAGAGAGATGGCATGGTTAGCCCGAAGCTGAAGCTGCTTGAACAGTTCGCCGTGTTGGGCAAGGCCTTGTCGAACCCGCACCGGCTTGATCTGCTGGAGCTGATCGCCCAAGGCGAGCGCAGCGTCGATGAATTGGCCAAGGCGGCAGGACTTGCCATCGCCAACGCGTCGCAGCATCTTCACGCGCTCAGGCGTTCTGGTTTGGTCCTATCCAGGAAGTCGGGGCAACAGGTGCTTTATTATCTGTCCGGCGACGACGTTCTGGCTTTGCTGGCGGCCCTGCGCCAGACCGCCGAGCGGCATGTGGCCGAGGTCGGGCTGGTCGTCCAAGGTTATTTCAAGGAAAAGGATCGGCTGGAACCTGTTACCAGGAGCGATCTCGTCCAGCGCATGAAGGATGGGTTGGTGACCGTCCTTGACGTTCGGCCTGAACAGGAATTTGCCGCCGGGCACATTCCCGGCAGTTTGAACGTTCCGCTGAAGGACCTGAAAAGAAGGCTGAAGGATCTGCCGAAAGGCAGCCAAATCGTCGCTTATTGCCGGGGACCGTATTGCGTCCTGGCCTATGAGGCGGTGGCGTTCCTTCGCGAGCAGGGCCTGCCTGCCAGCCGACTGCAAGACGGCATGCCGGAATGGCGGGCTTCTGGTCTTCCCGTAGAAGTTTCTACAGCAGAAAAGCCAGTCTCAAGCCGCCCCAATGACGGCCCTGAACCATGATCGGAGCCGAGCATTCCTTGCACATCACCAGCTTGCCGCCGCCCATGTCGCGCTTGTAGGTTTTCAGAAAGAAGGGCTTGGTGTTCTTGGCCGAGGCCAGACCGGTCGGATCGTTGAAAATTCTGCGGTTGCGGCAGTTGGCGGTATTCCAGACCGGATCGTTGCCCTGGGGCTGCGAATATTTCTTGTTGTGGGTGGGCAGATAGCCGTTGCGGTCGACGGCTGCGGAAAACAGGATTTTTGCATCCTTCGCGATGATGGGTTCTTGGAATTCTGGCAACACGCGGTCGGTAAAATCGGTAAAGCGGGTTTTCACCTGCTTGGGATTGGTGCCCGGAACTTCCTGGTAATTGTCGTCGAACAGATCGCCAAGCGAAATTTCCCGGTCGGCGACCGCTTTTTCGAAACGCTGCGAGATCAGTTCCGCCGTCGCCCTGACGATTTGGACATAGGGCGTTTCCGGCGTCGGCAATCCTTGGCCCACCACCAGCGACATCAACTCCTCGCCGCTGGACAACAGGCTGTCCAGGCGCTGGCTGGCGCTGGCCAGATGATGGCTTTCCTGCCCCATGTCCTGGGAAATGTCCAAGATCGCCTGGCTCATGACGGCCCGGTCCTGGTCGCAATGCTGGGTCGTGTCGGCGATGCCTGAAACATGCTTGTCGACTTCGGCGAATTTGTCGCTGACCCCGCCCACCGTGCTGACCAGCGCCTCGGTCGAGGCCAAAACGCGAGTGGCCCTCTCGCGGCTGGTGATGCTTTCCTCGGTCAATTGCGCGCTTAAGCTGGACAGGTCGGTCAGCGTTTCGGCGATCAATGAGGTGGCTTGGCTGGTCTGGGCGGCCAAGGTCTTGACCTCGCTGGCCACGACGGCGAATCCCTTGCCCATTTCTCCGGCCCGGGCGGCCTCGATGGTGGCGTTCAGCGCCAGCAGACGGGTTTGGCGGGCGATGGTTTCGATTTCGGTCGACACCTTGTCCACTCGGGCCAGCGAGGCGCTAAGCCCCTTCAGCCTTTCCTCGATATGATTGACGCTTTCGACCAAGGCCCTGATGTCGGATTCCGCCGTTTTCAGGGTTTGGGTGGATTGTTGGGTCATGCGGGCCGCGTTTTCCGAGACCTGATGCGCCTCGCCAGCCGACGCGCCGATCAGCGCGTTGGTGCGCGACAGATCCTCGGCCGCCGATTTAAGGCCGCCGAAACGGTCGGCCTGATGCTTGAATTCCTGGGTTACGGTAGCGATGTCGCCCGCCACCTCGGTCAGTTGCCCCCACAACTGACTGACATGGCGGGCCATTTTCTCGGCGACGTCCTGCGGGACGCTTGCGGCTTCTTGTGTAAAATTCATCTCCATCTCCAGCGCGCCTGCGGACTTTGCCGCAGTTTTATTGTTTGTTATTGTTCTATAATTGTCGATTGAGGTCGTTTTGTGTTTATTTACGCTGAGTAGATGGTGATTTTCAAGCCGAATCCAATTCCTCTGGGTAGTTTTTTCTTACCCATAAGCGTAGTGTGAAATCAAGGGGCGGTCAGCGCACCGATTTTCTGTAAAAACAAGGGCGCTTCAAACCGTTGCGGCTGCGGGCTGCATCTGCGATGATCCGCGTCCTAACCAAAAAGGGCTAGCAAGAGGGCGTATCATGGGTGGCTTTGGAAGCATTTGGCATTGGGTTATCGTTCTGATCATCGTTCTGCTCCTGTTCGGAGCGGGCAAGCTGCCGCGCCTGATGGGCGACATGGCCAAGGGCGTCAAGGCGTTCAAGTCGGGCCTGAAGGACGAAGACGAGGCGAAGGCCGAAGAGTCCCCCAAGACGATCGACAATCAGGCCCAGGCCAATGCCGCGCCCGTTCAAAAGGACGAAGCGGCCAAGCACTGATCCCCTGGTCCCAACCGGACGGGCCAAAGCGTGTTAGACGTTGATATCTCAGAAGTGGCGGTGATTGCCGTGATCGCGCTCGTGGTCATCGGCCCCAAGGATCTGCCCAAAGTGCTGCGCGTGATGGGCCAATGGACCCGCAAAGCGCGCGCGATGGCGGGCGAGTTCCAAAAAAGCGTCGACGACATGATGCGCGAATCGGAATTGGACGATCTGCGCAAACAGGCGCAGGCCTTCAACACCGTCAATGTGCAAGCCGAGATCGAGCGCGCCGTCGATCCCAAGGGCGAGGTCGCCAGCGCCCTTTCCATCGAAAACCATCAAACCAATGCGGCTGCCGTCCTGCCCCCGCCCAGCGATGCCCCGGCGGACGAACCACCTACCGCCCAGCCAGAGACACAGCCTGAGGCCAAGTCGTGACCGAGGAATCCAGCGACGAAAAGAAGATGCCGTTGCTCGAGCATCTGATCGAGCTGCGCAATCGTCTGATGTGGTCGATGGCCTTTTTTGTGGTCGCCTTCTTCGTCAGCTATTACTTCGCCAATCACGTCTATGGCTTCCTGGTGCAGCCGCTGACCGATATTTTCGAAAGCATGGGCGGCAACCGGCGCATGATTTACACCGCGCTGACCGAAGCCTTCTTTACCTATGTGCGCGTCGCCATGTTCACGGCGCTGTTCTTCTCGTTTCCGGTTTTCGCCGGACAGCTTTGGGCTTTCGTAGCCCCCGGCCTGTACAAGCACGAACGCCAGGCCTTCCTGCCGTTCTTGTTCGCCACTCCGCTGCTGTTCCTGATGGGTGCGGCGTTGGTCTATTACTTCATCATCCCCATGGCCTGGCAGTTCCTGCTGTCTTTCGAAGCCCAACCACTTGACGGTGGATTGCCCATTCAGTTGGAAGCCAAGGTCGGCGAATATCTGACGCTGGTGATGAAGCTGATCTTCGCTTTTGGCATCGCCTTCCAGCTTCCGGTGCTGCTGACCTTGATGGCCCGCGTGGGGCTGGTGACGTCGAAGGGCTTGGCCGAAAAGCGCCGCTACGCCATCGTCTTGATCTTCGTGGCCGCCGCCATCTTGACTCCGCCCGACGTGATCAGCCAGATCGGGCTGGCCGTGCCGATGATGCTGCTTTACGAAATCTCGATCTATTCTTGCAAGCTGGTCGAGAAGAAGAAGCGCGAAGCCGAAGGCGAGGATGACGACGGCGCTTTGCCGGAAACCGATTTCAACGAGAGTTGAGTAGCCGCCATGCATGACATTAAATTCATTCGCGAAAACCCCGAGGCCTTCGATGCGGGGCTGAAGCGGCGCGGCCTGGAAGCGCGTTCCGCCGATATCCTTGAAAAGGACGGGGAACGCCGCCGCGCGCAAACCGACCTTCAACAACGGTTGGCGCTTCGCAATGAGTTAGCGAAGAAAATCGGCATGCATAAGAAGCAAGGCGAAGCGGCCTTGGCAGAAGCCGTTATGGCGGAAGCGGCAAAGAATAACGAGTTGATCCCGGCGCTAGAGGGGCATGAAAAAGCGCTTGGTGAGTGGATTGATTCAGCACTATCCGCCATCCCAAACCTGCCCGCTGCCGATGTGCCGGATGGGGCCGATGAATCCGCCAATGTCGAATTGCGCAAGGTGGGCACGCCGCCCGTCTTCGATTTCAAGCCCAAGGCTCATGATGAATTGGGCGTGGCCCTGGGATTGATGGATTTCGATGCGGCTGCCAAATTGTCGGGAGCGCGTTTCGTGGTGCTGAAAGGTGCTTTGGCGCGGCTTGAACGCGCTCTGGGCGCCTTCATGCTGAATCTGCATACCGGCACGAATGGTTATCTGGAAGTGAATCCGCCGGTGCTGGTCAAGGACACCGCCCTATACGGCACCGGCCAGTTGCCGAAATTCGGCGAGGATCTGTTTTCTGCGAAAGCTATGAAAGAGGGCGCTATCGATCAATTTTTGAAGGAAAAGGTCGAGTGGCTAAAAAGTCAAATGGGAGAAACCCTGCCCCAAGATTTTAATCCACACATTTTCTCAGGGATTGTAAGCATTTCTCTGGATACATTTGGAAAAGAGCTAAATTCAAAACTTAAGAATCCCAATAGCGAATTTTATGAGTCTAAGTGGCTTATCCCCACCGCCGAAGTGCCTCTGACCAATCTGGTGGCGGGCGAGATTCTGGACGACGCCAAACTGCCGATCCGCATGACGGCGCTGACCAATTGTTTCCGTTCCGAAGCCGGGGCGGCGGGCAAGGATACGCGTGGCATGATCCGCCAGCATCAGTTCCAGAAGGTGGAACTGGTCAGCATCACTTCGCCCGAGCAATCGGAAGAAGAACATAACCGCATGCTGACTTGCGCCGAGGAAGTGTTGAAGCGCCTGGGCCTTGCCTACCGCGTGATTACGCTTTGCACCGGCGACATGGGTTTCTCGGCCAGGAAGACCTATGACATCGAAGTTTGGCTGCCCGCCCAGAACGCCTATCGCGAGATTTCGTCTTGCTCGAACTGCGGCGATTTCCAAGCGCTGCGCATGAAGGCGCGTTGCCGAAAGAGCGGCGACAAGGCGACAAGGCCCGTGCATACGCTGAACGGTTCCGGCCTGGCGGTGGGGCGCACGCTGGTGGCGGTGCTGGAGAATTATCAGCAGGCTGATGGCAGCATTGTGGTGCCGGAAGCGCTCAAACATTACATGGGCGGGCTTGAGGTCATATCGCCGTGACCCACGCTCCCATCAAATCCTTGAAGAAGGCCCGCATCCTGATTTCCAACGACGATGGGATCGAGGCGTCGGGCATCAAGGCGCTAGAGCGCATCGCGCATGCGATTTCCGACGATGTCTGGGTGGTGGCGCCAGAGTCCGAGCAAAGTGCGGCCGGTCATTCGCTGACGCTGCGTCGCCCGCTTCGCATCCGCAAGCTGGCCAAGCAGCGTTATGCGGTGGACGGCACGCCGACCGACAGCGTGCTGCTGGCCGTCAACAAGATCATGAAGGAAATCCGCCCCGACATCGTTTTGTCGGGCGTCAACCGGGGCGGCAATCTGGGAGAGGACATCACCTATTCCGGCACCGTGGCCGCCGCCATGGAAGGCACGCTGATGGGCATTCGCTCGTTCGCGCTCTCGCAGGTGGTGTCGCCCGACCAGCCGGTGAAATGGGCCACCACCGAAGCCTGGGCGGCCAAGGTGATCAAGAAGCTGTGCGGTCAGCCTTGCCCTAACAATGTGCTGATGAACCTGAATTTCCCAGACGTTCCGGCCAAGAAGGTGAAGGGCGTCGTGTTGGCTCGCCAGGGCAAGCGTAAGATCGGCGACCAGATTTCCGAGCGCATCGATCCGCGTGGTCTTCCCTATATCTGGATCGGCGGCCAGCGCACCGAAGACAGGTCCGAAGCGGGCACCGATCTGTTCGCCATCTTCGAGGGCTTCGTGACGGTCACCCCTTTATGCGTCGACCTGACGCATGGCCCCACCTTGGCCAAACTAGACGGCTTGTTCTGATGATCGTCTCGTCGCGCAAGATCCGCCTGCTGATGGATTTGCGCGCCGGAGGGGTGATCGACACCAAGGTTCTGTCGGCCATCGAGCTGACGCCGCGCGAGAAGTTCGTCGAATACAGCTTTCTCGATCAGGCCTATGACAACAACGCCCTGCCCATCGGCTGCGGCCAGACGATCAGCCAGCCCTTGGTGGTGGGCTTGATGACCCAGGCGCTGAATCTGGGCGACCGCATGAAGGTGCTGGAGATCGGCACCGGTTCGGGCTATCAGACGGCGATTTTGTCCAAGCTGGCCAGGCGCGTTTACACCATCGAGCGCCACCGGCCCTTGATGAAGCAGGCCGAGGAACGGTTCAAGGAACTGCGTTTGCACAACATCACCACCCTGTGCGGCGACGGCTTCAAGGGCTGGCCCGAACAAGCGCCCTTCGATCGCATCATTCTGACCGCCGCTCCCTTCGACGTGCCCAAGGTTTTGCTGGATCAGTTGGATGTCGGCGGCATTCTGGTCGCTCCTTTGGGCGACGAGAATGGCGAGCAGCATCTGGTGAAATACACCCGCACCGAAACCGACTTCGAAATCGAAAGCCTGTTCGGCGTTCGCTTCGTGCCCCTGCTGCCCGGCGTGGCGGGAGAAGGGTAGGGGGCTTCCCCCAAAGACAATCTATTCCCAAGAATAATGACGGCGCGGACGTAGTGCGCCGTATCGGCAAAGCGGACAATACATTCGCAAGGTCTTGAGCGGACACCCCACCTTCTGCCAATACGTTTACAGTGCAAACCCCCTCATTTGATAAAATAAGTGCGTGTGGTGATTGTAGGGTTGGGTAAATGAAGGCAAACTGCTCGGCAGTAAAATAGACAACGCTGCGGTTGCCGCCAATGCCCGAAAAGTTCTTGCTTTATATTGACATCCTTGGCTTCAGCGATCCGGTTGTGAAGCGTGGCAACGTTGATCGCCTCTATGAGATCATTGACGCTCTGAACGCGCACCGGCATCCAGATTTCAAGGTCATTGTCTTCTCGGATACGATTCTTGTCTACAACATGCCTGAACCAACATCTCTTTTCGATGTCCAGTACGGCGTAATGTACCTCTGCGAGTTCGCCCAAGACCTGTTCTATCGCTGTATCAGCATGGACATCCACTTTCGGGGATACATCACCTACGGCGACTTCAATCATCAGCCCATGAAGAATATAGAGGCGTACTACGGAGAGGGGCTAATCCGTGCCCACGAAGCTGAGAAAGAGATTCAATGCACCGGTCTGTTTATGGACAACATCGTATGTCCATACAGCAATATTTTTCAGCTGACCCCGTTTAATAAGCAATACCAGTTCGTCCACATTATGCAAAACTTAAAGGACATCAGTTTGATGCGGCGAGAATATCCGATCCCGCCTGAATGGATCATTGAGACAGACCTGCTTTATCTTATCGCCTACGATATCCATTACCTAGAAAGTATACACCACCACATGAACGATATGCTGCTCGCGACTAAGGTCAGGCGGAAGTACCTGAATACTTGGAAAATGTTGAAGCGCCATCATCAAGGGCTTCTTGCGGTTCTCGTGGACAATAGCTTCAATCCCAGGGCAGTCAGTGATTTTGATTGGTCTGAAGCGATGGGGCGGATCGGGACTGACCAAGGCTTCTTCAGGTAGTTAGAGTTCCAAAATGCGGACCCCGGTATTTCTGACAGGTCGATAAGTGGCAGGCTTGCCCCCTGTGCGGCGACGGCTTCAAGGGCTGGCCCGAACAAGCGCCCTTCGATCGCATCATTCTGACTGCCGCTCCCTTCGACGTGCCCAAGGTTTTGCTAGATCAGTTGGATGTCGGCGGCATTCTGGTCGCCCCTTTGGGCGACGAGAATGGCGAGCAGCATCTGGTGAAATACACCCGCACCGAAACCGACTTCGAAATCGAAAGCCTGTTCGGCGTTCGCTTCGTGCCCCTATTGCCCGGCGTGGCCGGAGAAGGGTAGGGGTAGGGGACTTCCTTGCCTCCATTACTTGCGCTAGAATGCCCCTATGCGCAGCCTGGATCAGATATTGACGACACTTCGCCAGATCAAGCCGATGCTTGAACTGCGCTATCCCTTGCGCTCGATGGGGGTTTTCGGCTCTTACGCTCGCGGCGAGCAGAGTGAGGAAAGCGATCTTGACCTGTTGGTCGAATTGGGCGACGGGATGACCTTGATCGATTTCGTTCGCCTGCAACAGGAAATCGGCGATGCCGTAGGGATCAATGTCGATCTGGCCGAGAAAGAGGCGCTCAAGCCGCGCATTGCGCCTTACATTCTCAAGGAAGCCGTGATGGTATGAAGCGTGACCCCGTCCTCTATCTTGCCGACATGCAGGAATTCGCCGAGGCGGCGCGTCAGTTTCTCGATCACGTTACCTTTGAAGATTTCACGCAGGATACCAAAACGAAATTCGCGGTTTTCCATGCGCTGGAAATGTTGGCCGAGGCTTCGCGTCGTGTCCCCAAAGAGATTGTCGACCGACATCCTGAGATTCCCTGGCGGCAGATTATCGGCATGCGAAATGTTTTGGCGCACGACTATCTCGGCCTGAAGCTGGACCGCATCTATGAAACAGTGCGCGTCTTTATTCCCGAATTGTTGGCGAAGCTGCCCCGCTTGATTGATGAAGTAGAGACTTTGGCCGGAGAAGGGTAGGGGGCTTAACCCTTTCTCAATTCTTTTCGCCCAAATAGATAATATGGGTAAATTGGGCAAATTATGGTTGGGATTGGTTTTGGCGGCGGCGCTGTCCGGCTGCTATTCCCATGTGCCCGATCCTTGGTGGAACCAGCCCTCAGGCCGCCAGCAGCCATCGGCGCCGCAGCAGTCCGCCCAGCGCCAGCCCTTGCCCCCCGGCATGATCGAGGTCGCCAAAGGCGACACGGTTTACGCCCTGTCGCGCCGCCATCAGGTGGACATGCGAAGTATCATCGATCTGAACGGATTGTCCGCCCCCTTCAAGCTGCTGGTCGGCCAGCGTTTGAAATTGCCCGTTTCCCAGCCCCCCGTTCAAAGTGCGGCCTTCATGCCATCCAGGCCGCCCATGACCCGCTCTGACCCCGAACCAACCCCGGCGGCAAGGCCTGGGCCTGAACCGGCTGCGCTGGTTTTTCCCGAACCCCGGCCCAAGGCGGGCAAGGGCTTTTTGTGGCCGGTGAAAGGGCCGCTGGTCGAAGGTTTCGGCGTGACTGGCAAGGGCCAGAACAATGACGGCATCAATATCGGCGCCAAGCGCGGCGCTTATGTGCGGGCCAGCGAGAATGGCGTGGTGGTCTTTGCGGGCAGCGAGTTGAAGGGGTTTGGCAATCTGCTGCTGGTCAAGCATCAAGATGGCTGGGTGTCGGCCTATGCCCATAACGATCTGCTGCTGGTCGGCAAGGGCGACCGGGTGGATCGTGGCCAGGCCATCGCCAGGGTCGGCGCCACTGGGCTGGTGACAAGCCCGCAATTGCATTTCGAATTGCGCCACAATTCCAGACCGGTCGATCCGGTGACGCAATTGGTGGATGGATAGGGCGGTTACTCTTCGATTTTTTGGCCCAGTTGGCCAGCCAGATCCTGGATGAATTGCCAAGCCACGCGGCCCGAGCGCGATCCGCGGGTGACCGACCATTCCAGCGCTTGGCGCTTCAGGGCGTCGGGGGCGATTTTCAGCCCATATTCCTTGGCATAGCCGTTGACCATGGACAGATAAGTGTCCTGGTCGGCATTGTGAAAGCCAAGCCACAGCCCGAAACGGTCGGAGAGCGAGACCTTTTCCTCGACCGCCTCTCCGGGATTGATCGCCGTCGAGCGCTCGTTTTCGATCATGTCGCGGGCCATCAGATGGCGACGGTTCGAGGTGGCGTAAAACAAGACATTGGCGGGCCTGCCCTCGATGCCGCCTTCCAGCACGGCCTTCAGCGATTTGTAGGCGTCGTCCTGGGCGTCGAAGGACAGGTCGTCGCAAAACAGCACGCAGCGCCGCCCGCTTTGTTTCAGCACGCCAAGCAGGCGAGGCAGCGAGGGGATATCCTCGCGGTGGATTTCCACCAGCGCCAAGGCCCCCGGGGAGTCTTGGTTGATTGCCGCATGCACGGCCTTTACCAACGAGCTTTTGCCGGTTCCCCTGGCCCCCCACAGCAGGGCGTTGTTGGCGGGCAATCCCAAGGAAAAGCGGCGCGTGTTGTCCAGCAATTTGCCGCACTGTCCATCAATGCCCTTCAGAAGCGCTAGCGGCACCCGGTTGACCTTGGGCACGGGCTGCAAGGCTTGCGTTTGCGCATGCCAGACGAAGGCGTCGGCCTTATGAAGGTCGTTCAATGGCTTAAGACCCGGGGCGAGGCGCTCCAGGGCTTCGGCGATGCGGCGCAGTAGGTCCATTTCGTTCATGGAAACGACCCTACCCACATAGGACAAAAAAGCCAATAGTCAAGGTTTGCAAAGCCGTGCGCTGTCTGTATAGTCGCCCCAAATTCTGAAGGAGTATCCGATGCTGATTTCCGAGGCGCTCGCCCAGACCGCAACCGCTGCCCCCGGCGGTGGAATGGATTCGCTGCAATCGCTGCTGCCGCTGGTTCTGATTTTCATCCTCTTCTATTTCCTGCTGATCCGTCCGCAGCAAAAGAAGATGAAGGAACACAAGGCCAAGCTGAGCGCGTTGCGACGCGGCGACAAGGTGGTGACCGGCGGCGGCATCATCGGCCAGATCGTCAAGGTGCAAGACGGCGAAGTCATCGTCGAGATCGCCGAGAATGTGAAGGTCAAGGTCATTCAAGACACGATCACCGCGGTGTTGTCGAAGTCCGAGCCGGTGGGCAAGGACGCTGGCGACGGCGACGCGGCCAAGCCCGCCAATGAAGGCAAGGGCGGCTCGATGCTGGGCAAGTTGCTGTCCGGCAAGAAAGACTGATCGTCAGGTCTGGATAAAGCGGATGCGCATCGAAAGCTGGAAGCTGATTCTGGTTGCCCTGGTTTGTTTGGGAGGGGCGCTTTTCGCCTTGCCGAACGCGCTTCCGGCCAGCGCGCTTGCGATGATGCCCGCTTGGCTGAAGCCGGTCAATCTGGGGCTTGATCTTCAGGGCGGGTCGCATCTGCTGCTGGAAGTCGATCTGAAGGCGGTGTTCAAGGAACAGGCGGTGTCGCTGGTTGAATCGGCCCGCACGGCGCTTCGCAAGGAGAATATCCGCTATATCGGCCTAGGCGCCGACGCCGACGGCTTGCGCGTCACCATTCCCGAAGCGGATCAGCGTGAAAAGGCCCGCGACCTTTTGCGCAAGCTGGATGCCGGGACCGAGATCGCCGAGGCCGAGAACGGCGCCATGTCGCTGCGCTATCAGGAATTCGCCATCAACGAAAAACGGCGCGCCGTTCTGGGCCAGTCGATCGAGATCGTACGCAGGCGAATCGACGAAATGGGCACGCGCGAACCCACCATCGTCCGCCAGGGCGAGGATCGCATCTTGCTGCAATTGCCGGGCGTCGAGAATCCGGAACATGTGAAAAGCCTTTTGGGCAAGACCGCCAAACTCACTTTCCATCTGGTCGATCATGGCGTCAGCCCGCAAGACGCCTATGCCGGTCGCGTGCCGCCGGGGTCCGAAGTCCTGCATGAAACCGAAGGCCGCAATGGCGAAGGGGCCAGGATCGTCGTGATCCGTCGCAAGGTGGAGTTGGGCGGCGAAGCGCTGGTCGACGCCAGTGCCGGCTTTACGGAAGGCCAAGCGGTGGTCAATTTCCGCTTCAACGGCCAGGGCGCCAAGAAGTTCGGCGCGATCACCACCGAAAACGCGGGCAAGCAGTTCGCCATCGTGCTCGACGGCAAGGTGATCAGCGCACCCGTGATCCGCGAACCCATTCTGGGCGGGTCGGGGCAGATTTCCGGCAGCTTCACCGCGCAGACGGCCAACGATCTGGCCTTGTTGCTGCGCGCTGGCGCGCTGCCTGCTCCGCTCACCATTTTGGAAGAACGCACGGTCGGACCCGATCTGGGCGCCGACTCGATCTATGCTGGCAAGGTCGCCAGCGCGATCGGTCTGATGTTAGTCGCCATCTTCATGCTGCTGATCTATGGCCTGTTCGGCGTTTTCGCCAATATCGCCCTGGTCGTCAACCTGATCTTGCTGCTGGGTCTGTTGTCGATGATGGGGGCGACGCTGACCCTGCCGGGCATCGCGGGCATCGTTCTCACCATGGGCATGGCGGTGGACGCCAACGTGCTGATCTACGAGCGCATGCGGGAAGAATTCCGCCTTGGGCGCGGCATCGTTTCCGCCTGCACGGCGGGTTTCAAGCGCGCTTTGGTGACCATCGTCGATTCCCAGCTGACCACCCTGATCGCCGCCGTTCTGCTGTTCCAGTTCGGAACCGGCCCGGTGCGCGGCTTTGCCGTTACCCTGGCGATTGGATTGTTCACCTCGATGTTCACGGCCATTCTGGTCGTGCAACTGATGATCTCGCTGTGGCTGAAATACGCCCGGCCCAAAGCCTTGCCGATTTGAAAGTGGAAACGCCATGAAGCTGGTTCGCCGTTTCCTGCCGCAGGACACCAAGTACGACTTCGTTTCGAAGCGCTTGATCGCCTATGCCTTTACGACCGTGTTGGTTCTGGGGTCCATCGTCTCATTGGCCACGCAGGGGCTTAATCTGGGCGTCGATTTCGCTGGCGGCATTCTGATGGAGGTCAAACATCAGAATGGACCGGCAGATCTGGCCCATATGCGATCCACCGTATCAGGCCTTCAATTGGGCGAAGTGGCGTTGCAGGAATTCGGCGCACCCGACTTGGTTCTGGTGCGCCTGCAACGACAGGCCGGAGGCGAGGCCGAGCAGCAGTTGGCTGTCGCCAAGGTAAAGACGGCCTTGGGCGAAGGCTATGATTACCGTCGCACCGAATTCGTTGGTCCCAAGGTGGGTGAGGAACTGATCCAGGGCGGCATCCTGGCCGTTGTCCTGTCTGTTCTGGCCATCAGCGTCTATGTCTGGTTTCGTTTCGAATGGCAGTTCGGCCTGGGCGCCATGATCGCCACATTCCACGACGCCATCACCACGCTGGGCGTTTTCTCGGTCACGGGGCTTGAATTCAACCTGACCAGCGTTGCCGCCATCCTGACCATCATCGGTTTTTCCATCAACGATACGGTGGTGTCCTACGACCGGGCGCGCGAGAATTTGCGCAAGTTCAAAACGATGCCCGCCTACGACATCATCAATCTCAGCATCAACGAAACGCTGGCCCGCACCTATTTGACCAACGGCACGGTCTTCGTCTCTGTCCTATCCTTGTTCCTGTTCGGCGGCGAGGTGATCCGCGGCTTTTCGGCGGCCATGTTGTGGGGCGTGATCGTCGGCACCTATTCCTCGATCTATGTCGCCATGCCGGTACTTTATCATTTCAACTTGCGCCAGATCGTCAAAGGCAAGCAATCCGGCGGCGCCGATGACGAACAGGCCGCCGAGGCTCCTTGACCAAGCGAAGCCGCAGCCGTCCATCGTCAAGCCAGGGATATTCAAGCGTCGTTTCGGGCTGGTTGATGCGTGGCCAAAAGCCCGTGGCCCTGCTGTTGCTTCTGGCGATCGGCATCTTCCTGGGCGTTGGTTTCGGAAGTTGGGTTGGCGACAATAAGCGCAATGACCTGCCGCTCGAAGTGGCGTCCCAGATGCCTGGATCGGTTCTGGTGACGCCGCCGCCACAGCCGCAGATTCAGACGCAGATTCAGCCTCAAGCAACGCCTCAGGCGCCAGCGGAAGCGACGCAGATTCAACAAGCGAAACCCTCTGGGCCTTCGCCAGCGGCCAAGCCCGTTCCCCCGGCGCCTAGCAAGTTGACCGTGCCGCCAGAAAGCGGTCCCTATGTCGCCACCGCCATTCCCGACGCCAGGATCGTGGCGCCGCCGCCTTTGGTCAGCGGGACCGGCGCGCCGCCGCCCTGGCTGGCCCATGCGGTGCCCGTGCCGCCCGGCGCCGGCAGCGGCAAGCCGGTGATCGCCGTGGTGATCGACGATCTGGGGCTGGACCGCAGGCGCACCGCGCGCGTGATCGATTTGGCGGCCCCCCTGACTCTGGCCTTCTTGCCCTATGCCCAGGAATTGCAAGCCCAAACGGCGTCAGGGCGCGCCAAGGGCCATGAATTGCTGGTTCACGTTCCGATGGAGCCGGTGGGGGCCAATTACGATCCGGGGCCGGAAAGCAATCTCTTGAAGCTGGGCTTGTCGGTCGAGGAAATCCGCAACAGGCTAGAGCGCGATCTGTCGCAATTTTCCAACTTTGTCGGCGTCAACAATCACATGGGCAGCAAGTTCACCGCCGATCGCGCCAGCATGCGCGTGGTGTTGTCGGACCTGCAGGCCAGAGGATTGCTGTTTCTCGACTCCCGCACCTCGGCCCAGTCGGCGGGAGGCGAAGTGGCCCGCGAGATCGGCATTCCCTTTGCCGAGCGCAATGTGTTCCTGGATAATGAAATCAGCCGGTCGGCGGTGGATGCGCAATTGGCCAAGCTGGAAGACTTCGCCCGCCAATATGGACATGCCATCGCCATCGGGCATCCGCACGACGCCACCATAGAGGCGCTGGCGACATGGCTTGCGACGCTGGAGGCGAAGGGATTCGTCCTGGTTCCCGTCAGCGCCATCGTCAAGCGCCAGTCGATGCTGGCTGGCAAGAAACCATAGAGGAGATACACATGGCCATAACCTATCGCGTCGACGGCATGTCCTGCGGCAAATGCGCGGCCTCGGTCGAGAAGTCCATCAAGTCGTCGGCGCCCACGGCCCAGGTCGCGGTTGACCTGGAAGCCAAGACGGTTGCCGTGGCGGGCTGCGACGATGAGGTCTTGATCTCGAACGCCATTGAGGATGCCGGTTTCACCTGTCTCGGCAAGGCGTAGCTGTCCGAGTTAGCGAAACAGGTGGCTGTAGCCGCGGTCGGTTTCCATGATATGGACGACCAGCCAGCGGTAAAGAATGGGGATGATCTCCGTTCCGTGCTTTTGCGACTTCATTTCGGCAAGCTGGGATATAAGTTCCTGGTGCTGCTGCTTGTGCGCCGCCAGATTCGGATCGTTCTTAGCTTCCAGCAAGGTTTCCTCGCGCACGAAATGTTCCTTGGTATAGGCTTCAAGCTCGTTCATGGCCGTATTGATCATGGCGTTGCCGACGCCCGCATAGCAGGCCGCGATGACCTTGTTCATCAAGACGACCAGCCTGCGATGATCTTCGTCCAAGGCAGGCATGCCGACGGTCATTTCGTCCGACCACCTGATGGCGTGAATTACCATGTCAACGTCTCCTTGGCTGCCGTCAGTTCAGATGCTTTTCAATGTCGACGGCATCGATTTGTTCCGGTTGCAGGAACGATTCCGCATAGCGCCGGTATACACCCGTGCGAAGGAAAAGCGCGAATAAATCGGGATCAATATGTTGGCGGTCCCTGAAACCGGCCAGAATGTCGATGGATTCCGACAACGACTTCGGTTTCTTGTAAGGGCGGTCGGCGGCGGTCAGGGCTTCGAAAATGTCGGCGATGGCCAGAATGCGCGCCGAGACCGACATGTCGTCCTTCTTGATGCCGCGCGGATAGCCCTTGCCGTTGATGGCTTCGTGGTGAGCGCCTGCGATCTCGGGCACGTTGCGTAACTGGGCAGGGAAGGACATGCTGTTCAACATGACGACGCCCTGGATGGCGTGCTCGTTGATCTTGAACCTTTCTTCGGCCGTCAGCGTGCCGCGAGAAATCGACAGGTTGTAGATTTCGCCCCGGTCATACATGACTCTCGGAATCGAAAGCGCGAACTTCCAGCTTGGGTCGTGAAACTTTTCGCGGCCCGTCCAGGGGATGCGGTGCTCGGGTCGGTCGGAAAGCAACGGCTCTACCGCTGGAATGGGTGGAGCTGGCGCATCCTTTAAGCGGCGAAGTTCCTCGACCGACAGGCCAAGCCGATCGTCGAAATAGCGAAGCCAAGTCGTCGTGCCAATCCGCTTCAAGCGTTCGATGTCGTCGCCATGCATCTGTTCGGCACCGACATTGCATTGCGCGACAAAGGCGAAATCGTCTTGCAACTCGTCGCGGCGTTCTGCGAACGCTTGGTTGGCGGCATCCTCGTCCTCGCCATCGGCCAGTGCCCTCAATCTGTCTATTTCAGCGTCGCGCAGCAGCACCTCGAAACGGGTTCTTATTTCATGCAGGCGGTTGTGGATGGTCTCCAGCTTCGTGGCCTTGTCGACCACATATTCCGGCGTCGTCACTTTGCCGCAATCGTGCAACAGGGCGGCGGTGCGCAACTCGCGCCTTGCGTCCCTTGATGGCACTTCGTAATCCGAGAAGGCGTCCTCTTGCGACTTGCCGGCCTCGTCGGCCAGCATGACGGCGATTTCCATCAGCCTGCTGGCATGCCCGGCCGTATAGGGGCTTTTGGTGTCGATGGCCGATGAAATGATATCGACCATGCCGTCGATCAGGTTTTCCTGGGCTTTGATCAGAACCCTGTTTTGCAGGGCCACAGCCACCTGGCTGGCCAGGGCCATGACGTGACGCTGCGAAGCGCTTCGGTGCGAGGAAAAGTTTCCGCCTTCAGCCTTCATGTTGATCAATTGAAGAACGCCGATGACGTCGCCGTTCGGCGTGGTTAGGGGGATGATCAACATGGATTTTGTTTCGTATCCCGTCACCTCATCGAACTCGATCACGCCCTGCATGTCGTGCTTTGTCCAACTACGAACGTCGTCGATGGCGATCACCTGGCCGCCATGCACGGCGTCGGCGATGAAATTGTCGCGGATGGGCGTGTCGTCGTCCGGGTTCCAAAGGTCAAGCTCGGGCAATTCCATGTCGTCGCCGTCGCGTCCGCCAACCGACAGTTCGAGCGGGCTGTTGCGGATGATGGCCAACTGCAGCCGTTTTTCGTTATGGCGGATGTAAAGCGTGCCGCCCTCGGCTCCGGTCAGGCGCATGGCTTCGGCCAAGGCCGTTTCTGACAATTGCCCGGAACTGCTCTCCGCCCCCAACGAAATGCCAAGCTCGATCAGGCGGCGCAAGGTTTCCTGCGAGGCGCCCAGAAGACGGGTACGTTCCAATATCTGCTTTTTCATGACGGCGAAGGCAGCCGTCAGCGTTTGGATTTCGCGAATGGGCGTCGGCGGCGGAACCTCTCCGGTAAAGTCCAACTCGCGGATTCTTTCGGCGTCGCCCGCCAGTTCGACGATGCTTTTGCTCAATTGGCGCGCAACCCAAATGCCTGCCGGGATCGTGGCTCCCACAACCAGCAGCGAGAAAAGAAGAATGAAGCTGTCGATGCGGCGAATGTGCCCGGCGAAATCGTCAAAGGGAGCCAGGACGTGAATGTTGATTTCCTTGCCGCTGCCCTGCCAGCGGAAATGGCGCGACAGGAATTCCGACTTGCCGTCCGATACGATGCCTTCGTCTTTTTGGGACGCATGTTTGCTGGCCAGCTTGGCCAGCGGGTGCGAGATGTCGGCCAAGCCGGTCAGGGGCGGGGAGGTTCCCAGCACGTCATCCGAGGCGCCCAGCACGTGGTTCTGCGCATCGGTCAGGATGACCCGACCGTTTGCGGAAATCTTCTGGCTGGCGGCAAGCTGGCTTAGGCCGTCAAGCGCGATGTCCACGCCCGCAACGCCCTGTCCGCTTTTCATGCGCCTGGAAACCGTGATTCCGGGTTTGGGTTGTGAATTGAAAATATAGGGGTCGGACAGAAACGTATCGTCCGCCGTCTTGGCGGTCGCGAACCATGGACGTTGGCGGGGATCGTAGGCGGGCGCCTCGTTGCGGCGCACACCCAATACCTTTCCCGCATCGTCCGTGAAGGCCCATAATTCGACCCGGGCGGCCCCTTGACCTTGGATGATGCGTCTGGCTTCCTGCGTGCCCTCGGGCGCGTTGATCGTTTTGATGACGGTTTCCTTGTTGCGCACGGCGATCAATTGCAAGAAGCCGCCATCTTCATAGCCGACATAAAGCGAATAGAGGCTGGGATTGATCTTCTGTATGGCGCGCAATTGCCCGAAGGCGGGATGTTCGAGCGGGCTTCCCGATTGCGGTTCGGACAGGTCGCGCAAGTTGCTGACCACGTCGGCCGTCGTCATGGCCAGATTCATGCTGCTTTGAATCTGCTCTTCGATCTTCGCGCCGATTTGGCCGAAGAGATCGACGGCGGTCTGGCGAGCAGCTTCGACATTGGCCTGATGCACGATGACAAGGACAACCGCCAGGGCAATGTTCACGATGCCCAGCAAAGCGCCAAGGACGGCAAAACGAAATCCAATGACCGGCATGCGCCCATCCTCAAGCATTTATCAGGCGGTCATTGTCTATTCTTCAGAGAGGGCAATCAAGTAATAGACATATAACATATCGAGGAATTTTGTATAAAAAGTCTTTTCTTAGAAACAATTATCGGCGCCACACAGAAAAATGACCGGAATGATCGCCAATGCGATCAAGATCAGGTGCAGAAAGGGAACGGCTTGCAACTTGAAGGCAAGCGGCAGTTGGTTCCTGGCAAAGCCAATCCAGCCGCCAATCAGGGCGACGGCGCAGGAGAAGGGCAAGATATCAACCAGACCGCGCAGGCTCCGCCCGACCAAACCGTCGCCGCCGGGAACCAAAAGGGGATTGTCCGAGACGTGAATGGCGAAAAAGACCGAGATGCCGCCCATCAGCCAGACCATGGAGGCGGTTGCGAGGATGATGGCGGCGAATTGGCGGGTGCTGATGACCTGAACCCTATCCATGGGGGCCGTTCCATGGTTTGAACAGATTGTGCTCGATCCCCAGTAGATCAAGCGCCTTGCCCACCGATTGATGCACGATGTCGAGCACCGATTTCGGCTGGTGATAGAAGGCGGGCAGGGGGGGCAGGATGATGGCCCCCATATCGGCGGCGCGCAGCATCAGATCCAGATGTCCCCTGTGCAGCGGCGTTTCGCGCACCATCAGCACCAGCGGACGGCGCTCTTTCAAGGTGACGTCGGCGGCCCGCACGATCAACCCGTCGGCATATGAATTGGCGATGCCCGACAGGGTTTTTATCGAACAGGGGGCAACCAGCATGCCCCTGGTCTTGAAGGAGCCGGAAGAGATGGCGGCCGCGATGTCGCCTTCGTCGTAAACCTGATCGGCCAGGTCGCGCACTGCCTGGTCGTTGGTTTTGGTTTCCAGCTTGATGGTCTGCGTCGCAGCCTGGCTCAAGACCAGATGCGTGGGGATTTTGGCTGACCTAAGCGCTTTCAGGGCTTCGATGCCATAGACGGCGCCGCTGGCCCCGGTAATGGCGACGACCAGCGGTAGGGTTTGGTTCACAGCGGTATCCAGGAATGCTCGCGGGTGTAATGGACGTAGCCGACATTGGCCCCTGCGCGCAAGCCCACGCCGGTGCGGATGGGGGCCAGGATGATCCTGCCGCTTTGCTGATAGTTCAGGCTGGCTCCGGCCACCACATAAAGACTGCCATCGACGCCAGGGAATCGCTGGAACAATTCGTCGGCGCTGTTCAGATGATAGATCAGCGTGAAGACCTTCGAGGCGTTGCCGCCGAAATCGAAGCCCGCCGAGGGACCTTGCCAGTACAGCTTGCGACCAGCGCCTTGCTTGCGCTCCAATTGGCCCTCGCCAAACCGAACGCCCACCACGAAAGCGCCGCCTGCCTCCGATCCCAAGATCAGCGCATTGGGCCGCCCGTGATCGGCGAAGGCCTTTTCGATCACTTCGGCCAGCCCCTTGGTGGTGGCTCCGAAAAATCCTTCGGCCTTTTGCATGATCTCGTTTTTGGAAAAGGTCTTTCCATCGTCGTCTTTACCTGCCGCGAACACCTTTGCAGGCAGGGCGGCCAAGGTGGCGGCGGCGGCGGCGCCGGTCAGAATGTCACGGCGCGAAAGCTCAGAGCGGGGCATGGCGTCTTCCTGACTGTGAATTGGACAGCACCATCATGTTATCACCTTCTTAAGGAAGCGTTTACCCTGTTTCGCCCCATGGCGGGCTGCTTGAGAAAATGCTAGGTTTCCAATGAGTTCGATCAATCGGGGGGTAAGCATGAGCATCGATCCAGCCAAGGCTTCCTGGCCCAAGGACTTTCTGTGGGGATTTTCGACCTCGGCCTATCAGGTCGAAGGCGCCGTGGCCGAAGACGGGCGCGGCCCCAGCATCTGGGATACATATTGCCGCATTCCCGGCAAGGTGGCGAACGGCGATACCGGCGACGTGGCCTGCGACCATTATCACCGCTACGCCGAGGATATCGATCTTCTGAAACGCTTGAACGCCAAGGCTTATCGCTTCTCGGTGTCATGGCCGCGCGTGCTGCCCAAGGGCAAGATCAGCCAGCTCAACGAGAAGGGACTCGATTTCTATGATCGTGTGATCGACAAGACGCTGGAAAATGGCATCCAGCCTTGGCTGTGTCTGTATCATTGGGATCTGCCCCAGGCGTTGCACGATCTGGGTGGCTGGGCCAACCGCGACAGCGTGGGCTGGTTTGCCGATTACGCGGCCCTGATCGCCAGACGCTATGGCGATCGGGTAAAACATTTCGCCACCTTCAACGAATTCTGCGTCTTTACGCTGTTCGGCTATTCCATTCCCTGGGCGGCGCCCGGCATCGTCGACCGCGAACAGCATCTGAAGGCCATTCATCACGTCAATCTGGCGCATGGGGCGGGGATCGACGTGCTGCGCGATCTAGTGCCGGATGCCAAGCTGGGCATGATCTACAATATCCAGGATGTCTGGCCCGAGACCGACACGCCCGAGAACCGCGCCGCCGCCAGCCTACTTGACGAACATTGGAATCTGGCCTTTCCCGACCCTCAATTGCTGGGCTACTACCCGCCCCAGATCGGCAAGGCCATCGAGCCATATATACAGCCCGGCGACATGGCCAGAATTTCGCGCCCCGTCGATTGGCTGGGCCTCAATCACTATGGCCCCATCTTCGCCAAAGCCGATCCCAAAGGCATCTGGGGGTTCGGTTGGGGCGATTCGCCCGAAAAGGACAAAAACGACGAAGTGGGCTGGGCCATCTATCCCGAAGCCTTTCGCGATCTGTTGCTGCGCCTGACCAGCCGCTACAAGTTGCCCATCTATGTCACCGAGAATGGCTGCGGCGGCGAGGACAAGGTGGACGCCAATGGCGAGGTGGACGATCCCAGGCGCATCACCTACCTAAAACTTTTCATCGGCGCCATGTATGAGGCGATGGAGAAAGGGGCCGACGTGCGTGGCTATTTCGTCTGGTCTTTCCTGGACAATTTCGAATGGGGATCAGGCTACGGCAACCGGTTCGGCCTGGTTCACGTCGATTTCGAAAGCCAGAAACGCACGCCGAAATCTTCGGCCGGCTGGTACGCCAAACTGATCGGTTAAGCTTTTACGGCATGGCATGTTCCAGCAATGGGCATGCGTGAAACCGCTTGATATCTGCTAATTTTACACTGTAAGAGTGGAGAAATCGCTAATGGAGGTCTGCCATGAGCGAACAAACGAGTTCAGCAACTTCGCATGGCGATCCGGTCGCCCAAGCGAATCTTTTCTTAAGTGAGACGGGCGAGGGGAGTTACGCCGATTGGGTCACAGAGGACCTGAAGGCCATGATGGCGGCTTATCGCAGCTTCCGCCAATCGCAAGATGTCGCGGCGGCGCGCAATTTGTCCATGTCTTTTCAAGCGCTTCAGGATATGGGGTCGACTTTCGGATATCCCTTGGTCTCTGAGATCGGCCTTCTGGCCGTGCGCTTCTTGGAATCGGGCCTGCCCAAAGACGCCAGGGACATGGATGTGCTGCATGTGCTGACGGAATCCATGGAATTGGTGCTTGCCAAGAAATTGTCCGGCGATGGCGGCGCCGTCGGTCAGGCCTTGCTTATGGGCATTCACGCCGCCTTGCACAAAGTTGGCAAGGATTAGTCGGCATGAGCGTGTCGTTTTGATGTGCGGCTTTTCTATTGTACGCGCCATTCCTTGATCTGCGTTCGGATGTGGTTGTCGAGCGGCATGACTTCCTCGATTCCCAGGTCGATTGCGCGCAGCATGCGCTCGATTCCCTGGGAAGACGTTTCCGGATAAGCGAGCATAACGATGCCGGAGAACCACAGGCCAACAGGGTCGTCCCCCTTGCGCGACAGAAGCGATTGGGCAAACTTGGCGAGAGTCGCCTCGTCGCCTTTCGCTAGAAGCCAGGAAAAATATGGAACGGCCAGATCCGTTCTTTCAGGTGCTTGGGCAAGCACTCTTTCCAATGTCGTTTGCCAACCGGATAGCAGCTTGATTCGAATTGGCTCGAACCCTTCGGATGCGTCGCTGTAGGCAATATCCGAATAGACGCCGATTGCGGCCACTCCCAGCACCAAGCCGCTTGGATATTGCGCAGCGTCTCGAGCATGGCAAAGTGTTCGGTCCAGTCGCTCAACGACGCCTTCGCGCAAATTCCGACCTGCGGACAGTATCGATACAACATCGCTTCCTAGGCGGCGCAGAATGTTTGCGTGGTGAAGATGGCCTCTGGCGTGGTTGGCAAGCGGCGAATCGCAAGCGGCAACCTCTTTGTCGATCGAGGCGTCGAGACGATGGTTGAGGACCTCCCTGCCGTTGTTAGCGTCATTCTTCAGAACCATGATGGCCCCGAGCAGCAAGGCGGCGATTGTCAGGCAGATGATTGGCCAGGGCTTCGCGTGCTTGCTTAAGGCCGGTGGATGGAAAAGCGGGCGTCCAGCTGAGGCTGTCGCCACGGCCATCAACGGCAGCGAAATGGGGAGCATGAACCAGAAGCCCTGCAAGAACGCCCAACCGGCCATCGCGGCTGCCACGACCGGCCAGCGTCTTGATCTCGTTCGCCAGCCAAGGAAAGCCAGGGGAAGAATCGCCAGTGCCGCCGCAGGCATTCCGCCAGCCGACAGCGCTTCGACCACCTCGTTATGGCTGTGAAAGTCCACTCTGATCGTGGCGTCCCAGTGGTGAAGCCGGTCTTCGTTCGATAAGTCGAAATACGTTTTGATCGTGTGCAGGCGAAGGTGCGAAAGAAGTTGCTGCGTATAATGCCCCCAACCCTGGCCGACGATCAGTCGCCATGGATTTTCTTTGACTTCCTTCTTGACGACTTCTATCAGCATCGCGCGGGAGGCCAGCGCCGATGTATCGGAATAGCCCTGCAGGCTGACGATCTTCAGCGGCAACAGCAATGAAAGGATCAAGCTGATCAAAACCAGGCCGGTCGGCATGGCGACCATGGCCGTTTTCAGGACCCAGCCAGGAACGCTGCGTTGAAAGCGAAATGCAAGGAAGGTGACCGATGCCACGATTGCCAGCGCGCCCAGAGCGGTTCGATTGTCCGACAGGTAGACGATTCCGATGCCAATGAGGGAGATTATAAGTTTGACAACAAGGTTGCGCGGCCCCCACAGCATGAGAACAAGCCATCCGAACAGGGCGTGAAAGACGAGAAAATCTTTAAAGAAATAGGGCTGCCACGACCTGTCGCCCAAGAACATCAGCATGACGAGCAAAGCGGTGGATAATGCCGTTGCCCAGCAAACCAACATTCGCGATCTAGGGTTGGGGGCGATAAACAGTAGGGTGGCTCCCGAAGCGCCCGCAGCTGCCAAAAATGTCATCGGGCCTTGCCCGAGTTGTGGTGACCCTAGTAATGCCAGCCCCGGTGAGGGGGACAAGATGGCGACGACTCCACCCCAAAGCCCAGCAGCCAATGGCAGAAAAAATGCGGGATTCGCTATGAGGCTGGATGCTTGTTTGGGACGATGCAGAAGCCCTGCCGTTAGAAGAAGCCATGACAGGAATCCCATAATGAGGAAGGAGATGATGACTGGTTCTGACTGATACCAAATCCCCGTAGAACCGATAGGTTCTATGGCCATTAGAAAAATGAACTGTCCAGAACAAACCAACAATGTAGCCAAGGCGGGTAGAAAAAAAGTCGCTCTGGCAAGTAGTGTTCTGCCTTCATCGTAGGCAGCCCCCATTTTTTGTTTAGGCGTCATTGAGAGGGGCATGTCCGGTCCAGTCATTTCCGAAAAAAATAAAGGCGGTAAGCCAATTGCCTGCAGGCAGGAGGGTACATATATATTTCCTTGACAGAAAGCGCATCTTTAACGGTTACACTATCTCGAAAGCTACACTCTGGAGGCCCGCCATGAAAACAACCTTCTTTCTTGCCGCGTTGTCACTTTTGACGATGGGTGGGATTGCCCCCGTCTTGGCTGTCGATGCAGTGCGCCAGGTAAGTCCCCAGTTATTGAAGGAAAGGATGGAAACGCTTCCCGTCCGCCCCAAGTCTGAAACCGTGCGAACAGAGCCGGTTGGCTCACCTCGCCAGGGTGAGAGCAAGGTTGAAGACAAGGAAATACTGTCCCCTGCGCAAGATGAACGCCCAAATATTGATCAAATGAAAAATCAATAAGAGCAAAAGAGATTGGTTGCTAATTAGTCGCGGTCTGTTGCGGTGGTGCAACAGGGGGGCGGAAAATGTCTGTAATAGTGAAAAGCCCTGTCATTGCCAAACCAAATATGGGACAAGATCAATTAGTTCTGAGAGGGGTATCGCCCCTCTGGGGTTTGATGATCGATATTTTGACGCGGGGTTGTCTCATGAAGAACGTTTACTTGCGTTCAGCACTTTTTAGCGGCGCTGTGATGCTGCTTGTTACGGGGCAAGCAATTGCCGGTCAGCAAACCAGCGGCGCCCCTTGCGGTGGCGGCTACTCCGACACTTACGGCTCAGGTTCGAGCACCTACAGTGCCGAATGCGGCACGAATGCGGCAAAGAACAGCGTTGCAGTGGTGTCGAACGAAGTGTTGAAGGCTGCGACGACGCAGACCGTCGGCCTGATCTCGGATCGCGTCAACAACATCACTCGTTCTGTCAGTCGTCAGATGGCGGCCCAGAAGAAGGCCGAGAATGTGACGTTGTTGGATGGTCTGCGCACCAAGAAGGCTGAGGAAGAGCGTCTGCGTCTGGCCAAGCTGCAGCGCGACCAGTTCCTGAACGGCTACGAGTTCGAGAAGTTTGAGGGCGCTGCCCCGCAAGAGGCGCAGGTCGTCTCTAGCGCAACCGCCGAGAACGCTTCGACTTCCGCCTCGCGTGCGCGTCCTATCTTGGCTTCCGGAGAGTCCAGCGCCAGCGAAAGGTGGCTGACTCCTCAATCCGTCGAGTCGCAGTCACGCACTGGAACGGTTTCCGACGTCGTGGCGCTGATGAGCGCGAACTCGTCGACGGTTATGCCTGGGCTTAGCGCCAAGGGTGTCGAATTGAACTTCGACGAGGATGGCGGTCTTGCTGCCGGCAATGCGCCCGCCAAGTGGGGCATTTGGTTGAGCGGTGGTTATAGCCACATCAATTATAACCGCAGCGACAACAACTTTGACGGTCGCGTTTGGACGGGTGCTGCGGGCATCGATTACCGTGTTACCCAGAGACTATTCATCGGCCTTAGCGGTGCTTGGGAAGATGTCAGCCTCGATACGAAGTTCAATCGCGGCAACTTTGATGGTAGCGGCTGGACGGTTGCTCCCTATGCTGCCCTCATCATTGATGAGATGTTCAGCGCAGATTTGACTGCCGGTTACAGCAACCTGTCTTATGACATGGACCGCATTGATCCGGGCGACAACTCCACAATCACGGGCAAAACTGATGGTGCCCGCTATTTCGGACAGTTGAACCTAAATGCGGACAAGAACATCAACAACTGGCGTCTTGGCGCTACCCTTGGCACTCTGTACGCCTGGGAAAAGAAGGATGCCTTCACCGAAAGCAACTCCAACAAAGTTCTTTCGCATGATGCCCGTCTTGGTCGGGCCTCGCTGGGCGGTCGCGTTGGATATTTGTTCGCCAATGTGTTCGAACCATATGCAGGCGCTGCCTATCGCTATGATTTCTCGGACGGCAATTCGCCTGATAGCGACGACGTTCTGCTTAAGGCAGGCACGAGGTTCTATATGGGCGACGTGTCAGTCGGTTCAATCGAGGCTTCGGCCCCGGTGATGCGCGACCACACCAACCAATGGTCGGTCGTCGGTGCGATCCGCCTGAACTTCTAAACCTGAGTGAAATCAAAATATCAAACGGCCAGTCCCATCGGACTGGCCGTTTTTTCTTGTGTATGCCTTCTGGCGCTTGTCTTGAACGGCTGCGCTACGCCCCTTCCATTCGAGTCGCGCTACAGCCATGCCGAGGGGCTGGCGAAGAGTGGCGGCTGGTCTCCTTTTGTCGCCAATGACGCGGCAAGGTTTTCCTTGCAGGGATTTCGCGCGCCAGCGCGGCAAAACGGGACATTCTTGCGCATCTATATCGAAGGAGACGGTTATTCATGGACGTCGCCGTCCACGCCGTCTTCTGATCCTTCGCCGCGAAACCCGGTGGCGCTCAGAATGGCCCTGGCTGATCCGCTGGCGACACATTATCTGGCGCGACCTTGCCAGTTCGCGGGCAGGCATTCTTCTGGCTGCGAGACGCGTCATTGGACTTATGCCCGTTTCTCGCCTGAGTTGGTGCAAGCCGTCGATTCCGCTATCGACGAAATCGCATTTGGCAAAGAGCATAACGGCATTCAACTGGTCGGTTATTCGGGCGGGGGCGTGATGGCGGCTCTGATTGCTGCAAGGCGGCAAGACATTGCATTGTTGGCAACGGTAGCGGCCCCCCTCGATATCGACCTTTGGACCGCTATCAATAAGATTGGCCCGCTGCGAGAGTCACTAAGTCCGGTCGATTTTACGTCCTTTCTTCTTTGCGTGCCGCAATTGCATCTAGCCGGTGAGGATGACGATGTCGTTCCCCCTCGCGTGGTCGAGAGCTATCTTGCGAAATTGCAGACTTCTGTCGAGGAAAGACAGAGCAAAGCAAAATCATGTCAGTGGAAAGGAAAGTATGCCCCTTCCTTCAAATTGGTGACTGTGCAGGGGATAGACCATGACGGCGCATGGGACTTAGAATGGCGCAGATGGAGCCAACGACTTAATGACCATTTTGGACTTCGATAAATGGACAAAAACGAAGCGGTGGTGGCCTGCCAGTCGCTTGGCGGTTATATGACCACTATTTAGCCGTTCGTAAGAACGGCTGGGTCGTGCTAGTTTTCATTGTTCGATCATCTTGATTCGAGTCTGTTTTCATGACTTTGACGAATGGCGTCAGCATTCAAGCCTCCGTCGATCAGACCGTGCACGCGCTGGAGCGCGTCAGTTGTCTGATCGTCGATGGAAACAGGCATATGCGCACCTTGCTGAAGGGCGTGCTGCGCGCGTTTGGCATGCGCAACGTGCAAGAAACAAACGATGGGCCAAGCGCCATCAACGAGTTGAAGGTCAGTCCCTACGATCTTCTGATTACGGAATACGCGTTGGATTTGCTGGATGGCATCGATCTGACCCGCCTGATTCGAACAGGCAGCGACAGCCATAATCCTTTGATGCCGATCATCATGCTGACCGGTCATACCGAGCGCTACATCGTTTCCAGGGCCAGGGACGTCGGCGTCAACGAATTCTTGGCCAAGCCGATTTCCGCCGAGGCTTTGTATGTCCGCATCATCAGCGCGGTTTTCCATCCCAGGCCGTTCGTCAAGGCAAAGTCCTTCATGGGGCCGGATCGGCGTCGCCATGAAATGAAGAGCTTGAAGGGGCCGGACCACCGTCGGGTCCAGCCGGAAATGATCATGCCTAAAATCTGGTCGCTGGGCGACAAGAACAGAGATGCGGAAAGAAGGCCCACTGGAACATGACAAACGGAAAGCATCCATCATGAGCGAACTTCGTCACATGCGCGTACTTCTTGTCGAGGACAATGCCGGAGACGCCAGGTTGGTTCAGCTTGCCTTGGCCTCGGAAACTCTGGTCGAATTCGACGTCGTCCATGCCGATTGCTTGGCAGTCGCCAAGGAGCGACTTGCCGCGGGCGGCATTGATGCTGTGCTGTTGGACCTGTCCTTGCCCGACTCGTTTGGCATGAACACGGTGCGTGCTGTCATGGAGGCGGCGCCTGCGGTTCCCATCGTGGTCCTGACCGGTCTTGACGACGCCAAGGTAGGCTATGATTCCGTCAAAGAGGGCGCTCAGGATTATCTGGTCAAGGGCCATGCCGATGGCGATCAACTAAGGCGCGCCATTCTTTATGCCGAATATCGCAAAGCCAGCCAACTGACCATCGAGCGGCTGCATCACCGCCACGATCAGATTCTAAGCTCGCTGGGCGAGGGGGTTGTGGGGCTTGACGCGTCGGGCAAAACCGTCTTTCTCAATCCTGAAATTCTGCGCATGACGGGGCTTGCCAGTGACGACGTGATGGGACGATTCCCGCAGACGGCCTTCAGGGAAATCGATGCCGACGGCAGGCTGTGCCTGTTCGAAGGCAGCCAGATCGCCAAGACGCTGGCGGATGGTCAGGTCCGTCATGTTTCGGATGTTTTCCTGACCAGCCAGGATGGAACGCCGATTCCCGTCGATTACATCGTCAATCCGATGCGAGGCCAAGCGGATGGGATTGAGGGCGCCGTGGTGGCCTATCGCGACGTCAGCGACCGTCAGCAAGCCTTCGATGTGCTGCGCCGCCAATTGGACTTTCATCAACGCATGATCGATGCCGTGGCGCTGCCCTTGTTCTATCTCGACACGGAATGCGTCATTTTGGGCTGCAATCTGGCTTTCGGGAAATTGGTCGACAAGGCTCCCTTCGCCATGCTGGGCCAGCATGCGCCGGACAGTCTGCCGGTTGCCATCGGCGGAGTTCTGACCGGGGCGATGGACAAGCTGTTGGATGGCGAAACTGTTTCGCTTGAAATCCTGTTGGATGAAATGGTCTTGCTGACGTTGGCGCCGATCACGGATGCGCGCGAGGAACTGCTGGGCTTCGTGGGCGCTCTCAGCCGGGTGTAATCGTCCTTACGACAGATGTTTGTCGGGCAGGCTGACGTGAAAAGCGCTGCCCTCTCCGAGTGTCGATTCGACCCAAATCCGTCCCTGATGCCGCTCGGCGACCTTCTTGCAGATGGCCAAGCCGATGCCGCTTCCCCCGTATTGCTGTCGGCTGTGCAGGCGCTGGAACACGCCGAAGATGCGGTCGAGATTCTCTGGCGCCATGCCGATGCCGTTGTCGGCCACGGTGATGACCCATTGTCCAAAGGCCTTGGCGGCGGATATGCGAATCACCGGCTTGCGATCCGGATCGCGATATTTCAGGGCGTTGCCGATCAGGTTCTGGAACAGACTCATCAGCATGCCGTAATCGCCGCGCACAGCGGGCAGGGGGGAGGTGAATTCGATCGTTCCGTTCGATCCCTCGATGGTTGGCTTTAGATTCAAAACGGCTTCATCCACCGCTTCCTTCAGATCGACCAGGGTGAAGGCCCGGTCGCCCCGTCCGATGCGGGAATATTCCAGCAGGTCTTGAATCATGCCGTCCATGCGTTTGGCGCCATCGACGGCGAAAGCGATGAATTCCTTCGAATCTTCGTCGAACTTGTCGATATTCCTCTTGGCCAGCAGCGAGACGAAACCGCTGATCATGCGCAAAGGTTCGCGCAGATCGTGCGAGGCGACATAGGCGAACTGTTCGAGATCGGCGTTCGAGCGTTTCAGGTTGTCCAGCAACGCCACGCGCTCGGTGATGTCGTATTGGATGCCGCTCCAGATAATGTCGCCATTCGCCTGCAGGTTGGGGCGCGATTCAATGTGCAGCCAGCGCGTTTCGCCGTTCTCATTGATTAGGCGGCCTTCCCACTCGAATGGTTTCAGCTTCAGGCGCGCCTCGGTGTTGAACTTGAAGAACTTCTCCATATCCTCGGGATGGAATTTCGAGAAAGTCGCTTCGACGCTCTCCATGGCGGTTTCCCTGGAAACGCCCAGATCGCTGCACCAGCGAGGACTGACATATTCGAAACGCTGGCTGCCATTGCTCTGCATGCGCAGTTTGTAGATGCCGACCGGAATCTGATTCACCAGATCGTTGAAGTCAGCCAGGCTTTTCTGAAGGGCGGCCTCGGAATCCTTGCGCGCGGCCTCGAAATGACGGGCGCGTTTTTGGTAATGGGCCAGCGCCAGGATCGAGGCCAACGCAATCACGGCGAGAATGGCGGCCTGCGTAATGGCGCTTCTGGTCCAGACGGCATAGACGCTGTCGATGTCGCGGCTGACCGAGGCCACGAAGAAGTGGTTGGTTTGCAGATTCTCGGGGCGGATGTTGATCATGGCCATGATGCGGTTCTCGCCGGTTCCATAAACCGTTCCGCTGAAAATACTTACGTCTTTTCCGCTTTCCATGTGTCTTGTGAAAAACGAATTAGGCTTTAAGACGTTCATGCCCGCCGTTCCCTCGCGATCGGGGCGCAGCATGAAATGGATGCCGCTGCTGTGCGCCAGGGCAGACCACATGTCCGGCGCATAATTGACCGAGGACAGAAGGGTGGCAAAATAATCGGGGTCGAGGCTGGCGTTCACCACGCCGTCGAACCCGCCGTTGGGGCCGGGGATCATCCGGGTGGCCCCGATGATGAAGACGTTGAGAAGGCTGGTGAAGGGCGGCGAGAGATACAGCATGTCGGGGGAAGGCGCTCGCTGCGCATCCTTGAAGTAATCGCGACTGGAAACGTTCGCTCCCAAAATTTCCGGTCGGTTGGCGGCGCTCACGATCCCGTTCTTGTCGACGATGGAAAAGGTTCGAATGCCGGGCATGGCGTTGGCGAGCGCCCTAAGACGCACGGTTGCGCCGTCTCCCCAACCGTCCTTGCCGCGCCAGCGGGGGAGATCGTTGACGAGTTCCTGAAGGGCGGCGTTGGTGGCCCTGATTTCCTGTTCCAGGTTCTTGTGGATCACCTGGGCTTGGGTCTGAAGCCGTTGGCGCTCGGAATCCGTCACATGATGGTGGTCGAGCAAAATGTTGTAGCCGCCATTCAAGCACAGGAGAAAAAGTGCGCCCCCCAGAAGAAGCCACTGCGCAGTGTAGGAGGAAATGCTTGGCGTCTTGAGCATAGGATTAGGGTTTCGATTCTCTAGGCGGATCGATTGGTCTTAGATATCGTGGGGGTATTTTAGCCTAAATTCAACTGCCCGTCGAAAATATATTTTTAATCTACTCTTGTGAAATATTGGGTTTTTTTGGACGTCTTCTCTTTGAATGATCCGCTTGGTTGCGCGGAATCTACCGTCTTTCGTCGATCTGGCCGGATTGCTCGTCTTTCGAATCCTCGATGACGGCGTAACCGTTTTTGCGGTAAAGCGTCAGCACGCGCTGATAATAGCCGACCGACCCGGCATGGTGGCCGATGGTGATCACGGTGGAGCCGGCGAATTCCGATTTCAGCAGTTCCATCATGTCGGCCTCGCCGATCGGGTCCAAGGCGTCCAGGGCTTCCTGGATGAAAATCCAGTCGGGGCGCTGGATGAGAAGCCTAGCGAAACTCAGCCTTTGCTGTTCTGCCGACGACAGAATCTGATCCCATTTGTCATGTTCTTCCAGACGGTCGACCAAATGTGTCAGGCCGACGCGAACCAAGGCGTGGCGTGCGACGTCCTCTTCATAGGTGAACTCTTCCGCCGGATAGCAGATGCATGATTTCAGCTTGCCCTCGGGCAGGAATGGGTGCTGCAACATGATGAAAATGCGCCCGTCCTTAGGCAGTTCGATCTTTCCGCTCCCCCATGGCCAAAGACCAGCCACCGCCTTGAACAGATTGACCGACGCGCCGGGTTCGCCATCGACGAGAATCTTCTCGCCCAGGGCGATGTCCGCGGTGAATTTGCTGATCACCATGTCGCCGTCGGCGCTGGCAAGTTCGAAATTCTTGAAGGAAAGGACGGGCAAGTCGCCGCTTGCGACGTCGATGCGTTCCCATCCCGGCGCATCGACGCGGTCGGCCAGATGGTCAAGCGCGTGGTGCAGATTCTGGACGCGCTCCACCGAGGCGCGCCAAGCGGCCATGTTGGCGAAATTGTCGATCGGCCAGGACAGGGCGGCCACCATCTGCTGGAAAGCCTGCGCCGTCTGCATCAGAACGCCCAGGGTGATGACGTGGGCGATATAGCGAGGGGCGGCCACCATGATCGGGAAAATGGCGGCCAGGATCGACCAGGCGGTCGAGAACATGAACAGATAGGTGAGCGCCTGAGTCTGCTTGTCCCAGGCCACGGTGACCAGTTTGAACAGCCACGAGAAGATGCCCCGCTCGTGCCGTTCGCCGCGCAACAGCGCGATGGGCAGCGAGTTTTCGCGAGCATGAACCAGACTATAGCGAAAGTCGGCCTCGGCGGTCTGGCGCTGATTGGCCGCCCTGACCAGGGGATAGCCCAGCACCATGGCAATGCCGGTGCCGACCATGGCGTACAGGATGGCGATCCAGACCAGATGGCCGGGCAGATAAAAGGAGAAACTGCCGTACTGAACTTCGGGCGGGCCGGACAATGTCCACAGGATGCTGGCGAAACTGATCAGCAGCAAAATGCAGTAGAGCAGCGATCCCGCCAAATCGATGGCGGTTTCGGTGGTGATGCGGATGTCTTCGGCGATGCGGCCATCGGGATTGTTGTGGTCGCCCGGCATATGGGTCACCAGATAATGCCGCCCATGGCTCATCCATTCATTCATCAAACGCTTGGTCAGCCAATTGCGCCAGCCGATTTGCAGGCGGCGCTTGAACCTGAGATGCAGGGTGCCGACGCTGACGTTTAAAACGATGATCAGCCCCAGGATGCCGATCAGGAAGAAGAAGCGATGCATCTCGCGCAATTCCAGCGCGTTGAACAGGGCCTCGTTCCATTTGTTGAGGGCCACCGCCAAGCTGACCGAGGCGACGGTCAGAACGACCAGCACCGCCGTGCGCCACCAGACCTGAAACGCCTCTTCGCTGCGGCAATAGGGACCCGCCAGGCGCAGGAATTTTGGGAAAAACTCGATCCATCCGGCAAGTTGCCCCTTGGGCGGAAGCAATTCCTCGGGACGGCGCCGACGCCGGTCGTGAAGCGGAAAGCTGGGGGCTCTTAAGCCATGATCTTCGTCGTTCTGGTTTGCCACGGCCGGGTCTTCCCCCTAGAGGCTCTTTTCCTAGAATAAATCTTAAGCCGATTTTCTGAAGGGAGTGTAAAGAAACATGAGCAAAAAGACTAATTTGCAGGCGAGTAGCGCACGGCTTCCTCGGCGGCGCGGATCAAGGCCCGGGCCTTGTTCATGCATTCCTGATACTCGGATTCGGCCACGCTGTCATAAACGATGCCCGCCCCGGCCTGAACATACATCGTGCCGTCCTTGATCAGCGAGGTGCGCAGCGCAATGCAGGTGTCCATGGCGCCGTTGGCGGCCAGATAGCCGATGCATCCGGCATAGAAGCTGCGGCGCACCGGCTCCAACTCGTCGATGATCTCCATGGCCCGCACCTTGGGGGCGCCCGAAACGGTGCCCGCCGGAAAACCGGCCATCAAGGCGTCCATCGCGTCGTGTTTGGGGTCGATGCGCCCCACCACGTTCGACACGATATGCATGACCTGGGAATAATATTCGACCGACATCTGATCGGTCACGCGCACCGAACCGATCTTGGCCACCCGGCCCACATCGTTGCGGCCCAGGTCCAGCAGCATCAGATGCTCGGCCAGTTCCTTGGGGTCGGACAATAGGTCGGCGGCCAGGGCCTTGTCTTCCTCGGGGGTTGCGCCGCGCTTGCGCGTGCCCGCCAGGGGGCGGATGGTCACCACGCCGTCGCGCAGCCTGACCAGAATCTCGGGGCTGGACCCCACGATGGAAAAGCCGCCGAAATCCAGGAAGAACAGGAAGGGCGAGGGGTTGGTGCGCCTTAGCGCCCGGTAAAGCGAGAAGGGGGGCAGCTTGAAGGGGACAGACAGGCGCAGCCCCAGCACCACCTGAAAAATGTCGCCCGCCAGAATGTAGTCCTTGGCCTTGGCGACCATGGCGTGGAATTCCTCGCTGGTCGTGTTGGCCTGGGGGTCCGGCAGTTTTGCGGTTTCGTCCGCCACTTCGCGCCGATAGGGCAATTGGCGCGAGAAATCGGCCACCGTGTCGGCCAGACGTTCGGCGGCCAGGTCATAGGCGGCTTCGGCGGAAACGCCGTGCCTGGGGCGCACGGGCGTCACCACGGTCACCATCGCGTCGACATTGTCGAAGATGGCGATGATGGTGGGGCGCACAAACAATCCGTCGGGCACGCCCAAGGGATCGGGATTGGCGTCGGGCAGGCGTTCCATCAGGCGCACGGTATCGTAGCCCATATAGCCAACCAGTCCTGCCGACATGGGGGGCAGTTCGGGCGGCAGGTCGATGGCGCTTTCGGCCACCAGGGCGCGCAGGCTGTCGATGGCGCCCCGATCGTCTTGCAAGAATCCCTCGGCGCTTTTCAGGGCGTCGCGGTTGACTTCCGCCTGATTGCCCCGACAGCGCCAGATTAGATCCGGCTTCAAGCCGATCAGCGAATAGCGTCCGCGCACGGCGCCGCCTTCGACGGATTCAAGCAAGAAGCTGTTGGGGCGGCCCTCGGCCAGTTTCAGATAGGCGGAAACCGGCGTTTCCAGATCGGCGATCAGACGCGTCCAGACGACCTGGGGCTTGCCGTCACGATAGTTGCGGGCGAAGGCGTCGAATGCGGGAAGGGACTTCATGGTCTGTCGAAATAGCTGTTGATTGTCTTTTCGTGCTTCTTCACCCCATAGCGCGCCGCCAGGGCGCTGGTGTACTGATCGATCAGGTCGGCGGACAGTCCTTGCTCAAGCCCCTGGGCGATTTCGGTGCGCAGATCGGCGTTGTTCTTGATGTCGGCTGCCACGACCTTGCCCAGGCGCGCCACCATGGCGCCTTCCTGGGTGATCGACATCGCGGCGTCGCCCGGCTTGGCCTTGAACATGTCGGCCACCAGCTTGGGGGGCAGGCCGTGTTCATTGGGCTGGGAATCGCGCGTGAAGGGCGGCGTGGATTTGATCTTCAAACCCAGTTCCTGCGCCACGCTTCCCAATGCGGCGCCCGCCTTCAAACGTTCCAGGGCCTTCTGGGCGCGCTCGACGGCTATCTTGCGCCGCTCGCTCTCCTGCCACAGGGCCTTGACTTGTCCCTGCACCTCGGCGAACGGCTTCAAGGCGGCGGGGGTCACTTTGTCGACTTTGACGCCCAGAATGCCGTCATCCAATTCGATGACCGGACTGTCGGACCCTTCCGGCGTGGAAAAGGCCAATTCCAGAAGTTTGTTGGGAGCTGGCAGTTTTTTGACTGGAGCGCCAGTCATGTCCCGGCCCTTGGCGTCCAGGGGACCGAAGGAGGTCAGCTTGATGTTGAACTTCTTGGCGGCCTCTTCGATGTGCGAGCCGCCCGCCACTTCATCGACGATTTGCGCCGAAAGGGTGCTGAGCGCCTTGCCCGCATTTTCCTGGGCCAGTTCGGCGGCGATCTGTTCCTTGACGTCCTGGAGGGGCTTCGACGTCGACGGATTGATGCCCGTCACTTTCAGAAGATGCCAACCCATGGGCGATTTGATCGGCGCCGTCACGCCATCCTTGGGCAGTGAGAAGACGGGCGAGGACAGTTCGGCTGGCAGATCGCGCCGATCGATGCGGCCCAGAAGGGTCGAAGGCTCGTCCATGCCCGCTTCTTCCTTGGCGACCTTGACGAAAGACTCGCCCTTGTCCAGGCGGGCGCTGGCGGCCTTGGCCTTGTCGGCATTGTCGAACAGCATCTGAAGAACGACGCGCTTTTCCGGTTCGGCGAATTCCGCAACGCGCACCCGGTAGGCTTCCTCGACATCGGCGTCGGAAGGCTTGGCCTCTTGCGCCAGATTGTCCAAGGTGACGTGCAGAACCTGGATTTGCCTTGTTTCCGGCTGCGTGAACTGGGCGGCGTTGGCCTTGTGAAACTCGGCCAGAACGCTGTCCGCGGGCAAGGCGGGGGCGGTCATGGACGCCGCCTCGGCAACCAGCATGTCGGCCACGCGTCTTTCATGGCGGTGGGCGAAGACCTCGTTGACCAGCACGTTGGGAACCGGCACGGCGCCGCTGATGGCGCTTAACAGTTGGCCGCGCACGACATCGCCGCGCAGCAGCTTCAGAAAGTCCTGCTCGGACATGTTGTTGTCGCCAAGCGTGCTCAGATACAGGTTTTTGTCGAAGCCGCCGTTCTCGCCTTGGAAGGCGGGAATGCTTCTGATCATCTGCTGCAATTCGCCGTCGCCCACCGAAAGACCAAGACGCTTGGCTTCAAGCTCGATCAGGTTGCGAGCCACCAATTGCTCCAGCGAACGGTCCAGCAGACCCATCTGGCGGGCCTGCTCGTTGGTGAGCTTGTTTCCGAACAACGGGCGCAGGCGCTTGACCTCGCGGTCGAAACTCTTGGCCAGTTCCTGAATGGTGATGACGCGGTCGCCCACGTCGGCGGCCGTGTTGTCGGACGTGACTCGCTTGAAGACGTCGCCAACGCCCCAGGCGGCGAAACTGACGATCAGCAAGGCCAGGAGGATTTTGACCACCCAGGTCTTGGAGGCGTTGTGCAGTGCTTCAAGCATCGGTCAACCCTTTGAAAAAGTCCGGCATCATAATGGGCGGGCAGGATAGCCGCAACCCCCTCAGGCTGGAACCTGCACCCCTAATTCCCTAAGGAAAGCGCGGTCCTGGTCAGGGTCGGCATTGTCCGTGGTCAAAAGACGCTCACCGTAGAAGATCGAGTTGGCCCCGGCCAGGAAGCAAAGCGCCTGGGCCTCCGGGCTTAGGCGCCTGCGCCCGGCGGCAAGCCGGATGCGCGAGCGGGGCATGACGATCCTTGCCGTGGCGATCATGCGCACGAAGTCGAGCGGCGGGACGTCTTCGCGCTCTTCGAGCGGCGTGCCTTCGATGGCGACCAGGGCGTTGATGGGCACGCTTTCGGGGTGCGGGTTCATGTTGGCCAGCACGCGCAGCGCCGAAGCGCGGTCGGCAAGGCTTTCGCCCAAGCCGATGATGACCCCGGTGCACAGATCGATGCCCTGTTCGCGCACGATGGCCAGGGTTTCCAGCCGGTCTTCCAGGGTGCGGGTGGTGATGATCTGGCCGTAATATTCGGGGCTGGTGTCGATATTGTGGTTGTAGGATTGCAGCCCCGCCGCCTTCAGCGCTTTGGCGTGGCGCGGTTTCAGCATGCCCATGGTCAGGCAAGGTTCCATGTCCTGGGCGCGAACGGCGCGCACCATTTCGAGAACAGCTTCAAATTCAGGGCCATCGGTCACTTCTCGCCCGGCGACGCCCATGCAAAAGCGGACGGTTCCTTGCTTTTTGGCCTCTTTGGCGGCCATCACCACCTCGTCCAAACGGCTTAAGGGCGTGCGGGTGATATCCAGGGCCTCGTGATGGGCCGACTGGCTGCAATAGGAGCAATCCTCGGCGCAGCCCCCGGTCTTGATGTTCATCAGAGCCGCCAGTTGAACGCCCTGGTTGTCGGTATTGGCCTTGGCGATCTCGTGGGCCTTCGACACCAATTCGAGCAAAGGCAGCGCCAGCAGCGTTTCGATTTCGTTGGTTGTCCAGTCGTGGCGAGGCGCGGTCATGCAAGGCTACTCCAAAATGCGGGGGCGCAGCATAGGAGTAGAGATGGGAGACGGCAACAGGGGATCAAGATTGGGCTTTGGGAAGCTCCAGGCGCACGGCAAGTCCGCCCAGCTCCGAAACGCCCAGTTCCAGCTTGCCGCCATAGGCTTCGGCCAGATCCAGGGCGATGGACAGGCCCAATCCGCTGCCGGGCACGCTTTCGTCCAGCCGCTTGCCGCGCTCAAGCATCTCGGCTTGGCGTTCCTGGGGGATGCCGGGGCCGTCATCCTCGATCGTCACGCTGATCTGTTCCGCCGCCTGACCCAAAGTTACCCTGACCCGCGTTGACGCCCAGATGAAGGCGTTTTCGATCAACACCCCTAGCATTTCTTCCAGGTCCTGGCGCTCGCCCTGGAACCACAAGCCGCGCTCGCCTTCCAATGTCGCCTTCAGGCTTCGTCCGGCCTTCAGTTTGCCGATGGTCTGAACCAGCCGCGACGCCGTTTCCGCCAGTTCCGTGCGGCTGCCCAGCACACCCTTGGCCGCCGCGATGCGGGCGCGCTTCAAATGGTGGGTGATGCTGGCGTTCATTTCGCTGGCCAAGATTTGCAATCTCTCCCCCTCGGGGCCGGGCATCGCGTGGGCTTCGTTCATCAGGGCCGCCAGAGGGGTCTTCAAAGCATGAGCCAGATTGCCCGCATGGGTGCGCGCCCGCTCGACGGTTTTTGCATTATGGTCGAGTAATTCGTTGATGCCGTCAGTTAGCGGGCTGATTTCATATGGAAAACTTCCATCGAGATGCTGTCTTTTGCCGACCCGGATTTCGGCCAGGGACTGACGCAGCCGTTGCAGGGGCTTTAAGCCCCATGTCACCTGAATCAGGATGGCGGCGATCAAGCCGCCACCCAGCAGAAAGAAGGTCAGGGCGATGTGACCCGCGAAATCCCAACTGGCGGCATGGATGCGTTGCTGGGGGCCTGCCGCCAGAAAGACCAGGGGCGGCGACGTCTCCGTCAGGCGAATGGACCTTGTCAGGGCGCGTAGATCCTCGCCCCTGGGGCCGGTCAGATTGAAGGCTTCGGCGGGCAGCGGGGCGGGCAAGACCAATTCACCATCCCACAGCGAACGGGAACGGGCGGCTTCCTTGCCGTCTTGCAGCAAAAGCCAGTACCAGCCCGAATAGGCCCGCCCATAGCGCGGATCGGCGGGGGGACGGTCGATAGCGGCTTGGCCTTCGATGTTCAGGTCGGCCAGCGCCGCCAGTTCCTCGATCTGCCCGGACAGTTCGGCGTCAAAGGCTTCCTCGGCGTGGATTTTGAACAGATGCACCAGCAAAAGGCCGGTCGCCAGCAAGGCGGCGGCCAGCCACAGACCCGACAACAGGACAAGGCGTTTGCGGATCGAGGCGGTGGGCGGGTTAGGCAGGTTCATCCGGCTCCGCCAGACGATAGCCTTGGCCTCGGTGGGTGCGGATCAGCCCTTCGCCCAACTTCTTGCGCAAGCGGCCGATGAACACCTCTATCGTATTGGAATCCCTGTCGAAATCCTGGGCGTAGACATGTTCGGTCAGTTCGGTGCGCGACACGATCTTGCCCCTGTGATGCAACAGATAGCCGATGATACGCGATTCATGGGCGGTCAGGGGAATGTCGCGACCGCCTAGCGTGCAGGTACCGCTGCTGGTGTCGAAAGCCAGCGGCCCGCATTCCAAAAGCGGTGAAGCCTGGCCCGCCGAGCGGCGGATCAAGGCCCGCAATCTGGCCAGCAACTCCTGCATATGGAAGGGTTTGGCCAGATAATCGTCGGCCCCGGCATCGAAACCGGCCACCTTCTCGCTCCAGGCGTCGCGGGCGGTCAGGATCAGGACGGGAATGGTCCGGCCGTCCTTGCGCCATTGCTTAAGGACGGAAACCCCGTCCATTTTTGGCAAGCCAAGATCAAGCACGATGGCGTCGTAAGGTTCGGTATCGCCCAGGAAATGGCCTTCCTCGCCATCGAAGGCTTGGTCCACCGCGTAACCCGCCTCGGTCAGGGCGTTCTTAAGCTGTTCGGCCAGACGTTTGTCGTCTTCGATCACCAAAAGGCGCATGACTATTTGCCCTTCTTGTCGTGGGGCGGCTTGGCCTTTTCCTTCATAATCTCTAGCGTTTGCGCATCAAGATAGAGTTTCCTGCGCCAGCCTTCCTTGGTCATCATCTTGATTTCATAAACGTATTTACCGTCTTCGCGCTCCAACTCGGCGTCCAGCAAATGTCCCTGATAAGCCGATTCGGCTTTAGCGATGGCGTCGGAAAGCGGGCGGATGTCTCCCTTTTTCACGGCTTCGCGCGCCTCGTCCTGGCTGATGGAATCAGCCAGGGCGCCGGGGGCGGCGGCAATCAACAGGGATAGAAACAAGGCCAAAGGTTGCATGGCCCGATTATATCCATGGCCAAGCTGAACGCAGGGTGAAAAACGTCGATCCTGTCCGAAACCCGACGTCCTGTCGGGTTCCATTCAAGACGTCACCCAGCTAAATCGTTGTAAATCATATGGTTGGTGTTGGCATGCGGCTTGAAAGGAGAAAGGTAGGAACGTAACCCACAGGAGGTTGCCTATGATGGTTCTGACCGATAGCGCCATTGGCGCGATCAAGCATCTGCTGGACGGCGCGGGCGAGGCCAGTGGCGGCCTGCGCATTATGGTCGCTTCGGGCGGCTGTTCGGGTTTTCGCTACAGCATGGGCATCGACGACCAGCCGCAGGCGGGCGATCGCATTTACCGTTTCGGCGATGTCAGGGTTTTCGTCGATCCCACCAGCCAGCCGATGCTGGATGGCGTGAATGTCGATTTCGTCGAGGATTTGGCGGGCGCCGGTTTCGTGTTCGAAAACCCCAACGCCAAGGGCAAGTGCGGTTGCGGCCAGTCTTTCAGTTGTGGTTGACGGGAGGCGGCGATGTCAGGAGTGCGCATTGCCATTAACGACACCACCCTGCGCGACGGCGAACAGACTGCCGGCGTGGCCTTTACCGTTGCCGAGAAGCTGGCCATCGCCAGGGCGCTGGACAAGGCCGGGGTGCAGGAATTGGAAGTCGGCATTCCCGCCATGGGCGAGGAAGAATGCCGGGGCATTCGGGCCATCGTCGGCGCGGGCCTGAAGGCCCGTCTGATCGGCTGGTGCCGTTTGAGGCAAGAAGACATCCTGGCCGCCGAAGCGGTGGGGCTTTCGTCGGTTCATCTGACCTTGCCGGTGTCCGACATCCAGTTGAAAGCCAAGATGAACCTAAGCCGCGCCCAGTTGCTGGCGGAAATGACTCGTCTGATTGCCAGCGCCGTCGCGCGCGGCTTGCAGGTCAGCATCGGCGGCGAGGATGCTTCAAGGGCCGATCCCGCCTTCGTGGCCGAGGTCGCCTGTGCCGCCCGCGACGCGGGTGCTAGGCGCTTTCGCTATGCCGACACGCTGGGCATTCTCGATCCTTTCGCCACCAGAGACGCCTTTGCCGCCCTAAGGTCCGCCGTGGGCGAGGCGTTCGAGTTGGAAATTCACGCCCATGACGATCTGGGACTGGCCAACGCCAATTCGCTGGCCGCCGTGAAAGGCGGGGCCACGCATGTCAGCACGACGGTCAACGGGCTGGGCGAGCGGGCTGGCAATGCGCCGCTGGAAGAAGTGGTGATGGCGTTGTCGCATCTTTACGGAATCGATTGTCAGGTGGATACGCATCAATTGCCGGAAGTGTCGCAATTGGTGGCCGAGGCTTCCGGCCGCCCGGTGCCGCCCAGCAAAAGCATCGTCGGCTCGGCCGTCTTCACCCACGAGGCGGGCATCCATGTTCAAGGGCTGTTGAAGAATCGCGCCACTTACCAGGGCATCGATCCGCATCTGGTGGGGCGCGAACATCGTTTCGTGCTGGGCAAACATTCTGGCCTAGCTTCCGTGCGCGAAGCCTATGCCGAACTGGGCGTGGCGCTGGGCGAGGCGCAGGCCAGGGCCATTCTGTCGCGCGTGCGCAGGCATGCCGTCATGACCAAACATGCGCCAGCCAGGGGTGATCTGGAGCGTTTCTTGTTGGATACCAGCGCTATTCCCGTCGTTTCCAGCCAGTTTGCCGATCTTGCCGCCGTCAACCGATTCACTGCGTAGGAGTGCGCGAAATGTGTGATGTCACGCTTGATCTGAAGGGGCTTTCCAGCGCCGAGGATTTCTTCAAGGAACTTGACGTTCCCTTCGAACCGGCTCGCCTGAATGTGGCCCGCCTGCATGTCTTGAAGGAGTTCAATATCCGGATGACCAAGGCGGAACTGGCGGGCGAAAAGATGAACCGCCCCCTGGCGCGCCGCCTGCTGGCCGAGGCCTACGAGGTCTTCACGGGCATCGATCCCAGGCAGGCCAAGCTATTCAAGGTGTTCTCGGGCGGCGGTTGTGGATCAGGCGGCGTTCAAGGATCGGGCCGGGGCTTCGTGGCCCTCGATCAGGTGGCGGTCAAGCGTTAGCCTCAGCCCGCATAACCGATGGCGGTGGTGATTTCCTTGATCAGTCGTTCCGACGAGATCGGCTTGCTTAGAACCTTTGTAGCCCCCGCCTGTTTGGCGACGTCAAGGACGAACGGGTCCTTTTCCCCGGTCAGAAGAAGCACGGGAATCTGGTGGTAGTCGCTGTCGCGGTCGCGCCGGACGTGATTGACGAACTGCATGCCGTCCATCTTGTCCATGTACAGATCGCACAAAATGACGTCGGGAATCCCCACTTTTTTGCCGATCAGCATATCGAGCGCCTGCTGGCCGTTTTCCGCCTCGCTGACCAGATTGATGCGCCCCTGGTTCAAAAGCTGACGAATGATGCTGCGCATCGACTTCTGGTCGTCGATGATGAGGACGTGAAAGGGCAGGGACTCGATTTGGTTCATTTAGCGGCGTCTTTCCAGAATTCGGTTGGCTGGATGCTAGCGGTATGGCCGCCGTCTGGAAAGCCGCGATTGGCCGAACTTAAAAAAGACATATTGTTGATGAATTGATTAGATGTTGGATGGCAAGCGCATGATGCGTTGCGGCATGCCTACTAACGGTGTATTTATTGCAACCACACGATTTATGGAAGGCTTTCATGCGCGTCGCCGTACTGATTCCCTGCTACAACGAGGAAGCCGCCATCACGAAAACGGTGGAGGATTTTCATAAGGCCCTGCCGGGCGCCATCGTTTACGTCTATGACAACAATTCGAAGGACCGCACGATCGAATTCGCCAAGGCGGCGGGCGCTGTCGTGAAAAGCGAGAATTTGCAGGGCAAGGGCCATGTGGTGCGGCGCATGTTCGCCGACATCGAAGCCGACATCTATGTCATGGCCGATGGCGACGCCACTTATCACGCGCCCAGCGCGCCTGCCATGATCCAAAAACTGGTGGACGAAAACCTTGATATGGTCGTGGGCACGCGCCTGCATACCGAAGAGGCGGGCGCCTTCCGCTCGGGGCACCAATTCGGCAACCATCTGATCACCGGCACGGTGGCTTGGCTGTTCGGCGACCGTTTCAAGGACATGCTGTCGGGCTATCGCGTTTTTTCGCGCCGATTTGCAAAATCCTTCCCGGCGCTGTCGCACGGATTTGAAACCGAAACCGAACTGGCTGTGCATGCCCTCAGTCTCAATATGCCGGTGGCCGAGGTGCAAACGCCTTATTTCGCCCGTCCGCCCGGATCGGTCAGCAAACTCAGCACCTATCGCGATGGCTGGCGTATCTTGAAGATGATCATCCGCCTGACCAAGGAAGAGCGCCCGCTGTTCTTCTTTGGCGGCCTGTCGGCCTTGATGGCCGTGCTGGCTTTGCTGCTGGCCCTGCCGGTCATCCTGACCTATCTGGAAACCGGATTGGTGCCGCGTTTTCCCACCGCCATCCTGTCGGCCAGCATCATGATCCTGGCCTTTCTGTCGCTGGCTTCGGGCTTCATCCTGGACAATGTCACCCGTGGGCGGCGCGAGATCAAACGCATGATCTACCTGTCCTATCCGGCGCCGGGTCAGGGATAGGCCAGACCTATCCCGGATTGGTGACGAAGGCGATTTTTTCGACCCCAGCCTTCTGGGCCAGGGCCATGATTTTGGCCACCTGTTCGTACAGCGTTGTCCGTTCGGCCCGAAGATGCATTTCTGCCTTGGGGTTGCTGGCCAAAATTTCGCGGCAGCGGGCTTCGAACGCCTCAATGGCGATAGGGACGTTGTCCACTGACAACAGTCCTTCCTTGTCCAGGGAGACGCGCAGCACGGTCGGCTTTTCCTCGATCCGGCTGGCGCTGGTCTGGGGCAGGTCGATGGGTACCGCCTCGTTGAACAAAGGGGCGGTGATGATGAAAATCACCAGCAACACCAACATGACGTCGACCAGCGGCGTCGTGTTGATGTCGGCCATGGGCTGGCTGTTGTTGTCGTTGAAACCGCCGAAGGACATCGTCAGCTCCGCTTAGGCAAGGTGTTGATGCGCGCCCCGGTCATCAGATAGGCGTGCAGATCGTGCGCGAAACCGTCCAATTGGGCCAGAATCAGCCGGTTGGCGCGGTTGAGCGCGTTGTAGGCCAGCACGGCGGGAATGGCTACGAACAGGCCCGCCGCCGTCATGATCAAAGCCTCGCCGACCGGCCCCGCCACCTTGTCCAGCACCACATGGGTGGCTCCTGCCAGCCCGACCAGGGCGTGGTAGATGCCCCACACCGTTCCGAACAGACCGATGAAGGGCGCCGTCGAGCCGACCGAGGCCAGGAAGGTAAGCCCGCTTTCGATCTTGGCCTGGGCATGGACGATGTAATTGCGCATGGCACGGGTCAGCAATTCGCTGTTGGAAACGCCCGATCCAATGCCTTGTTCCTGATGTCTGGCCTGCATGTCGGCGGCATTGGCCGCGGTTTCGGCCAATCCGAAGAACAGGCCTGTGCTGTCCTGGTCTCGCATCTGGGCCAACGCCTGATCCAGGGACGATGCCGCCCAGAAGCTGGTGAATATACGCCCCAGGCAGCGGTTGAGGCGCAGTTGCGCCAGCATCCTGGCCGCGATCACCCACCAACTGGCCAGCGACAGCAGCAGCAGCAGCAAGGCCACGCTTTGGGCTATGGCATCGCTGCGTTCAAGAAAAGTGAGAAGTCCGATTTGTTCGCTCACTGGGCGGCCTCGTTTTCAAGGGCTGGGGCGGCGGCGGTTGTCTGCTGCTTCAACCTCAACTGCCGACCGGCCTTCCTGGCCCCCAGCTTCTTGAAATAGATGACTAGGCCGGTGACGCAGATCACCGTCAGCAGAATTCCGGTCAGGCTGATGACGATCTGGCCCGCCAAGCCGAAGGCGCGGCCATTGTGCAGCGGATACATCCAGGCCATGAACGTGTCGCCGCCAGTCTCGTCGCTGCGGTCAAAAACCATCAACTGCTTGCCGGTGACGGCGTTGATATAGACATAGGTCATGCCGGCGTCCGAGATGTCGTCGGGGCCACGCATCGAAATGCGGAACTTGCCCTCGTCGGGATAGAACATGACGCTGCTGGGCGAGAGGTTCGGCATCAGGTTGCGGGCCAGATCGACGGCGCCGTCCCAAGAACTGGTGTTGGCCGCCCAGTTGGCGTTGGGATCAACATGGCAGACGCAGTTCTTCGAGGTCAGCGAGGAGAATTGCGACACCACCCAAACGAAAGGCGCTTTCAGATTGAGCTCGACGCTGGTCAGGGCCAGCACGAACAAGATGGGGAAGAACCACAGCCCGCCCGCCCGGTGCAGATCGAAATTGAGCTTGTAGCCCCCAGAGCGCCAGCGCAGCAGAAACGACTTCTTCCAGTTCTTCAGGTTCGGGAAGGACAGATAGGCGGCCCCAAAATGGTCGATCAGCCAGGCCAGAGCCACAAATCCCATCAGCCATTTGCCGAAATCGCCCAGGAACAGCGTGTAATGAAGCTTGGAAAGGAAGGGGATCAGGTTGGGCCGGTCAACCGAGAAGGTGCCGCTGCGGCGCGTCCCCAAAATTTTGCCATCATACGGATTGACGAAGACCTGTTGGTTGATGAGCTTGGTTCCTTCGCCGTCGCCGGGCTTGCGGCTGACCAGAAAGCGAAACGAGCGGTCTTCTGGCTCGTCGATGCGTACATAGGTGACGCGGGCTTCGGGGAAGCGCTCGTGCATCTTGGCGACAAGATCGTTCAGAGACAAACGCGCGCCGGTGGGGGTCACGTAATTCCATTCCGGATTGATGGCGCGGTCGAGTTCCTTGTTGAAGGCGATGATGGCGCCGGTGATGGCGGCGATGGCCAGGAAGAACAGAACAGTGATGCCAACCCAGCGGTGGATGAATAAGACTGCAGAACGCATGGCAACCTCCTATTGGGCGTCGGCGACGACGGTGCCGTCGAGCTTGAAGTGAATGGGGATGGTGACGCTGGCGGCGACCGCATGATGTCCCCGGCGCGCCGGCTTGAATTTCCATTGCCGTACGGCTTCCATTGCCGCTTTGTCCAGGGCTTCCGAGCCGCTGCTTTTGGCAATTTTTATGAGTGCCGGAAGGCCCATGGGGTCGATGTCCACATGCAAAAGAACGCGTCCTTCGATGCCGCGCTTGCGGGCCGATATCGGATAAAGAGGTAGGGACCGGTCGAGATAGGAAACGCGCTGGAAGTCATCGACAACCGGGCCGGAATTCGCGGCAGGGCTGGCGACGGCGGGTGCTGCCTGCGCAGCGCTGTCGATGGCCGGTTCCTGGGCGACAGGGGCCGCGACGGGTTTTGCGGTAGGCGTTTGCGCCAGAACCGGCTTTGCGGGCTTGGCCTTGGCCTTCGATACGGGCGTCGTTTGCGGAACGACTTGTGGCAAGGGCGGCGCCGCGACGGGCGGCGGTGCGGCCACCAGTTGGAAGGATGGGCCGGGCAGGGATGGCCTGCTTGGAAGCGGCATGCCGCCACTCCAAAGCAGTGCCATGCCGCCCGCCAGATGCAGGGCCAGCGAGATCGCGCCAAAGCGGACATCCTTTGGCGTGACTAGAGCAGGTCGCCTAAAATCGAAGCCGTTTGTCGGCATCGATTGAAGGCGTGAATCTGCTCTAGCAATTTGTCTTGGCGAACGATTCACGTTTATCTCCGGGTCACCGGGGTGACTCGGAGATAAACGATCCTGCGCCAGGGCCGGAGCCGTCCTCATTTCCCTTCGCCGGTCAAGAACTTGCCTGGCTCGAAGGTTACTTTCACGCCTGCGAAAACGCCGATGCCGCCGCTTTCGGCATAGCCATAGGCGGATTCGATATAGCTGTCTGTTAGATTGTCGACGCGACCGAAAAGCTGGAAATTGTCGGTGACGTCATAACTGCTTGCCAGATCGATCTTGAAGTACTCGCCATTCTTGACCGGATATCTGGTTGTGGTGGACGAGCGCGATTCGTGAAAATCCGTCTGGTAAGTCGCCGACATGTTCACCTGCGCCCGCTTTTCAAAAAATCGGTAGTTGACGTTGCTGCCGATGGCGTGGCGTGGCCTGCGGGTCAATTCCTCTCTTTCCGCGCGGCTGTAAGCGCGGGTGTAAGTGTAATTCGGCGCCACAGACAGCGAACTGCCGGACTCGTCGAAAACCTGATAGTTCAAGAAGGTCTCGACGCCGTAGGTGGTGGCCTCGCTGACGTTCTGGTACTGCGTGGCGGAACTGACATACTCGATCAGGTTTCGGATGTTGTTTTGAAAATAGGTGGCGCCGGTCTTCAGCTTGCCGGTCAGAAATTTCTGCTCGAAGCCAACGTCCCAGCCGCGGCCTTCCTCAGGCAGCAGTTCCAGATTCTTGGTGCCGGATGGATAATATATCTGATAATGCGACGGCGCCTTGAAGGTGGTGCCGTAAGATCCTTTCAGCGTCGTATTCGTCGGCAGATGATAGGCGGCGTTGCCGAAATAAGTGGGGTGCCAACCGGCGGTCTGGTGGTCGGCACCTCGATATCCACCGGTCAGGTCAAGCACGTCAAACAGTCTGGTCTGGTGTTGAATGTATCCTGCGTTGGTCCACACTTCGGTATCGGCGGCGATGCGGCCACCTTGCTGATAATATTTTTGCATATAGGTTTCGCGCAGCGTCTCGACGCCGATTGTCGTCGTGTTGTTCTGGTTGAACTTCAGATCGTTTTGCCAGGAAAAGCTGGTCGATGACGAGTCGTAGCCTGTGCAAAGCGGCGCAGGCTGGCCGGTCGTGCATCGCGTGGTTGTGCCCCCGGTGTTCCACTGGTCGTTGTTCATCATCGACGCGGTCGCCGTTTGGGTCCAAAAGCCGTCGAACAGGCCCAGCGTCCCCTTTACATGTCCGGAATCGACATGCTTGTACTTGCCGCGGTTGGTGTCTTGCGTGCCGCCGCCGGTGCGGGTTCCGTCAAGGTCGGTTTCGAAATCGGTATGGGCATACCTAGCTTCGATTTCGCTGTTGTCGGTGGGCGAAATGCCGATCTTGGCTTGGTAGGTGGCGTTTTGTGTGCTGTCCCTTTCCGTGCCGAAATTTCGGTCGCTGGAGGCGATTGACCAGCCGCCCGTAGAGAAGCGTGAGACGTTGAGATTGTAATCATAGCGTTCGCCGCCGCCGGTTACGCCCAGGCTTTCGCGGTCGGTGTCGAAGCTGCCATATTCTCCGGTCAGCGTCACCTTTGCAGGTCCCTTGCCCTTCTTGGTGACGATGTTGACCACGCCGCCGATGGTGTCGGCGCCCCATTGCCCGGCCGAGGGGCCGCGCAGAATCTCGATACGCTCGATATTGTCCGTTTGCATCCAGTCGAAATCGAAGGTGTAGGAGGATGGGTCCTGGAAGTTGGCGCGCTGGCCGTCGATCAGTACCGTGGTATGGTTCGAATTAGTGCCGCGCAGATTGATTTGCGACGATCCACCGGCGCCGCCGAAGCGCACAACGCTGACGCCAGGGGTGGCTTTCAACAGTTCCTCTACTTTGCTCGTCTGCTTGGCCTCGATTTTCTGGCTGTCGATGACGGTGATCGAACTGCCGGTGCGGTCGAGCGAGGTGCCCGAGCGGGTTGCCGTAACCCAAACATCATCGAGAACTTCCTGACCATAAGCCTGAGCGCCACAGCCCAATGCTGGCGCCAGCAAGGCGGCGATGCGCATTGTCTTTTTCATCTTGATCCCCTCAAGTACCGCTTCAGGCGAAAAACGCGCCTGAAGAATCATCCTGTCGCCCCGCAACTCCATTTACTGGAGCGACGCAAGGCCGTTCATATTCCAGGAATCAGGCTTGAGGAGGGGCGCGGGGGGCCGATGAGCCGGTAAGTCGTGGGGAGGCGGCTTCACGAATGTCGCTAGCAGGAAGGATGGCGCCTGAAGCCAGCAAATGGGCTTCGGCCAGAACGAAAGTCGGCGGAACATTGACGCCGCCATGACACAGAGGCAGACAGAAGACGCAAATTTGATCGCTGTCGTGGCCCTTGTCGATGGGGACGCCGCTCCGATCGAATTCGATCATGCCAGCCGCTGTGCAGACGACATAGGCGCCGCGTCCGTCATTCAACGCATTTGCCATGGCAGGCATTGGCAGCAGGGCGCTGGACAAGACGTTGAACGAGAAAATGACCAAGCCGAGCCAAGCCACGGCGCGTCGGCGCGTCGTTCCTGCTCTGTGTGAAAAACGTTGCTTGGTCCCCGTCATGAGGCGGAATTTGTGACGCGCCGGACGCGCTGTCAATCGTCATATTGCAACCGGCGATTCTGGTTGACCTGGATCAACGCTTTGCCTTGGTTTGTGCGATTATTGATCGTCATCCCAAGGAAAAACCACCCAGACCGACTGTTCGATGTCTTCGGCGAACAGGTCGAGAGAGGGCGCGCCCTTGGGTTTGGCGTAGACGGCGGCGATAAAGGCATGCGGCAAGAGCTTGCGAGCCAGCCTAGCCGTCACGCCGCTGTCGGTCAGATCGTCGATGACCAGCCAGCCTTGTCCGCCATCCGCCATCGCCGCCTTGGCTTTCTTTAGCACATGGGCTTCACCCTGACGCTGGCCGTCGTAACTGGCGATGGACAGGGTTTCGATCTTGCGCAGGCCCAGTTCGCGGGCAACGATCATGGCGGGGACCAAGCCGCCCCTGGTGATCGCCACCAAACCGGCCCAATCGCGCCCCATATCTTTCAACCGTTTGGAAAGTTTCAAGGAATCATGGTGGAAACGCTCCCATCCCAGGTGGAAAAGGGCGGTCTGACCGGCATTTTCATGGCGCGTATCTGGCATGATCCAGTTATAGCAAGCCAGGGAAAGCCCTGATAGTCTTCCGATCCATGAGTTTGAAAAGCGATCTTCCCACGGCCCGGTCAGGCTCGCCGCTCCATTGGAGCGGCGATGTTTATGATGACCTGGGCATCGCCCTGTTGGTGGCGGCGCTTATTCTGGTTGGGCTGTTGTTCGGCGATTACGGCATTACCCATGACGAGGCGGTGCAGAACGAATATGGGCGGATGATTCTGGCCTATTACACCTCGTTCTTTCAAGATCGCTCGGCGCTGGAATATCTGGACCTGTTTCATTATGGCGGCTTCTTCGATCTGTTGGCCGCCATCGCCAACGAAGTTTCGCCGCTGGGCGTTTTCGAAACGCGCCACCTGCTGGGCGGCGTGCTGGGCGTCGTGGGTTTGGCCGGAGTCTGGCGGCTGGGGCGTCTGTTGGGCGGTGAGCGGGCCGGAGTCCTGGCTCTGGTCCTGCTGGCCCTGACCCCGCCTTTCTGGGGTCATATGTTCAACAATCCCAAGGATGCGCCCTTCGCCTCGGCGATGCTGTGGGCGCTTTATTATCTTTGCCGACTTGTCCAAGAATTGCCCATGCCCTCTCGTTCGGCGCGCATCGGTTTTGGCATCGCGCTGGGCGTTGCCATGGGCATTCGGGCGGGCGCATTGCTCATGCTGTTCTATCTGGGGTTGGGCCTAGGGCTGCGTCTGCTTGGCCTTTACATCCGCTTGAAAAGCCTAAGTCTTCTGTGGCGCGAATCCCTGGTCATGCTGCGCTCGATCCTGATGCCCTTGGCGCTGGCCTATGCCGTGATGGCCGTCCTTTGGCCCTGGTCCTATCAGGACTTCCTGAACCCACTGCGCGCCCTGTTGGGCTTTTCCACGCTGGGAATTGGCATCAAGACCAATATGGGCGGGCAGGTCTATACGGCCGATCATCTGCCGGCCTCCTACATTCCCGGTTATCTGGTCGCCACCTTGCCCGAGATCGTCCTGGCGGGATTGGCCGTTGGCGCCGTTATGTTTTTGTTCTGGCTGAAGGATCGGCGCCATGGGGTGCCCTTCCCACAAGGCAGCATGAATTTATTTCTGACCGCCCTGACCGCTCTGTTTCCCCTGTTCATGTTCGTTCTCATGCGCCCCACCGCCTATAACGGGCTGCGGCATTTCCTGTTCGTCGTTCCTCCGCTGGTGGTGCTGGCGGCCTTTGCCTTGGACAGGGTGTGGGAATCGCTGTGGCGCTTTCATCATTGGTTTGGGCGGGGCTTCACGGTCATCTTGATGGGGCTGATGGTCGTCCTGGCATGGCAAATGGCCATGCTGCATCCGCATCAATACATCTTCTACAACCAATTGGTGGGCGGGGTGGCCGGGGCCGAAGGCAAGTGGGAAATGGATTATTGGAGCAATTCGCTGCGCGAGGCGACGCTGGCGCTGGCTGATTACGTCGATAATGAGCAGGCCGAACTGGGCGGCGAAAATAAGATATGGAAAGTCGCGGTATGCGGCCATGCTCTTTCCGCTTATTATTACTTTTCGCCACAACTGGTCTATACGAAGAGGCTGGAGGAGGCCGATTTCATGATCACGTACACCGTTGAGGACTGCCACAAGAAATCCGAGGGGCGGACCATCGCCAAGATTCAGCGCTTCGGCGTGCCGCTGGCCCTGGTCAGGGATCGGCGCTATCTCTCCATTCACGGCGAAGGACGCTAGGACGCTATGAAACGCACTTTCTTGCTGCTGATCGGATTCATCGTGGCCGCCGAACTGGCGGTGCTGGGCTGGGGATGGCCCAATCGCGAGCGAGAGACAGGGCCGGATGTCGCGGGCCAGATCGCCAGCATGTCGTTTGCGCCGTTCCGCGACGGACAAAGCCCGCTGACCCAGGTCTATCCGACGCGCGAACAGATTGAAGAAGACATGGCGCGCCTGAAGGGATTGACGCGTTCCGTGCGCACCTATACCAGCCGCGAGGGCATGGAGGCGGTGCCGCCGCTGGCGGCCAAATACGGCATCAAGGTCATTCAAAGTGCTTGGATCACCAGCGACACGACCGAGAAAGGGCGCAAGACCAACGACGCCGAAATCGACTCGCTAATTCAGTTGGCGCATGATTATCCCGATACCGTCGAGCGCGTCATCGTGGGCAACGAAGTGCTTCTGCGGCGCGATCTGACGCCCGACAAGCTGATTTCCTACATCCGCAGGGTGAAGGCCAATGTGAAGCAGCCGGTCTCCTATGCCGATGTCTGGGCCTTTTGGCTGAAACATCCCGAAGTGGCCCAGGAAGTCGATTTCATCACCATCCATATCCTGCCTTACTGGGAAGACGAACCCGTGAGCGTCGATGGCGTGGGTCCGCATTTCGAGAAAATCCACCAGATCATGAGCCAGGCTTTTCCCGGCAAGCCGATCTTGATCGGCGAGGCGGGATGGCCGACCCAGGGCCGCCAGAGGGGGCCTGCGGCGCCCGGCAATGTGAACGCCGCCAAGCATCTGCGTTCGCTGGTCGAGACATCCATCAAGAACGGTTTCGATTACAATCTGGTCGAGGCCTACGATCAGAATTGGAAATACAATCTCGAAGGCACGGTGGGCGCCAAATGGGGGCTGATCGATGCCGATCGCGCGCAGAAATTCCCGCTGGTGGGAGGGGTTTCGGAGGATCCCGCCTGGAAATGGAAGGCTGGCTGGTCGATCCTGCTGGCCTTGCTGCTGCTGGCGCCTTTCCGGCGCGATCTGCTGGAGGGCCGTCTTGTCCTGGCTTTGGGAACCATCGTTTTCGCCCAATTGCTGGCGGCGTTGTTCGTTCGTTACGCCTCGGTCTCCTGGGGGGCGGCCTTCACCCTATGGACGACGGCCTCTCCTCTGATCGTGGGGGCGGCGCTGATCGTGCTTTGTCTGGGCAGCGTGCGCCAAGCCGCCGCCTGGACCGCGGAAAGGCTGGAAGCGCCGCCCTTATGGCTGCGCCGTCTGATGGCGGTTTTCGCCGTCTATGCCGTGGTCATGGCGGTGGCGTTGGCCCATGACGGACGTTATCGCGACATTCCTGTTGCGCAAATCGCCATCCTGGCGGCGGCGGTTTTGGGGCTGGCGGCCATGGCCAAGCTGGCCGGGGCCGAATGCCGCAACGCCTTGTCGGGCCTGACGGCCTTCGGCGGTGCCAAGGGTGATCGCTGGCTGGCCGTGCTTTTGCCGCTGGCGGGAGCCGACAGCCTGGTGGGCGAGGGCCTTGCCCTGATCGGCGACGATTTCGTCAAAATGCATCCCAGCTTGAACGAGCAGATTCCGCTGATCCTGGCCGGGACGGTGTCCAATTGTCAGATATTGGTTCTGGCCGGTCTTCTGGTTTTGCTGTCGGCTCCGCATGTCGCGGCGGTGATGAAGGCTAGAGCAGATCGTCTTCAATAGAAGCCGTTAAACGGCTTTGATTGAAGACGTGAATCTGCTCTACCTATTTGTTTTAGCGAACGATTCACGTTTAACTCCGCGTCACGGAGTGACTCGGAGTTAAATGATCGTGCGCTAGGGCCGAGAAAACCTAACCCTCTTCCTTTCCCTTTTCGTTTTCATAGCGCTTCAGCTTGCGCCAGAGCGAGGCGCGGTCGATGCCCAGCACCTTGGCGGCCAAGGTCTGGTTGCCGCCCACTTCTTCCAGCACCCACATGATGTATTCGCGCTCGCGCTCCTCCAGCGTTTGCAGCCGGTTGCTTCTGGCTTCGCGATTGGCGTGGCGCACGCTGGGCGGCAGATGGCGCGGTTCGATGGTGGCGCCGTCGCAAACCGCCACGGCGCCCCTGATCACCGTATCCAGTTCACGCACATTGCCTGGATAATCGTAGGCGGCCAGCAGATCGAGCGCGTCGTCCGAGATGCGAAGCAAGGTCTTGCCGTTTTCCGCGCACGCTTTGCCCAGAAGATGCAGGGCCAGCAGGGGAATATCGCCGGTGCGTTGAGACAAGGGGGGCAAGGTCAGGGTGACCACCCGCAGCATCAGATGCAGGTCTTGGCGAAAGACGCCGTCCTTGACCGCCCCGTCCAGATCGGCCGAACTGCTGACCAGCAGGCGCGGCTTCAAGGCGTGCGCCTCGTCGCCGCCGGGCTGGTCGAGCGCCATGGCCAGTCTTGCCTGAAGAGCGGCTGGCAGCATTTCCACTTCCTCCAGCAGCAAGGTGCCGCTCTGAGGGGCCTGGCTGCCGAACAGCATGGCTTCCAGGGCCACGTTGTCATGGGCGCTGCATCGCAGGATTTGAAAGGGCGCATCCGCCTGGGCGCCCAACTGATGCAGGGTTCTGGCCAAAGCGCGCCGCCCGGTTCCCTGTTCGCCCAGGATCAGGACCGGGCAATCGAGAGCCGCCACCTGTCTGGCGGTGGTCAGCACGCGCTGAAGGGCGGGGGTGCGGGTCAGAAAGGCTTCGTCGCCGGTTTTGCTCTCGCTCATGGCTGCCAGGGACTGTCGGCGCTTCACGCGGTCCAGGGCCTCGGCCACCACGCGGCGCACCTCGTCTAGCCGGTAAGGCTTGGCGACATAGCTGAAGGCGCCCTGGCGCATGGCCTCGACGGCGCTGTCGACGGTGGCGAAGCCGGTGATCATGACGACCTCGGTCGAGGGCGAAAGTTCGCGGCAGGATTTCAAGACCTGCATGCCGTCGATGCGCTCCATGCGCAGATCGGTCAGGACGACGTCGAAACTTTCCTTGCCGATGCGCGTGATGGCAGCCTGGCCGGTCTGCGCGCAAACGACGTCATAGCCCTCCTTCCTCAGCACATGCTCGAGGTTCTTGAGCGCCACCTTCTCGTCGTCCACGATCAGCAACCGGCCCTGATCCGCCATTATGCCTCCTTCAGGTCTGGCCGATAGTGTTGTCATCAAGCGGAAGTCGGATCAAGAACTCTGTGCCGCCCTCGGGGGGCGAGGTCACCGATATCGCGCCGCCATGCTTTTTCACGATGTCGTGAACGATGAACAGACCCAGGCCGGACCCCCGACCGACCTCCTTCGTGGTGAAGAAAGGATCGAAGATATGCGGGAGGTCGGCGGCGGGGATGCCGCTGCCGTTGTCGGCCACCTCGATCATCGCGATCTTGTCTTGCGTCCAGGCGCGAAGTCGAACCCGGCCTTCGGCGCCGCAGGCCTCGGCGGCGTTTTTCAGCAGATTGATCAGCACTTGTTGCAGCCGCTGCCGGTCGGCGGGCAGGGTCAGATCGTCGGGAATGTCCATGTCGATGGCGGCGCCGCTTGGCATCTGGCCGCGCACGAAGGACAGCGTTTCTTGGGCCAGCGGCTTCAGACCCACATGTTCCTTCATGAAGCGCTGATGGCGGCTGAAATCGAGCAGCGAGGCCACGATGCGCTTGGCCCGTTCCGTCTGCTCGTCCATCTGCGCCAGATGCCAGCGCAGGAATTCCGGATCGGCGTCCTTTCCTTCCTCAAGAAGAATCTGGCACGAGGTCGAGATGTTGGACAGCGGGTTGTTCAGTTCGTGGGCGACGCCTGAAAGCATGACGCCCAGCGAGGCCAGCTTCTGCGAAACCAGCATTTGCTGGCTGCGCAACTCCAACTCGCCCAGCACCCGGTTGAACGCATCCGTCAGCGAACGGATTTCCGCATCATTCGAAGGAAGGTCGATCTGCGTCATGCGTTCGCCCGCTGCGATTTCCTCCATGCGCCTTTGCATTTGGCGAAGCGGGCGCGTAACCCTTAGCGAAACCAGCGTGCCCGATATCAAGATCAGGGCCAGGCCACCGGCCACCACGCCGATCAGGATGTAGCGGTGCAGCGTCATGGCGCGGTGCAGATCGCTTCTGCGCCAAGCCGCCAACTGATGAGCCGCCTCGGTCATTTCCTTGCCAAAAGTACGCAGCATAGCTTCGTTGGCGTCGGTAGGCTTCTTGACGAAAACATCCAGCGCTTGACTGTAGCCTTCAAGCAAGGCTGCAAGGCGGGGGCCGATTTCCGGCGCATCGATGACGCTCAGAATTTCGGCATGGCTGTCTAGCAGGCGGGATGCCTGGCGGACATAGAAGGCGTTTTGCTCCAGATCGCTCGCCCCCTGGTAAAGAATGTAATTCTTCTCGAAGCGCCTAGCCTCCATCACGGCATCGACCAGCGAATACAAGGATTCCTCGGTCGCCAGATCGCGTTCAAGCCGCCACAGTTCGTAGATGGCCGCCAGCGACAGTGCGAACACGAACAGGCCGACGGCCAGATAGCCGAAGATGATTTTTCTGCGAAGCGAATTCATGCCCGGCATGGTGGCATGCTGGCCGCAGGCGGGCAAGACGGCAGGTCTGTTCTCAGGCCTTGACCACCAGAACCGGACAGGCGGTCTTGCCGATGACGCGTTCGGAAACGCTGCCCACCAGAACCTTGTCGAAGCCGGTACGCCCGTGCGTGCCGGTGATGATCAAGCCGGCGGCCTTGCGTTGCGCGGCTTCCACGATCACTTGATCGGGTTCGCCGGGCAAAGCCTCGCCCTCCGCCTCGATTCCCTGATCACGCAAGTAAGCAACGATTTTGGCCACCGAATCGCGGCCTTCCTGCTGGCGCTTCTCATTGTGGCTGGGAACCAGGGCCGTCACCACGCTGACCGCCGTATGGCAGCATTTGGCGACCATGCTGGCCGTTACGGCCGCCGCGTCGCTGAAGCGCGATCCGTCGGTGGCCAGCAAGATGCGGCTGGTCCACATCTGGGAAGCCTGGGGGACCACCAGAACGCTGCAGGGTCCCTTGCCGATCACCTTGACGGTGGCGTCGCCAACCATCAGCCGCGCCAAGCCGCGCCTTCCGCGCCGTCCCATCACGATCAGATCGGCATTGACCTTGCGCGCCGCATCGATGGTCTCGCGCGAGGGTTCGTCGCCATGGCAAAGGATGGGTTCGCAGGCGATGCCTGCCTCTTTGGCCCTGGCCACGACGGATTCCAGATGCGCGCGGGACTCCGCCGCCTTTTGGGCCACCAGTTGCGGCGCAATGGTTTCATATTCGGGATTGGTTTTCACCATGGTCATGGCGAAAAGTTTGGCGCCCGACTTGACGCCGACCGCGATGGCAAGCCGGACAGCGCCTTCGCTGAATTCGGAGCCGTCGCTGGAGACCAGGATTCTATCCATGCGGGCCAGGGGATCGAGCGAGGACATGCGGTAATCTCCGTCAGTGGCCGATGACCAGGATGCCCGAGGCCCCCAGGATAAGGACAAGCGTTTCAATCACCAAAATGGCGGTGAAAACGCGTTCCCCATTGCGAAAAGGAATCGGAATGATGCGAAAATAGCATGCGATGGTCACCGCGGACAGAAAGGCGATGCCGATGAAGTTCAGGAAGTCGCCATGGCTGATCAGCTTGACCCAGCTCCAGCCGGTGCCGACGCCCGTGGCGGTCAAATACTGATTGACCGGCATGGACCAGTAGTTCGGCAGTTCGTTCAAGGGAACCAGCGGCGACAAGATTCCCGAAACATACAGTCCGAACGAGACGATCAGGAGCGCCATGCCCGCCTTCATGCCGATATCGAGCAGGTTGGCGTAGATAAGCTGCTCTTGCGAAACGGCCAAAGTTTGGGGCTGCGAGACCGTTTCGGTCGTTTTGGCGGATGCGACGGACGGCAAGGTCATGTCCATTGGTCTTACTCCTTTAGATTCCCAGGCCCTTCAAGAGGGCGCGTCCCCCGGCCAGCAACAGCATGCCGATCACCACCTTGCGCACCACCGAGGCGTTGGTGCGCTTAAGCAGACGCACGCCGACCAGCGACCCCAGCATGATGCCGATGATCGAGGGAACGGCGATGATGGCCAGAACCGCGCCCTGGTTCAGATAGACCCAGGCGGCGGCGGTATCGACGATCGACAACATGAATTTGCTGGTCGCCACAGAAACCTTCAGCGGCGCCCCCATCAGCAGATTGAGCACCGGCACATTGGCCCATCCGGCGCCAAGCCCGAACATGCCCGCCATCAGGCCGATCACGACGAACATGGCCAAACCCTGCGGCGTGCGATGCACTCGCCAGTCGACGCTTTTGCCGGAATAGGCGTCGGTAAAAACGCCGTTCATTTTCAGGGCCGCCGACAGGCTGTCGGCCTTGGCGACTTCGGGGAACTCCGACTTCTTGGCCAGGAACATCAGAACGACGATGCCCAAAATGGTGGTGCCCAGCGCCAGTTGCACGACATTGGTGGGCAAGGCCAAGCCGATCATGGCCCCGGCGATGGCGGATGCCGAGGCCAGCAAGGCCAAGGGAGCGGCCAGACGCAGGCTGGCCATGCCGCTGCTCAACAGGCCGGGGCCTGCCGCCAGGGCGCCCGCCAGCGCCACCAGCAGACCGGCGCCTCGCACAAAATCGAGATGGAAGGGGAAGAATCCGCCAACGATCGGCACAAACAGCACGCCGCCGCCCACGCCGCCCAGAACGGCCACGATTCCCAGGAAGAAGGTGACGACGAATAGCAAAGCGGCCCAGCCCCACCAGGGCAAGCCTTCCTCGGCGCCGGTTGGCAGGTCGGCGGCCAGGGCGAGGTCGGCGTTCAACAAGATCAAGGTGAAGGCGGCCAGGGAAAGGATGCGCAGCAGAGGATGCGGATGCAACTTGGATTTCCTTTTTTTCTAAGGATGTTGCCCAATTTGTCTCCCTGCGGCCCATATTGATTGCCAATGGCCAGGGGCGAAGCGAGACCGATAATTTAGATATCCGTGATATTCCTGTGCGACCTACCCGTCAACAGGAATGTTGCAAAATACAACATCATCGGAATGGGTGTCGCATTGCGAAACGCAATAAGGCGGAACCGCTCGGCTCCGCCTTGAACAAAAAAGTGGAAGAAAAATGTTTTGTTACAGACCGTTGGGTGGAGCCAACCCCTGAAGAACGGCTTGGATGTTGTCCAGCGCCATCATGCCCATGGCATTGCGGGTTTCGGTGGTGGCGCTGCCCAGATGCGGCAGTAGGAACGTGTTTGGCAGTTCCCGGTAGCCGGGATGCGCCTTGGGTTCGTTTTCATAGACATCCAATCCGGCTGCGGCGATGTGGCCGGATTTCAGGGCGCCAATCAGAGCGTCGTCGTCGATCAGGGGGCCGCGCCCGGTATTGACCACGATGGCCCCTGGTTTCATCAACGAAATGCGCCGTTCGTCCAGAAAATGCCAGGTCTCGGGGGTTGATGGCGCGTTCAGGGACAGGATGTCGATTCGCGCCAGCATCGCTTCGGGATCGGGGCAAAAGGTAGCGCCCTTTTCCTGGTCGGGAGGCAGGCGGCGGCGGTTGGAATAGAAAATGGACATGCCGAAGGCGCGCGCCCTGTCGGCCACGGCTTGGCCGATGCGTCCCATGCCCAGAATGCCCAGGCGCTTGCCAGCCAACTCGCAGCCCAGCAGTTGGGTGGGCGTCCAGCCGGTCCAACTGGCGTCGCGCATGATCATTTCGCCCTCGTGGGCGCGCCTGGCCGCGCCCAGGATAAGCAACAGGGCGATTTCTGCCGTGGCGTTGGTCAGAACGCCCGGCGTATGGGTAACCGCGATGCCGCGCTTCTTGGCAGCCGGAAGGTCGATATGATCGTAGCCGACCGAGAATGTGGCGACGATCCTGACCGATGCGGGGAGGAGGGCGATCAAGTCGGCGTCGATGCGTTCGGTGGGAGTCACCAGAAGGGCGTTGGCGCCTGCGGCCAGTTCCAGCAACTCCTTGCCGCTCATCGGTTTGTCTTGCTCGGGAATCCATGCGTCGAATTCGCGTTTGATGCGTTCCTCGACCGTTTCCGGCAGGCGGCGCGTGACGATCAGCCGATGTTTCATAGCCTATGCCTTCTGCGTGAATAGACGATCCAGCCGACGCCGATCACCTGCAAACCCAGCATCAGGCCAAACGAAGCGGCGTAGGCCTGGCTGTCGTAATGGCCGTTCTCGGCGGGCCACAGGCCGATCACGGCGCCCATGCCCCACTGGCAGGCAAAGGTCGCGGCGAAGACCAGCAGATTGAAGCTGGTCGCCACGCGCCCAGCCATGTTGGGCGGGAAAAGCTGATTGAGGCTGGCATAGTTCAAGGCCCCCGACGTGCCCAGGAAGCCGAACAGCAGGCAAAGCGGCAAGGCCAGCGACGTCGCTTCCAAGACAAGGGCCAGTTGAACGAGTAGGAACAGGATCATTCCCGCCAGGGAAATCGCGAGAGGGCTGATCTTGTGGCGGCGCAGCCAGTCGGCGAGCAGCCCCATCGAAACGAAGCCCAAGGCGACGGCGCCGGCCATGGCGAACAGGTGGCCCGCCACTTCCGGGCGCGAAAGACCGGCCACATCGCGCAGCCAAGGCCCCGCCCACAGACCCTGAATGCCCATGAAACTGGCTTGGATCAGCGCCGAGCCGGGGGCGATGCCCCAAAAGACAGGGCTTTTGAAAATGATTTTCAGCGCTCCGATCTGCTGGCTGACGCTTTCATTCTGGCCCGCGCCGCGTTCCGCTTTGCGGTCGGGCATGACGAAGAAGATGACGGCGGAAGACAGCAGCGTGGCCCCCGCCAGCAGCAAGAACAGATTGCGCCAGCCCGTATGCTGCAAGGCGAATTCGACGGGGGCGGTGGCGGCCAGCGCCCCCAAACCGCCGCAACCCAGTAACAGGCCGTTGACCAGCGGCAGGCGTTCGGCGGCGAACCATTGCGTAAAGCCCTTCATCGAGGCCATCAGGCAGGCGGCGACGCCCAAGCCGATCAGGCCGCGTCCGAAGATCAGCATTTCCTTGGCCGAAGCCAAGGCGAAGACGGCGGCTCCCAGGGTTGCGATCAGAAGAAGGGCGGCTTCGACCCGTCTGGGGCCGAAGCGGTCGAGCAAGATGCCCAGCGGCAATTGCGCCATGCCGAAGGTCAGAAAATAGGCGCTGGTCAACAGGCCCAAATCGGCGGGGGACAGCCCAATTTCCGAGACCAGATCGGGGGCGATGACGGCATTGACCGATCTGTACAGGTACGACAGGAAATATCCCCCGGCGAAGGGGAGAAAGACGCGCGCCGCAAGGCCAAGGGGGAGGGGCTGAAACGACATGGGCGCCCATTATGGACGCCCATGCCTGTTGGACTCAATGACTCTAATTTGGTCTTAGCTTTTGCCGTGCAGTTTGCGAAACAGTTCCGGCGCCCGCTCGGCATATTCGCCGACATGTAAATCGATCGTCTTATCCAGATCGTCGGTGATGGGCAGGCCGTAAACATGCTGGCGAACCGAGCGATAGAAGAAATGCGAATGCATCGACCAGTAGGTTTCGATTTCCGCGGGCATCAACGGGGTTTCGGTCGGGCTGGGCAGGCCTGCCTGATGGCGGATTTCGCCGCAGATCGGCAGCACGGCGCGGTGCATCAACTCCTGGATGCCTTTTGTGTTCAAATCCAGCCCCTTGAGACCAGCGAACAGAAAAATGCGAACGCCTTCATACGTGTAATAATTCTCGTAGAATTGGCGATAAAAGATCTTCAGCCGATCCTTCAACGGGCGCGACCGGTCGGTGATCAGCGAGTCCCAGGCCAGGTTCCAGCGGTTCAGATACACTTCCTGGTAGACGCGGTCGATCAGGCTGCTTTTGTCGGGAAAATAGCGGTAGAGCAGGGGCTGTGTAACCCCCAGCCTTTCGGCCAGCGCCCGAGTCTGCCCCTCGAAGCCGACTTCGGCAAAGAAGCGGATGGCTTCGTCGACGATCAGCTTCTCGCGTTCCTGGCGGGGAAGGCGCTTGCGGGCGGGAAGATCGGGGTTATCGGCAACCAGCCTGACGGGCGGACGGACTGGTGACATGGACAGCGATTTAGTGAGCATTTTTTGATCCCTCAGTAGAGCAATACTTTTGATTGCTTGTTTGATAAACAATAGGGTTGGCTACTTATCTGCGTCAAGTGTATTTAATCGAATTAATTTGAAACCAGTCGCTTTCATCGTGAAAAACATTGACATTCGTCACAATGCTGACGGTTTGTCATGACATAATATCATTGAATTATGTGTGCGATAAATAAAACGACCTATGTTTCCATGCATGACGAAACGCAATTTTGGCGCTATCTTCAAGGACATGATCCTTTTGTTTACAGACTTTGGCGTGCAGGGGCCCTATGTCGGTCAGATGAAGGCCGTCTTGGCCACTATCGAACCCAACATGCCTGCCATCGATTTGATGCATGACGCCCCTGTCTTCGATTCGAAGGCGGCTGCCTATTTGCTGGCCAGTTTGGTCGATGAAATGGCGCAAGGGGCGGTGGTCCTGGCGGTCGTCGATCCCGGAGTCGGCAGTCAGCGGCGCGCAATGGCCGTGGAGGCGGATGGGCGCTGGTTCGTGGGGCCGGACAATGGGTTGTTTGAACTGATCATGCGCCGCAGCCGCCACTTCCAGGCTCATGAAATCGCTTGGTGCCCAGCCAAATTGTCGGCCAGTTTCCACGGGCGCGACCTTTTCGCCCCGGTGGCGGCCAGACTTTCCAGGGGAGACCGCCCCGATATGCTGCCCTTGGCCCCGGAAGAGGTGCGCCGCCTCGAATGGCCCGACGATTGGGCGGCCGCCATCTATCTCGACCGTTTCGGCAATGTCATGACCGGATTGCGTGCCTCTCAGGTGCCTGCGGGGGCCTGCATCCAGGCGGGCGGGCGTTTGCTTAAAAGCCGCAGAACCTTCTTCGAGGCAGAACCCGGCGAGGCTTTTTGGTACGCAAATTCATGCGGATTGGTGGAAATTGCTGTAAATCAAGGCGATGCCTCTGAAATTCTGGCACTTCAGCTAGGCAGTCCGGTTCAAGTTATTCCTTGCCGGGAATCAGCAAAAACCGGGCGCATCCCTTGATAAGTTCTGTTATCATCCCCACGGTTTCGTTGATGGAAATTATTCGAAAAATGGCGGCAGATCGGGGAAGCGACCGCCAGGAGTGAATGGCTGCATGGGGTACAAGATCAAGTTCTGGGGGGTTCGCGGCAGCATAGCCTGTCCGTCGCCGAACCACGTCGTCTATGGCGGAAATACGAGCTGCATCGAATTCGTGTTGTCCGGTCACGTCATCGTGATCGACGCGGGGACCGGCATTCGCAACCTTGGCCACGATTTCTTGCGCCGCAAGGTCGATTCGACCGTGTTGCTGTTGACCCATACCCATTGGGATCACATCAACGGCTTCCCCTTCTTCGCCCCCAATTTCCAGCCCGCCTTCAAGTTGCACATCATGGCGGGCCATTTGAACGGCAACAATGATACCGGCGGCATCCGCAGCATTCAGCAGGTTCTGGCCAGCCAGATGGCCAATCCCATGTTCCCGGTTCCCCTGGCCGCGTTGAAGGCGGAAATCTCGTACGAGGATTTCAGGGCGGGCAGTACGTTCTCGCCTTATCCGGACGTCGTCATCAAGACGGCCGAGTTGAACCATCCCAACGGCGCCACCGGCTACCGGATCGAGCATAAGGGCAAGTCGGTTTGCGTGATCACCGATACCGAACATGTGCCGGGAAAGCCCGACCAGAACATCCTGAAATTGATCGAGGGGGCTGATCTGGTCATCTATGACAGCACCTATACCGACGACGAATTCCCGCCCAAGGTCGGTTGGGGCCATTCGACATGGCAGGAAGGCATCAGGCTATGCCGTTCCGCGAATGTGAAGCGTCTGGCCATTTTCCACCATGATCCTGACCATGACGACCAATTCATGGAATCGCTGGAAGACACGGCCCGTCAGGTGTGGGACGGCACGCTGGTGGCGCGCGACAATATGGAACTGACGCTGGCTTGAATAAGACCGTTATTTCGGCAGGGCCGAAGTTTCGTTCTGGCGCGGCATGATGTGGACGGTCACGCGCCGGTTGATAGCCTGATTGGCGGGCAATGGGTTGCCGTTCATGTCGCGGTTGGGCACTTTGGGCGCCACATCGGCGAAGCCGGTGGCGCGCAATCTGGCAGGGACAACGCCGCCGCTGATGAAATAGCGCGTCACCGTGGTGGCTCGCATGGCCGACAATTCCCAGTTCGAGGGGAATTGGGGCGTCGCGATGGGCACGTCGTCGGTATGGCCCTCGACCTCGACCTGGAAGGCCTGATAGCGTTCGGCATTGAGAAGGGCCGCCACGCGCTTTAGCACCACTTCGGCTTCCGGTTTGATGTCGGCCGTGCCAGCCAGATAAAAGGCCTGAGCCGCGAATTCAAGAACGATGCCTCGGTCGTCGGTCATGACGCCCATCGATTCCTCGACCCCCAGCGACTGGGCCGTGTCTTTCAAATCGTCCTTCAAAAGTTGGATCGGCTGCAGCACGTCTTTTTTTGCGATGTCCTTGGCCAGCGACTGCTGCAACTGTTCCAGCTTGACCGGATCGACCTTCGAGATCGAAAACATCATTACGAAGAAAGCCATCAAAAGGGTAATGGCGTCGGCATAGGTTGTCAGCCAGTCCTCGCACTCTTCTCCTTCTTTGGTCGGCGCAGCGAATTTGTCGCCCATGGCTTTGACGGTCCCGTTCCTATTTCTTCATGTGTTTGTCGATGCTGAAATGGATGCTGGGATCAAGGAAGCTGTTCATGCGGTCCTGGATGTAGCGTGGGCTTTTGCGCTCGGCCAACAGGGCCAATCCCTCGGCGACCAGATAGTTCCTGAAGCGCACGATTTCCTCGCGCTGCTGTATCTTGCTGGCGGCGGGCAGCAAGATGATGCGGGCGAACAGAACGCCGTAAAGGGTGGTGATCAAGGCCACGGCAAGGCCCGACCCCAGCCCCGACGGATCGGTCGCCATTTTGTCGAGCATGATGACGAGGCCGACCAGGGTGCCGATCATGCCGAAGGCGGGCGCGTTGGCGCCCATGTTTTTCAAGATGGCGACCGGGATGGTGGCGCGCTGAAAGGTCGATTCGATGGTGTTGGCCAGCGTGTCGCGCACTTCCTGGCCGGTATAGCCGCTGACCACCAGATCAACGCCGAAGGACAGGAACTTGTCCTGGCTGCGCAGCTTTCCGGCGTCGGCTTCCAAGGCGGGCAGGCCGCTTTTCTGCACCATATAGCCCCAACGGATGACGCGGCCCACTTCGCCGGTCAGCGCCATGCGGCCGATTTTGGCGGCAATGATCACCGTGCGCAGAACGCTTAGGGCCTGAAAGACATATCGCGCTTCATAAGAAATGAAAGTGGCGGCAAAGGTGCCGCCGACAACCATGATGAAGCTCGCCAGATCGAGAAAGGCCTTGTAGTTGTCGGTCGATATGATGATCGACCAGACGAACAGGGCAAGGCTGAAAATCAGGCCAAAGATTGTTGGTAGCGACATGGTCGGGCAGGCTGCTCCGTCTGACGTCAGAGATGGCTTCTATTGTGGTCGAAGCCATATATTGACGCAATATCGATTAATTTGGCTAAGAATTCACTAATTCCCAATTCAGGGGCTGGTCAACGTTCCCTGAAAGCCTCGTGTTTGAGCTTGATGACCGGTTTTAGCAGATATTCCATCACTGTCTTGGTGCCAGTATGGATTTCCACCGTGGCCTGCATGCCGGGCGTGATGGGCAGAATGCCTTCCGAGTCGCCCAGATAGGATTTGTCGGTTTCGGCAACCACGCGAAAGAAGGCTTCGCCGGTGGTCTGGTCGATGGTCGAGTCGGCGGCGACCAACGAGACCTTGCCATACAAGCCGCCATAGCGGGCGAAATCGTAGGTGCTGATCTTGACCAGCGTTTCCTGCCCGGCCTCGACATAGCCACGGTCGATGGGATTCAGCTTGGCCTCGATGACCAGCCTGTCCTTCAAGGGCACCAGTTCCATTACGGTGTCGCCCGGCTTGATGACGCCGCCGATGGTGTTGTAGCGCAGATTCTTGACGATGCCGTCGATGGGGCTGTTGACCTGGCTGCGCAAGGCCTGATCCGAAGCCTGGCTTAAAAGTTCGCGTGTGCGCGCAATGGTCAACTCTGCCTGCGACAACTGTTCGCGGGCTTCGCGGCGGTATTTTTGCTCTTCCTCGTTCTGGCGGTTGAGCGTTTCGGAAAGGGCCGCCTTGGCCCTGGGCACCGCCGATTCAAGCTGGGCGATATCGCCTTGCAGGGTTTCCACGTCGCGCTGCACCTGAAGATGTTCCATGCGCGGCGTCAGCCCGTCTTTCAGCAGGTTGCGCGACATGGCGAGTTTTTCCTCGGCGATGCGCAAATTGGCTTGCGAGGAACGGCGGCGCGATTCCATTTCCTGGACGTCCAGCTCGCGCTGTTTGACCTGCTCGACGATCTTGGCCATCGTGCTTTGATGCTCGCGGAAACGCGACTCGTAGGTGTTCAACTCAGCTTGGCGCAAGATTGGTTGACGGTCGGATTCTTCTTGGGGAAAAACCAGTTCCGCGCCGTTGGCCTCGGCTTCCAGGCGGGCGCGCTGCAAGACGGCACCGTCAAGGCGCACCTGAAGCTCTTCCTTATTGATGGCGCTGGCGGGCAGATCGACCGTGAACAGCGGCGCCCCCTCGTGGACGATCTGGCCTTCCTGAACCGACATGTCACGCAAGACGCCGCCTTCCAGATGCTGGATCAGCTTGACCTTGCCGTGGGGCACCACTTCGCCCTGGGCGATCGCCACCTCGTCGAGGCGGGCGAAGATGGCCCAGATGATGAAGGCCCCCAACAATCCCATGATGGTCCAGGCGATCGGACGCCAAGTGGGCAGGGGATGGCTGGCGACCAGGGCGTCAAGCCGCTTGATGATCATGGCGCGGCTCCCGGATTGGCTGGGGGAACGTTTGCCATCGGCGCGGGGGGCGATGTCGGGGGCGGGGCTGCGGCAGTGGGTGCTGCCGGTCTTGCGAACAAGCGGGGCAGGATGTCTTGCGAGGGACCCGCGGCCAGAATGCGCCCCTTGTCCAGCGCCACCACGCGGTTGGAAACCGACAGCAGAACCGGCGAATGGGTGACCATGACGATCGTATGTTCCTTGGCCAATTCAAGCAGCGTGCGGGCCAGATCCTCTTCCGCCTTGCGGTCCAGATTGCTGGACGGTTCGTCCAGCATCAGGACGGGGGGATCGCCCACCAGGGCGCGGGCCAGAACCAGCCTTTGCCGTTGGCCGCCTGAAAGAACGCTGCCGCCTTCGCCCACCGGCGTTCCGTAGCCGTCGGGCAGGTCGATGATGAAGGGATGCACGCCTGCCATGCGCGACGCCTTCAAGATATGCTCGTCGCCCGCATCGGCCATGCCTTGTGCGATGTTGTCGCGAATGCTGCCTGAAAACAGCACGCATTCCTGCGGCACATAGCCCATCCATTCGGCCAGTTCGCGCCTTGTGAATTGGGCGATGTCGGCCTGATCCAACAGAACGCGCCCGCTTTCGCAGGGGTAAAGCCCCATCAAAACCTTCAGCAAGGTGGTTTTGCCCGAGCCGTTGGGACCGACGATGGCGGTGATGCCGCCCGGCGCCACCTTCATGTTGACGGAATCTAGCGTTGGGGCGGCGTCTTCCTTGTACCGGAAAACCACATTCTCGGCTGCCAACTCGCCCTTGGGACGGCCCAGCCCGATGCGGCTCTCCTGAAGTTCTTCCTGGGCGGCGAAAATGTCGCCCAAACGCTCGACCGATTGGCGGAAGCTCAGATAGACCTTCCAGCTTCCCACCAACTGGTTCAGGGGGCCAAGAAGGCGGCCCATCAGCATGTTTGAGGCGATCAAGGCGCCCATGGTCATTTCATGCGCCACGATGAACAGGGCGCCGACGGTGGTCAGGATGACGTTGGTCATCATGGTGAGCGACGCCGACAGATTGACATGCGTGTCGTTCTTCGAGCCGCGCAGGATGGCTTCCTCGATGGAATTGGCGGAACGCTCTTCCCACAGCGGGCGCATGCGGTCGTCCAACGCCAGCGCCTTGATGGTGGTGCGTCCCGAAACCAGTTCGGCGAGCAGCGTATCGCGGCTGGTCAGGGTGCGCTTCTCGCGCTTGGCCGCCTTTTGCTGGGCGCGGGCCGAGAACCAGGCCAAGGCCAGGAATAGGGGCATGATGACCATCAGCGTGATGCCCAGCGGGGTCGCCAACACGAAGATCAGGGCGAAGAACATGACGGCGAAGGGCAGATCGGCCACCAGCACGGCCGATGCGCCGGACAAGGTGTTGCGGACCACTTCGACGTCGCGGAACAACAACTGCCAGAAAGCGGCGGGCTTGGTTTCCAATGTGCGCAGGGGCAGGGCCATCAATTTCTCGAACAGCTTCTTGCCGACCTGCACATCGACACGAAGCGCTACGGTTTGCAAGATGCGGGCGCGAACCTGACGCAAGAAGAAATCGAAAATCGCCACCAGGACCATGCCGATGACCAACCCTTGCAGCGTGGTCAGGCCGCCCGAGGACACGACGCGGTCGTAAACTTGAAGCGTGAAGATAGGAGCGCAAAGGGCCAGGATGTTGACAAACAGCGAGACGGCGATCACCTCCATGAAGACCGGCTTTAGCGGACGCACGACATCGGCCACCCATTGGTGGCGCAGGGCATTGATGCCCTGGTCGTTGTCGGGATCAATCTGGGAATTGGAGGCTGCTTGCTGCATGGCCTTGCTGAACATGTAGAACCGACAAGACCATAGCATTCCATGGCGGCTTGTTCCAGACGTCGACTGAGGGTAATTTATAGGCCATTAACGGGAGGACTGGCGCATGGCCGACAACGAACAGCTTAAAACAGCTCCAAAAAAGCCGCGCAAGTGGGGTTTCAAGGCCCTGGCGGGGAGCGGCAGACCGGTTGCGGTCGCACTGCTGATCGCCATGATCTCCCTCATGGTCGTGAATCCCGACTTCATGGAATTGATCCGTCTGAAGACCTTCGATTTCTACCAGACGCAGAAACCTCGCCCGATTCCCGAACAACGCGTCGTCGCCATCGTCGATCTTGACGACGAAAGTCTTGCCTCCATCGGCCAGTGGCCATGGGCCCGCACCACTGTCGCCCGCTTGGTCGAGCGGATCGTCGAGTATGGCGGCGTGGTGGTGGGGTTCGATATTGTCTTTGCCGAACCGGATCGCATGTCGCCGCAAAAATTCGTGGAAAGCGTTTCCGGCCTCGATCCCACGATGAAATCCCGCTTGATGGCGATGAAAAGCAATGACGAAGTGATGGCCGACGCCATCCGGCGCACCGGGCGCGTGGTGCTGGGCCAATCCGCCACCGACGGCCATGATTTCAGCGAAAAGGGCGAGCGACAGCCGACCAGCGTTGGCGAACTGAGGGGTGATCCCAGGCCTTACTTGCAAACCTATCCCGGCATGGTGCGCAACCTTCTGATGTTCGATCAGGCGGCCGCCGGGCGCGGCGTGTTCAACGTGCTTTCCGAGCTTGACGGCATCACAAGGCGCGTTCCCGCTGTCGAGAACATCGATGGCGAATTGGTCCCGGCGCTGGCCATCGAAATGCTGCGCGTCGCCACCGGGGAAACCTCGCTTCTTCTCAGATTAAAAGCCGACCGCACCGGCGTTCAGGACATCGTTTTGCAAAAGCAGGGCGTGGCCATTCCCACCGACCATAATGGCCGCATCTGGGTGAACTTCTCGAAATACGACAAGGAGAAATACGTTCCCGCCAAGCAGGTGCTGGACGGTACGCTCGATCCAACACGTCTGGCAGGCAAGATGGTGCTGATCGGCACGTCGGCGGTGGGATTGCTCGACATCAAGACCACGCCGGTCGATTTGCGCCTGCCCGGCGTCGAGGTTCACGCCAACATCATCGAGAACATCCTGTTTTCGCAATTCCTGACCCGTCCGGGCGACGCTTCGGGGCAAGAGGCGTTGTTCACGCTGGGGGCAGGTCTGCTGTTGATCTTGTTTCTGCCCATCATCGGCGCTCGTTGGACCATGGCCTTTTTTCTTGTGACGGCGGGAATCCTGGCCGGTTTCTCCTGGTATCAGTTTTCGACCAACAACATTCTTTACGACCCGGCGATTCCCATCCTGATCTTGCTGATCATCTATATCGAACTGACCTATGCCAACTTCGCCAGCGAAGAGAAAAAGCGACGCCAAGTGCGCGAAGCCTTTTCGCGCTACCTGTCACCCGCTCAGGTAGAAAGGCTGGCTTCCGATCCGGGCAAGCTGACGCTGGGCGGCGAAATCAAAGACATGACGCTGCTGTTCTGCGACGTGCGCGGGTTTACAACCATTTCCGAACAGTTCGACGCCCAGGGCCTCACCCGCCTGATCAACCGGTTCCTGACGCCGATGACCGACGTGATCCTGGCGCGCCAAGGCACGATCGACAAATATATGGGCGATTGCATCATGGCCTTCTGGAACGCTCCGGAAGACGATCCTCAACATGCCGGCAACGCCTGCGAATCGGCGCTGGTCATGAAAGAGCGGCTGGTTGTCTTGAACGACGAATTGGAAGCCGAATCGAAGGTCGAGAATCGCAAGCACATCCCCATCAATATCGGCATCGGCCTGAATTCAGGTCCGGTTTGCGTCGGCAATATGGGATCGGATCAGCGGTTCGACTATTCGGTGCTTGGCGACAATGTGAATCTGGCGTCGCGCTTGGAGGGGCAGTCAAAAACCTACGGCGTTACCTGCGTGATCGGCGAGAACACATATAAGGAAGCGCCGAATTACGCGGCGCTTGAGCTCGACCTTATCAAGGTCAAGGGCAAGACCGAGGCCGTGCGCATCTTCACGCTGCTGGGCAGGCCCGACATGCGCAACGATCCGCGCTTTCTGGCCTTGGAGACGGAGCACAAGGCGATGCTGGCGGCCTATCGCGCCCAGAAGTGGGACGAGGCGCTGTCTTTGCTGGCCAAGTGCCGCGAATTGGGAGCTTGGCTGCATCTCGATCATCTGTACGATCTGTACGATGAGCGCATCGCCGATTACCGCGACCATTCGCCGGGCGCCGATTGGGACGGCGTGTATGTGGCGAAGTCGAAATAGGGGAATGGATTTCAACAACAAAAAGGCCGGGATTTTCCCCGGCCTTTGTCCATTTCGTCGTTGGCCGTTGCCAAGCTACTTCACGGCGACCTGATCGACGGCGTCGAGATCAAGGCGGCCCATGGCCGTCAATAGCTGATAGATGGCGGTGCGCGCGTCATACGAGGCGTTCACGTAGTTGATGCGGGCGTTGTAGATTTCGTTCTCGGCATCCAGCACGTTGATGGTGGTTTCCTTGCCGGCTTCGCGCATCTTCTTGCGGCCTTCCCAGACTTCGGAAGCGATGTTGACGGCGTTTTCCAGCAGTTGAACGCGCTCGCGCGCCGTCAGCAGGGCTTGCCAGGCGATCTTGGTCTGCTCGACCACCTTGCGCTTGGCATAGTCCAGATTGTCCTTTGAACCGGCGTAGTCGAAGGCGGCCTGCGCAACGGCGGCCTGGGTCGAAAAGCCCGAGAACAGGTCCCAGTTGGCCTTCAACAGCAACGTCCAATCGCGACGGATGCCCTGAACCGTGTTTTTGTTGTCTTCGTAGTTGGCCTTGCCTTCCAAGGAAAGCGTGGGGTAATAGCCAGCCCTGGCGGCGCGGCGCTTTTCGCGCGCCGACTGAACCTGCGTGTCGCTGGTGGCGATCGAGGGATTTTCCTTAAGCGCGATATCGACGGCTTCGTCCAACGTCTTTGGCAGCAGGTCGGTCACGGGCCTGGGGTCGTTCATCGCGCCGACTTCGGGGGCGCGGTTGAACACTTGGGTGTAACGCGATTGGGCGTCGATCAGGGCGCCTTCGAAAGTGACGCGGCGTTCCTTGGCCAATTGCAAACGCGATTTGGCCTGCAACACGTCGACGGCAATGCCCGAGCCGCGTTGAACGCGCTCGTCTTCCAGGGTCAATTGCTGTTGGATGTTCGCTTCGTTGTTCTTGGCCAATTCGATCAGGCTGTTCTGGCGCAGCACGTTCAGGTATGCCGATGCGCCTTCCAACATGACGGTCTGGCGCACCTGCTCGATATTGACGTTGGCGGCGCTGCTGGTCAGACGAGCCGATTCAATTGACGACTGGGTGGCGAAACCGTCGAACAGCTTCTGCGTCACCGTAATGCCAGCCGTGTCGCGGCCAATGTAATAGTCTTCCTTGTTGTCCTTGCGGCGACTGGGGCTGTCGACGAATTCGGGGCCGACATCGCCAGTGATCGAAACCTTGGGATAGTAGCCGGAGAAAGCGCCGCGAACGCCTTCCTTGGCTGAAGCGGCCGTTTTGCGCGCCGCCTGAAGCTGGGGGTGATTGTCCACCAGATCGCGCAGTTCCGCTTCCAGAACCGCAGCTTGCGTTCCTGCCGTTCCTGCTAGGCAAAGAGCGGCTAGCGCCACACTTGCCAGAAGAACTCTCTTTATCTTCATTTAGTCCCCGGTCTCACAATCACCCACAAGATGAAGGGGAGTATCTCCCATGGAAAACGTAACGTCAAATACCTTATGCGATCGGATTGAGCAAGTAGTAAATTAACCAAATTTTCAGATTTCGCCAAGAAAATCACAAACTTTTTTAATTTAAAAACACCCCAAAATCTGGGCTGCAGACCATTGGACGTGTTGCCTTCAAGGCAGTAACCGTGCCATGAGACTCGTGGAAAATGGTTGGCGGAGCGCCTCGTTATTATGCGCCTTCAAGTATTGAAGACAAGGATATGATGGTGGGCGAGACCCTGAAGTTCATGCTTCCCGGGGCGATCATGGGGTCGGCCATGGGATCGCTTGTCTTGCTCGCGGCGATGGTTTTCCTGAGTTCCCAAAAGGATGCGCAGCCGGGCCTGAAAATCTGGGCGGCCGCCATCGGCGTCAATGTCTTGCGCATGCTGTCTTTTTTTCTGTCGTCCGTCTTGGGGCCATTCTGGACGTCGCTGCTGGCGGAAACGCTGCATATCGCTGTTATGTTGTTGTTTTTGCTGGGCACCTGGGTCTTTTTGGGGCGGCGGGTTGAAAGACCGGCCCTGTTGCTGCTGGCGGCTTTGCAGCTGCTTTGGCTTTACGGATCGGCGGTTGTCGGCGCCAGCTTCCTGGTGTCGATGTTTCCTTTCTACCTGATTGCCGCCCTGGTTCATTTCTACATGGGCTGGTCGTTTGTTATTGTATCCAGGCAGGACAAAATCTGGGGCGGCCAGTTTGTTGGTCTACTCATTTTCCTTTGGGGCATCCACAAGCTGAACTACCCCTGGCTGCGCCCCATCGAAGACCTTGCCCCCTTCGGCTTCATCTTCGCCGAGTTGCTGGCTTTGTCGATTGCCGTGGGCCTGCTGCTGATCGCCCAGCGACGCCAGGGCGAAATGGCGCAAAGCGCCCGCATTGCCGCCAGTGAAAGCGAGCGGCGCTTTCAAATGAGCGAGCGGCAATTGAAGGCCGTTCTGAACAGCATGTCGGACGGCATCGTGATGCTCGATTCGCAAGGAACCGTGCAGTCGGCGAATCCGGCCGCTCTGTCCATGTTCAGCCAGGATGCCGAATCTGTGCTGGGAGCTTCCTTCGATCAACTGGTGCCGGGTGGCGACGCCATGTCGCAAAGCCAGGTTTTGAGAGGCCGCAATGGATTCGACTCGGGAGCCAAGGGATTCGAGTGTCTGGGCATTCGCCAAGATGGCAGCCACGTTCCATTGGAACTGGTGACGGCGGAAATCCCTTCCGGCGGCACGGCGTTTCGGGTCGTGAAGCTGCGCGACACCAGCGACACCAAGATTTCCGTGCGAATCGAAGACATGATGGGGGCGCTGACCGGGGCTTTTGCCGAAGGCGAAAGCCTTCGCGATCTGATGCTGCGTCTTTCCGAGGGGATTTCCGGCATTTTCTGGTTGCCCTTGGTGTGGATCGGCTTTTGCGAATCCGATGGATCGATCAGCGTAAAGGCCCAGGCGGGCGACAATGCCGAGGAACAAGTGCCCAGAGGCATACGTTACGACGGCGACAACGAGAATGACTGCCCGACCGTGCGGGCCGTCAGGTCCGGAAATATCCAAGTAGCCTGCATTCACGACAATCCCTTCGGCGCGTCCTTGGATGGCGTTTGGAAGATGGGATATCAGGCCATGGCGGCGATTCCGCTGTCGGCGCATTCCAAGGTGGTTGCCGTTTTGCACGCCTATAGCCAGACGGAACGTTTTCCGCAGCAATTCCTGACCACGTTGGATCGATTGGCCGGTCGATTGGGGCTGATGGTCCAGGCAGGACTTGATCAGGAACGTCTGGAACTGATGGCGGCAGCCATGGAGGCGTCGTCCTCGGCCATCGTGATCGCTGATTCCAAAGGCGGAATCGAATGGGGCAATCCCGCTTTCTGCCGCTCTTCGGGCTATGCCGCGGACGAGGTGTTGGGCAAGCGGCTTAACCTGCTTGAAGTCAAGGATCATGGGGGAACCGAATTCGATTCCCTGAAAAAGGCTCTTGAATCCGGCCTGACCTGGCATGGCGAAATGGTCGAGCGCAGGAAGGATGGCAGCCTTTACACCGTCGAGCAGACCGTAACCCCCATGCTCGACGCGCAGGGGCGCGTCTCGCATTACGTGGTGGTGCAAGAAGATCTGACCGAGAAGCGCCGGGCCGAGGAACGCATCCGCTATCTGTCGCATTACGATACGCTGACGGCTCTGCCCAACCGTCATCTGTTCCTTGAGAGATTGAACAGCGCGGTTGCCCGGGCGCTTGATGGCGGATTGGAACTGGCGTTGCTATTCGTCGATCTCGATCAATTCAGCCGGGTGAACGACACGTTGGGCCATGCCGCGGGCGACCGGCTTTTGATCGGCGTCGTCGAGCGCCTGCGCATTACGGCCAGGGCGGCGGATACTTTGGCGCGCATCGGCGGCGACGAGTTCGGCATCATCTTGATCGATCCCAAGGCTTCGGAAATTGCGGCGCATCTGGCGCAGCGCATCAATGCGGTCGTGTCCGAACCTTTCGACGTCGACGGCCATGAGGCCAGACTGGGCGCCAATGTGGGAATTGCCGTCCTTCCCAATGACGGCGCTTCCACCGACGATCTGGTGCGCAATGCCGATTTGGCGCTGTACCGCTGCATCCGCGAGCATCCGGGAAGCTATCGCTTCTTCTCGCAAGACATGAACGACGAAGCGCGTTCGCGCCTGGGATTGGAGCGCGACCTGCGCCGCGCCGTCGAACAGAACGAATTCATCTTGCACTACCAGCCGCAGTTGGACGCCAAGACAGGCCGCATCGTCGGCTTTGAAGCCCTGGTGCGCTGGATGCATCCCGAGCGCGGCCTGATCCCGCCCGTGCAGTTCATTCCGGTGGCCGAGGATACGGGGTTGATCGTTCCCTTGGGCGAATGGGTGCTGGTGCAGGCCTGCCGTCAGGCTCGGGCCTGGATGGACAAAGGGTTGGGGCCGATCACCATGGCGGTCAACATGTCCGCCGTGCAGTTCTTCCGCCAAGACGTGGTGGCGGTGGTCAAGCGCATCCTGGCCGACAGCGGCCTTGATCCGGCATGGCTGGAATTGGAACTGACGGAAAGCATGGTCATGCACGATGCCGAGGCGGCGATCCTGACCTTGGCACGCTTGAACGAGATCGGCCTGAAAATGTCGATCGACGATTTCGGCACCGGTTATTCCAGCCTGAATTATCTGCGCCGTTTCCCCGTGCATCGTCTGAAGATCGATCAGTCCTTCGTGCGCGAACTGACCAACAGCGCCAACGACGCCGAAATCGCCAGAGCCATCATTTCGCTGGGCCACAGCTTGGAGCTGGAAGTGGTGTCGGAGGGCGTTGAAACCGAGGCCCAGCTCGATTATTTGACGCGCGAGGGGGCCGATCTTCTGCAAGGCTATCTGTTCAGCAAGCCGGTTCCCGCCGATCAGGCGACGACGCTGTTAACGCGCCAGCCCTTCGAGAAATCCCTCAATATCTGATTTTGACCGGCGGCATGCTGGCGACGCCCGCCGAGTCCGCAAATCCCAGTTTCGCGCTCATCGTTTGCAGGCTGTTTGCCAGACGGGCCAGCGATTGAAGCCCCAGCGGCAGTTCACCGCTATCCAGCAGCGATGCCAGCTTTTCCAGGGGCGATAGGGGCTTGGGCAGATAGACCAGTTGCACCTTGGCGTCGTCTGGCAGCTTGGCGGCGCGCTTGGCGGCGCTCAGCGCTTCTTGAAAGCCGCCCAATTCGTCGATCAGACCCGCCTTCAGCGCCTGTTCCCCGGTAAAGATGCGCCCCCTGGCCACCTTGTCCATGGCCTGCTGGTCCATCTTTCGACCCTGGCCCGCCTTGGTCGTGAAATCGTCATAGATGCGGTCCAGCATGGCCGTCATCTTGGCTTGCTGGGCGGGGGTGAAGGAACGATTCATGCTCAGCAATCCGGCATTGGCTCCGACATCGACTTCGTCGAAGGACAGTCCTAGCTTGGCCAGAAAATCGGTCATCACCATCTTGCCAGCGAAAACGCCGATTGAACCGGTTATAGCGCCCGGCGCCGCCACGATGCGATCAGCCCCCATGGCGATGAAGTAGCCGCCCGACGCCGCCATGCCGCCGATGGAGGCGATCACCGGCTTGCCTTCTTGCCTTGCCATCGCCACGGCCCGCCAGATCGTATCCGACGCCAGATACGATCCGCCGGGGCTGTCGATGCGCAGGATGATGGCGGCAACGTCCTCATCGTCCAGCGCGTCGGCAATCGCCTCTTGCATTTCTCCCGCCACCGTCATTTGGCTGCCATCGAAAGGCTGGCCACCGCCCGAACCCGAGACCACGGGACCAAGTGCGTGGATGACGGCGATCTTGTGCTTGCCCTTGTCGTACAGGCGATCGGCGGCATTCAGATAATCGGCGACATCCACGAATGACGCGTCGGGGAATTTGGCGTCCATCGCGGCGTCGGCTTCGTCTTCGTAGCCCAGATGGTCGATCAGCTTGGCTTCCAAGGCCTCCTGGCCGCCAAGCGGGGCTTGGTCGATCAGCCGCTTGACGGTTTCGGGCGTCAGTTTACGCCCCTCGGCCAAGCCGGTTGTTACTTGCTGCATGAAGGAATCGAGCAGCGATGTGATCGAGGCGCGCGATTCCGCCGTCATGGATTTTTCGGTAAAAGTCTCGACGGCGCTTTTATATTCGTGGCGGCGCTGGAATTCGGGCTTGATGCCCAACAGGTCCAGGCTTCCCTTGATGAAAGGCACTTGGGCGGAAAAGCCAGTCATGCCCATGTCGCCGGAAGGCTGCATCCAGATGGCGTCGGCGCTTGAAGCGATATAGGCGTCAATCGTTCCGCCGCCGAATTCGCCAAAACTTTCCGCGAAAGACTGAATGTATTTTCCCGATGATTTAAACCGCATCAGGGCGTCGCGAATTTCCTGGGCTTGGCCAAGCCCCATCTCGGACATGCCCAGGCGCAAATTCACCGCTTTGACGCGCGGGTCGCTCTTGGCGCCATCCAGGGCCTCGACGATGTCTTGCAAAAGCAAGGCCCCATGCGATTTGGCGAAGGCGTGAAAGGGCGTTTGCGTAGGCGCTTGGTCGATAACGCCCTGGTTCAAATCGATGTCCAGAACGATTCGTTCGGGCAAGGCGGGGGGCTTCATGTCGGCCAAATGGGCCAGTGCGAATCCCAGGGCCACGGCCAACAGGATCGCCATGACGCCGGTAACCGATAGAATCCCGACCAGGATCGTCCATATCTTTTTCATTTGGATCTCTTACACGTCTTTCGCCAGCCAGTCGAGCCAAGCCGCCGCCCCTTCGCCCTGGGCCAGCTTCTCGGCAAGCCAGGGAAGTAGGCGACTGAGCTGTTCATCCAGTTTATAGGGCGGGTTGATGAGGATAAGTCCCGAGCCATTGAATAGCTTGGGATCGCTTGGCGCTCTGACAAGGTGGCGCGCCGCCAGAATGCCGGGAACGTCAGCCTTGCGCAAAATATCATCCAGGGCTTGTTGCTCATCCTGGCCCTTGATGGGGTGCCAAGCCATCAACACGCCTTGTGGCCAGCGTTTGTGCGCGCTGATCAGCGCATGTCCAAGCCGCTCGTATTCCCCCCTTTCCTCGAAAGCGGGATCGATCAGGACAAGGCCCCGCTTTTCCTTGGGCGGCAAAAATGCCTTCAAGGCCAACCAACCATCCATGTGATGAACAGCGACCTGCCGGTCGGCATGAAATTGCGCCTTCAAGGTCTGGGCGTCGTCGGGATGCAATTCGGCCAGCACCAGCCGATCTTGCGGGCGCATCAATTGGCGCATCAGATAGGGCGATCCGGGATAGTGACGCAGATGCTGGCCATTCATCGTTCTGACGGTGGGCAGATAGGCGGCCAATTCGGCGGGGTAATGCGCCAGATCCCAGATGCGACCGATGCCTTCCTTGTATTCGTCGGTCTTGTTGGGGGCTGCGGTCCACAGATCGTAGCGACCGATGCCGGCATGGGTGTCGATCAAAGCCAGCGGCGCTTCTTTTTTGCAAAGCGCTTGGATGACCAATGCCAAGACGGCGTGCTTCAGCACATCCGCGAAATTTCCGGCGTGGAAGTTGTGTCGGTAGTTCATGCAGTGTTGCTTGTCTTTTCCATCAGCGCCAGCAGGGCCTTCAAAAGGTCGTTCGGCTTTGGCGGGCAGCCGGGAACGCGCATGTCGACCGGCGCCACCTTGTCCACGCCGTCCAGCGTGGCGTAGCTTCCCTTGAAGCAGCCGCCATCGATGGCGCAATCGCCCATCGCCACCACGAATTTTGGGGCGGGGGTGGCGTCATAGGTTCTGCGCAGGGCCTCGGCCATGTTGCGGGCGACGGGGCCCGTCACCAGCAGAAGGTCGGCATGCCTGGGCGAGGCCGCGAAATGGATACCGAAACGTTCGACATCGTAGAGCGGATTGCACAGGGCATGGATTTCAAGTTCGCAGCCGTTGCATGAACCGGCGTCCACGGCGCGCACCACCAAGCTGCGGCCCAGCTTCGCCATCGTCTTGCCGTCGATCTTGTCCGCCAGCGCCTTGACGTCTTGCTTCTCGGGCGCCGCTTCGGTAACGGGTCCCTTGATCAAGGCGCGGATCAGCAATTTCAACAGCGGGGTCATAGGTCGGCCCCGGAATAGGAACAGTTGAACGATTTGTTGCACAGCGGGAAGTCGGCCACGATGTTGCCCTCGATGCAGGCTTCCAGCAACGGCCACTGGAACCAGGACGGATCGCGAGGAAAGCAGCGCGCCACCAGCCCCTGATCGTCAAGGCGCACCCAGGTCATGATCTCGCCCCTGAATCCTTCCACTAGCGCCATGCCTTCACCGGCGCGGATAGGCAAGGCGCGGATCAACTGACCCGAGGGCAGACCGTCAGCAAAACGTTCGATCAGGGCCAGGCTTTCGCGGATTTCCGCCTCGCGGATCATCAAGCGGCAATGCACGTCGCCGTCGATCTCGATGGGCACGTCGAAATCCAATTCGCCGTAAGGGGCGTAGCCGGGCGACTTTCTGGCGTCGATGGCGCGCCCGGCGGCCCTGGCGATCACGCCGCCCGCGCCGAAGCGATGCACCAGCGAGGCCATGGTGATGCCGGTGCCCACCGTGCGGTCCAGCAGCGATGGCGTGTCGTCGTAAAGTTGGGCCAGACGCTCGAACCCCTTGCGCACTTCGCGCAACATAGCCTTGAGATGGGCAAGCCCTTCCTTGCTCAGGTCGCGCGCTACGCCGCCGGGGATGACGCAATCCATCATCAAGCGATGCCCGAAAGCCGCATCTGCGGCGCGCAGGATTTTCTCTTTCAAGGTCATGGCGTGCGAGAGCATGATGGCATAGGCGGCGTCGTTGCAGACGGCGCCGAAATCGCCCAGATGGTTGGCGACCCGCTCGATTTCAGCCATCACGGCGCGCAGCCAGACGGCGCGAGGGGGGGCTTCGATTCCCGCTGCCGCCTCGCAGGCCCTGGCAAAGGCGATGGCGTGCGCCACCGTCGAATCGCCTGAAACGCGCCCGGCCAGCTTTGCCGCTTCAAAGGGCGTGCGCCCTTCCATCAGACGTTCAATGCCTTTATGCACATAGCCCAGCCGTTCCTCCAGGCGCACCACGGCTTCGCCATTGGCGTGAAAACGGAAATGGCCAGGTTCGATAATGCCCGCATGCACAGGCCCCACCGGAATCTGGTGCAGCGCCTGATCGCTTTCGGCCGTCAGGAAATCGTAGCCATAGGGAATGATGTCGCGCGGTTCCGCTTCGGCCAAGGGGTGGTTGACCGGCCAGCGTCCGTGATCGAGCCAGGGGCGCATGTCTTCCGCCCCCAGGGCGACCAGCCCGTACAGATCGGCGATCGATCTTTCCAGGCGGGCCGCACCGGGGCGCGCTCCGGAAATGGCCGGATAGCTAAGACCGTCCAGCGGCAGCGTCGCCACGACGATGGTGCTGTTCTCGGCGTCGCGCAGGCTCATATGCACCTGGAATTTATCGCCGTCCATCGGCTGGCGTTCGGCCCACAGGCCCAGAAAATCCCAATCGCTGACCGCCAGCAGCTCAATGATGTTCTGCCATGCCTCGAAATCGATCACCCGTCTGGCCCAGGGATTGTGATCCTGGGCCAGCGGAAAGTCCTTCAAAAGGCGCAGGAGGTAGTTGGTTTCCGACATGTTGCCCTCCTATCCCAGCATCTTGGCGACGGAGCGGAACCATTCGACCAGCGGGTCAGGCAGCCAGACGCCCGCTAGAATGACCAGCGCCAGATGGGCGAACAAGGGGGCCAGCGCCCAGGGAGCGTATTTTTGCGCGGCGTCGATGCTTGGTTTCGAGAAGACCAGATTTTGCGTCTTCCAGATCAAGGCGCCGAAGGCGATCAGCAGGCCCGCCATGATCGGCAAGGCCAGCAGGGGCTGGCGGGCGAAGGTGGAACTGACGACCAAAAATTCGCTCATGAAGACGCCCATCGGCGGCAATCCAGCAATGGCCAGCACGGCAATCAGAAAACTCCAACCCAACACCGGATGGCTGGAGGCCAGGCCGCGGATGCCCACGATGTTCTTGGTGCCGGCGATTTGGGTGATGATGCCGACCGCGAAGAAGATGGCCGACTTGGTCAGGCTGTGCATGGTCATGTGCAGAAGGCCCGCGAAATTCGACAACGCGCCGCCCATGCCGAAGGCGAAGGTGATGATACCCATATGCTCGATCGAGCTGAAGGCGAACAGGCGCTTGATGTCGTCTCGCTTGTACAGCATGAAGGCGGCCAGCAGCAGCGAAGACAGGCCCATCGCCACCATCAGGGGGCCGGGGGCCAGAGCGCTGCCATTGGCCGACAAGATCATCTTGAAGCGCAGCAGCGCGTACAGGGCCACGTTCAGCAGCAGGCCCGACAACACCGCCGAGATGGGGGTGGGGCCTTCGGCATGGGCGTCGGGCAGCCATGCATGCAAGGGCGCCAATCCCACTTTGGTGCCGTATCCCACCAGCAGGAACACGAAGGCTAGGCTTAAGAGCGACGGTTCGAATTTGGCGCTGGCCTGGATGACGAAGGTCCAGGCCATGGCTTCCTCGCCCGGTCCCATCACCGGCTGGGCGGCCAGATAGACCAAGATGGTGCCGAACAGGGCGAGTGCTATGCCGACGCTGCACAAGATGAAATATTTCCAGGCCGCTTCGATGGCTTCCCGGGTGCGGTACAGGCTGACCATCAGCACGGTGGTCAGCGTGGCCCCTTCCACCGACACCCACATCAGCCCCAGATTGTTGGCCATCAAGGCCAGCAGCATGGTGAACAGGAAGGCCTGATACATGGCGTGGTAGAAGCGCAGGTTGCGCCGGTTCAGATGCCCTTCCTTGCGTTCGCGCGAAATGTATCCCGCCGAAAAGACGCTGGTGGTGAAGCCGACGAAGGCGGTCAGCACGACCAGCGAGACGTTGAAGTCGTCGATGAACAGCCAGGGCGTGGTTGCCGGGCGATGAAACAGCAAAGCGACCGAGGTGGCGAAGCAAGAGAAACTGGCCAGCACATTCACCCAGGTCGAGACGCGCAGGCTGGAGATCAGCGCCAGCAGGCCCGAAGCGATCAGGGGAATGCCAAGGACGAGGTAGTGCACGTTCAAAGACGGTCTCCCCGCACGGTTTCCAGATAATGCAGGTCCAGGCTGTCGAAGCGCTCGCGGATGCGAAAGAAGAAGATGCCGAACAGGATCATCGCCACCAGCACCGAGAAGGCGACCGACATCTCCACCACCAGCGGCATGCCCTTGACGCCCACGGCGGCCAGGATCAAGCCATTTTCCAGCGCCATGAATCCCACCACCTGGGTCACGGCGTTGTGGCGGGTGATCATCATCAACAGGCCCAGCAGCACGACCGACATCGCCATGGCCAGATTTTCCCGCGTCAGCGCCGTGGCGCCTTGCGTCACCGGCAGCACCAGCATGATCGACAAAGCCACCAGCACCACGCCGATGATCATGGTGGGGCCGACCCCCAGCGCCGTTTCCACCGAACGGTGGATGCCCAGACGCTTGATCAGCCAGTTGAGCGCGAAGGGAACGAAGAAGGCCTTGAAAATAAGCGCGATGGCGGCGGTGACGTACAGGTGCGGCGAATTTTGGATATAGGCCTGCCACGCCGCAGCGATTGACAGCGCACCCGCTTGGAAGGCGAAGGTGGTGAGTACCGATTTGATGCGCCGCTGATAAAGCAGTTGGAAGCCGAACAGCAGCACCATGGCGCCGATCAGATGGGCGGTGTCATATTGCATGGCGCGATCCATCACACGGCCTCCGATACGTAAAGAACCAAAGTCGCCAGCAGCGACAGCAAGAGCGCGCCGCCCAGGAAATCGGCATAGCGAAAGACGCGCATCTTGGCGATCACGGTTTCGAACAGGCCCAGCAGAGCGGCCAGCGCCATCACCTTGAAGCCATAGGCGAACAGGCCGATGACCAAACCTTCCAGCCCCTTGCCCGACTGGCTGATTCCCCAAGGCATGAAGATGCAGGAAATCAGCGAGATGTAGAGCATCAGGCGGACCATGGCGGCCGCTTCGATCAGCGCCAGATGGCGTCCGGTATATTCCAGCACCATGGCTTCATGCACCATGGTCAGCTCCAGATGGGTGGCCGGATTGTCGATGGGGATGCGCCCATTTTCGGCGATCGCCACCAGGATCATCGCTACCAAGGCCAACCCCATAGACACTTGAAGGCCGACGCCGCCCGCCAGCACGAAATCGACGATGCGCGCGGGCGAAGTGGTGCCGGTCAGCAAGGCCAGCGTGAACACCGTCATCAGCATGGCCGGTTCCGCCAGCGAGGCGATCATCATTTCGCGCGACGCGCCAAGGCCGCCGAAACTGGTGCCCACATCCAGCCCCGCCAACGCGATCATGAAACGCGCCGCGCCCAGCATGGCGACCAGCGTGATCATGTCGGCGGTGGGGATCAGGACCAGATTGGTCGTGAAGCTGGGGACCAGCGAGGCCGCCATCCAGGTGAAGCCGAAGATCAGATAGGGGGCGATGCGAAACAGCCAGCTGGCATTCTCGGCCAGCACCAGTTCCTTGCGCAACAGGCGGGCCAGATCGCGGTAAGGTTGCAGCGGCGAGGGGCCTTGGCGACCGTTCAGCCTTGCCTTGACGAAACGGACGAAGCCGGTCACCAAAGGGGCCGCGGCCAGACAAATCACGGTTTGCAGAATTTGCCAGATGATGCTGGTCAGCGTCATGGCATCACCCGGCGCAGGGCCGCCACCAGCAGCATGATCAGCAAAGTCAGGAACATCATCAGAAGGTGACGGCGCACGGTCATGGTTTGCAGCCGGTTCAGGCGGGTGGACAGATTGGTCACGCCATCGGCCAGCGGCTGGTACAGCCCGTCCCAGATCAGGTCCTTGATGCGCACGTCAAGCCTAGCGGGCCTGATTTCGGCGGGCGAGGGCATGTCCACTTCCTCCTTGGCCCTGAAGGCGGTGCTGCCATAGACGCGGCGCAGCGGCTGGGCGAAGCTGGAAGCCGTATATTGAAAGGCGGCGTTCGATTCCTTGTGTCCGCAGTCCCAGGCCGGAGAACGGCGGATGTTGCGCGTGCCGAATCCCTTGATGACGACGGCTGTCACCATGATCAGGAACAGGACCGACGCCACCAGGACCGTGCCCGAATAGGAGCCGCGCGTGACGTTGATCGGGGCCAGCCAGGGCCAGCCCTCGATGATGGTGTCGGACAACTCGATACCCATCAGGCTTTGCGCGATATGCGACAACATCGTGGTGGCCGAGACGGGAACGATGCCCAGAAGCGCGCACAGGCAGGCCAGCACGATCAGGGCGGCCCACATGCCCATGGGCGGCTCCGAAGCGGTCTCGGCGGCTTGGCTGCGCGCCCGGCCCAAAAAGACCATGCCGAAGGCGCGCACGAAGGCGGCGGCGGCCAGGGCGGCTGAAAGGGCCAGCATGGCCGCCACTACGGGCGAGCCGAACTTCATCGCCCAGTTGGGCACTTTCGGACCCAGGAACAGGGTTTGCAGGATCAGCCATTCAGAGACGAAACCGTTCAGCGGCGGCAGGGCCGAGATCGCCGCCGCCCCCATCAGGAAAGCGGCCGCCGTGATCGGCATGCGATGGATCAGCCCGCCCAGCTTTTCGATGTTCCGCTCGTGGGTGGCGTGCAGGACCGCCCCGGCGCCCAGGAACAGCAGGCCTTTCATCACCGAATGGTTCAGCATGTGGTAAAGGCTGGCCGCCAGGGCCAGGGCGGCATAGGGCAGCAAGCCCGATCCCTTGAAGGCCAGGGCGACGCCCAGTCCGATCAGGGCGACGCCGATATTCTCGACGGTGGAATAGGCCAGCAGGCGCTTAAGATCGGTCTGGATCAGGGCGTATAGAATACCCACCACCGCCGTGACGCCTCCGGCGGCCATGATGACGGCCCCCCACCACCAAGCGGGCGTGGGGCCGAAATCGAACAGAATTCTGGCCAGGATATACAAAGCCACCTTGGTCATGACGCCGCTCATCAGGGCCGAAACATGGCTGGGAGCCGCCGGATGAGCCAGGGGCAGCCAGGCATGCAACGGAACCAGCCCCGCCTTCGATCCAGCCCCCAGCAAACCCAACAGAACGACCAGCGATGATTGCCAGCCAGTTAGCTTGGCTTGGCGCAGGGCGTCGAAATCATAGCCGCCGCCGGCCTGCGCCAGGATGCCGAAGGCGCCCAACAGGCAGAAGGTGCCGAACAAGGCCATCATCAGGTAGGTGAAGGCCGCCTTGCGGTTTTCCTCGTCCTCGTGGTCGGCCAGCACCAACAGCCAGGAAGAAGCCGACATGAATTCCCAGGAAACCAGGAAGGAGAAGGCGTCGTCCGACAAAAGCGCCAAATTCATGCCCGCCAGGAACATGGGATAAGCCACCGCCACGCGGGCCGGATGGGTCAGGTGGCGGACATAGCTGACGCCGAACAGCGATGCCATCACGGCGCCCAGATTGACGATGACCAGGAAGAAGCCCGAAAAGGCGTCGATGCGGAAATGAGCTTTCAGCCAGGGCAGGCCGACCGGCAAAACGGCGACATCCAAGCCGCCCTTCATCACGCTTAGGATGCCGATGGCGCCCAAGACAAGCGAGACGCCCAGACATCCCGCATGGATAAGCGAAGGCGCCGCCTTCTGGCGATGGGCCAGCATGGCCAGCACCGCCAGAAACGGAAAGACAGCCACCGCAAGCAAGGCTTGCGCTGTCATATCGACCTCCTCAGTCTGGGGATTCTGTCATCGAAAGACGGCAGGATCGGCCAACATCATAGAACCCGCCTTGCCCCGCCTGCAAGCGGCACGAGCAAGAAAGTTGCGCAGAGCCACTTGGCTGGGCGGATCAGCCTCCCATATGACCAGAACGGCCTCTGTTCATTTGGCCAAAAAAGGGAGAATCGGCGATGAAATCGATATTTGGCTTATTGCCGGCGGCGGCTTTGGTCTGCGGCCTGGGCGAGGCGCAAGCGGCCTCGCTGCCCGATCCCGAATTGGATGCGCCCTTGCAGGCGCAGGACAAGGCAGAACCGAAATCGATCGTGCTGGCGGGCGGTTGCTTCTGGGGCGTTCAGGCCGTCTTCCAACATGTGAAGGGCGTAACGCAGGCCATTTCAGGCTATGCGGGCGGCGCGCAGGCAACGGCCAGATACGAATTGGTGTCCGGTGGCGGCACCGGACATGCCGAGTCGGTGCTGGTGATCTACGACCCCAGCCAGATCACCTTGGGAAAGTTGCTGAAGGTCTTCTTCTCGGTCGCCCACAATCCGACCGAACTGAACCGCCAGGGGCCAGATACCGGCACGCAATACCGTTCGGCGATTTTCCCGTCCGACGACGAACAAGACAGGATCGCCAAGGCCTATATTTCGCAATTGGACCAGACCAAGATATTCAAGCGGCCCATCGCCACCACGGTTGAGCCTTTGCGGAAATTCTATCCGGCGGAACCCTATCACCAGAATTACGTGCGCCAGCATCCCGAAAGCGCCTATGTCGCCATGCACGATCTGCCGAAGGTCGCCAACCTGGGCAAGGTCTATCCCGAATTGCTGTCCGTCATGCGTTAGAGACATTCCGACAGAACCATGCGTTGCGCTTTCCGTCCTTGTTGACACTGTCCGCTTCGTGATAGAGCGGAGGGAGGATATAGAAGGGGGCGATAGCCATGAATTGCGCGCGTTTTCTGGGTCTGTGGCTGGGATTGGTTTTTTGCATCGGAGCCGCTCATGCCGATGCCGAAAATGGCGCAGCCCCGCCGCCAGCTTCACAGAGTTCGAGCGCAGGACTTCTTCCCGGTTTTTCATTCAAAGACTGCGCGGACTGTCCGGAAATGGTGGTGATCCCGGCGGGGAGCTTCGAGATGGGGTCCGATGCCGCGGAACAGAAATGGGCGGAAAGCCCAGAAGTTGGGAATGGTGGATGGGTATCTGGAGAATCGCCCAAACATCGCGTGAAGATCGGTTACTTGTTTGCGGTCGGAAAATTCGAAGTGACGCAAGCGCAGTGGCAATCGATCATGGGGAGCAATCCAAGCAAATTTCCAGACCCGCGCAATCCGGTTGATCAAGTGAGCTGGGACGATGCGCAAGAATTCATCCGCCGCTTGAATGCGAAGCTGCAAGGCGCAGGTTCGTACCGTCTTTTGACAGAGGCTGAGTGGGAATATGCGGCGCGAGCGGGGACAAGCACGAAGTTCTCGTGGGGGGACGACCAGGAAGGTTGCGCCTACGCCAACGGGCCGGACTTGTCGTTGAAATCGGAAGATAAGGCGAAAGCGGGAGATTCAGACTGGGTGACTTCGAACTGCCAAGATGGTTACGGTTTGCGGACAGCGCCGGTGGGCAGTTATCGCGCCAACGCCTTTGGCCTGCATGACATGCAGGGAAATGTGTGGGAATGGGTGCAAGATTGCATGGCCGAGAATTATGCTGGCGTACCGTCTGATGGCCGCGCCGCGTCGGAATCGCGTTATTGCGCTCGCGGTCTCCGTGGCGGCTCTTTCGATTCCTATCCGTCGGACCTCCGCTCCGCCTTCCGTTACGCGTTTGACAATGACTTCCGGGGCAGAGAGATGGGGTTCCGTTTAGCCAAGACACTCTGAACAGGCGCCATCACGCGCTGGCGAGCAGAACTTCCGCCCTTGCGCCGTCTTGCCATTCCTGCATGGCGGGCAGGGACCAGACGGCCTCCATATAGGCTTGCACAGCGGGGCTGGTCTTGACGCCGTAAGTGGTGAAGCGGGTCACGACGGGGGCGTACATGGCGTCGGCGATCGAGAACTTTCCGAACAGGAAGGGGCCGTCCTTGCCAAATCGGCTGCGGCACTCTTCCCACAGGGCTTGAATGCGCGCGATGTCGTCCTTGGCGATCTCGACCCCTTCATGGTTGGCGGGGCGTCCCATGATGTCCATCGGGCAATTCTTGCGCAGCGTTGCGAATCCCGAATGCATTTCGCAACAGACGCTGCGCGCGATGGCGCGGGTTTTTTCGTCATGCGGCCAAAGCTGGTCTTCGGGATGGCGTTCGGCGATGTATTCCAAGATGGCCAGCGATTCCCAGATCGCCAGCCCATGATGCAACAGCACCGGCACCTTGCCCGAGGGTGAATGTTTAAGGATTTGTGCCTTGGCGTCGGGGGCGCGCAGATTGACTGTTTCGGCATGGAAGGGAATGGCGGCCACCTTCATGCCAAGCCAGGGGCGCAGCGACCAGGACGAAGTGTTGTAGTTTCCGATGACCAGCGTATAGGTGCTCATGCTTCGCTCCTTGCATTTCGCCTTATTCCCTACATGATGGGAGAAGGAAAAGCGACTCTCAAGGTTTGAAATCATGACGTTAACTTTCGGTTTGGTCTCGAAAACCGCCGCCGCCATCCCCATTCTGGCCTTTGGCGAGGACAGTTTGCAGGTCTGGCTGAAGCGCCAACCGGCCCCGACGCGAAATTGGGCGTCCGCGCATGATTTTTGCGCCAAGCCGGGAACCGTTCTGGCCTTGCCGTCGCCCAAGGGCGGTATTTCGCATGTTCTGGCGGGTCTGGCCGACCTTGACTCGCCATGGGAATGGGCGGCTTTGCCCAAGCTGTTGCCCCCCGGCGTTTACCGGATCGATGGGCGCTTGAAGGCTAGCGAGGCCTGCCGGGCGGCGCTGGGTTGGGCGCTGGGAAATTACGGTTTCGACAGTTTCAAAAGCAAGCCGACGGCAAGGCCGTTGGCGCGTCTGGTCTGGCCGCAGGCGGCCGACAAGGCCGAGGTGACGGCGCAGGCCGAGGCGATCTTTCTGGTGCGCGATTTGGTCAACCGTCCCGCTTCGCATCTGGGACCCGCCGAATTGGCGGGCGAGGCCCGCAAGCTGGCCCGCAGGCACGGCGCCGTTTGCCGCGTCATCTCGGGGGCGGCGCTATTAAGCAAGGGCTATCCCGCCATTCACGCGGTTGGCAAGGGCAGCGCCCGCCCGCCATGCCTGATCGATCTTGCCTGGGGCAAGCCCAGCCACCCCCTGGTAGCACTTGTCGGCAAGGGCGTGTGTTTCGATTCCGGCGGGCTTGATCTTAAACCGTCTTCGGCCATGAAGCTGATGAAGAAGGACATGGGCGGGGCGGCGCATGCGTTGGCTTTGGCGCATCTGGTGATGTCGGCCAAACTGCCGGTGCGTCTTCGTTTGCTGATACCGGCGGTCGAGAATATGCCGGGTCCCGCCGCCATGCGTCCGATGGACGTGCTGAAGACAAGAAAGGGACTAACGGTCGAAGTGGGCAATACCGATGCCGAGGGGCGCTTGATCCTGGCCGACGCCTTGTTCGAAGCGGCCAAGGGCAAGCCCGATCTGTTGCTTGATTTCGCGACCCTGACCGGGGCGGCGCGCTCGGCCCTGGGACCTGATCTGCCTGCCTTGTTCTCGAACGACGACAGGTTGGCGGAAGCGCTGTTTCAGACAGGCCAAGCCGAACATGATCCGATGTGGCGCTTGCCCTTGTGGGCGGCCTATGACGACATGCTGAAAAGCAAATCCGCCGATGTGAACAGCGCGCCCGATTCGCCCTTTGCCGGAGCCATCACGGCGGCCCTTTTCTTGCAACGTTTTGTCGCCAAGGACGTTTCCTGGGCGCATCTGGATTTGTTCGCGTGGAACGCCAGCGACAGGCCGGGTCGCCCTTCTGGCGGCGAGGCCATGGCCTTGCGGGCCGCCTACGCCATGTTGAAAAAGCGCTACAAAAAATAATCGCCAGATTCCATCTGGACAATTCGAAACCGTAACGTTACGGTCGCGGCATGGGGATACAGCTGAAACCGGTTCAAGCCCTCGATCTTTGGCGAGGGGCTATCGTTGAGAGCGTGCGACGCGATGCGCCCGATTTATCGGCGCGTCAGATGGCTCTGCTGTTGACCGTCTATCTGACCGTGCCGCCGCATACGGTGCGCGGCCTTGCCCAATCTCTCAATATTTCGAAGCCTGCGGTCAGCCGCGCCCTGGATCGTTTGGGCGATCTGGGATTGGTCAAGCGCAAGCTGGACGAAACAGACCGGCGCAGCGTGCTGGTGCAACGCACGGTCAAAGGGTCGGTCTTCCTGCGCGAATTCGGCGATATCGTGGTGAGTGCTGCGCTTACCTGCCAGGAACTTGAATCCGGATCGGGTAATTAGGCTTCCAGATCCTTCGGACGCACGAAGGCTTCAAGCCTGCAGGTGCCTTCCGCCAAATCCTTCCAATCGTCACCCAGGAACCGAAGCACCGACAGCGCGCCGGTGGGGAACTTGTCCTTCATGCGGGCCAGTCCCTCATCGTCGCCGCCCGCCATTGGTTTCGCCAAGAGCAGGGACAAGCGCTCGATGCCGGGGTTATGTCCCACCACCAGAACGGAAACGGGATCGTCCTTCATCTTTTGAATGCGCGCCAGCAATTCCTGATGCGAAATCAGGTACAGATCCTTGGGATAGCTGGCCTTCAAGCCGGGAACCAGCTCTGCCAGAGCCTTGAACGTTTGCTTGGTCCGCAGGGCGGGCGAGCACAGGCAGCGCTCGGGCTTGAATCCTTGGCTTTCAAACAAGGCCGCCATCTTCAGGGCGTCCGATTCGCCCCGTTCGCTGAGTTCGCGACCGAAATCGCCGTCGTCGCGTCCATAAGGAACGGCCTTGGCATGTCTCAGCAGGAAAAGATAGCGGGCCTTGGGAGCCTGTTTGGCGCGGGCGGGCATGGCATGGCCTCCGTTACAATCAAAAGACCCGTGGCATCTACCCCGGATTTCCGCCTAATATAGGCCACTTAGTCGAATATCGCGACTCTTCTTCTTGCCCCAGAGAGGCATCATGTCCAAAGACTCCGAAAAGCATAAAGCCGATCCTGCGAATTCTGGCGACAATCAGATGGATTTGAAATCGAAGGACCGCTTTATCAACCGCGAGCTTTCCTGGCTGGCCTTCAATACCCGCGTTCTGGAAGAGGCCGGAAATCCCAGCCATCCGTTGCTGGAAAGGCTGCGTTTTCTGTCGATCTCGGCTTCGAACTTGGACGAATTTTACATGGTGCGCGTGGCGGGCTTGAAGGGCCAGGTCAAGGCGGGCGTGACCACGCCGTCGCAGGAAGGCCATACGCCCGCCCAGCAGTTGGCGGACATCAACCGGATGGCCAGCGAGCTTCTGGCCCGTCAGCTTGATTGCTGGAAAACCTTGAAGGTGGAACTGCACGGCCAAGGCGTGCATGTCGTCGGCGAAACCGACCTCAGCAAATCCGACAAGCGTTGGCTGGAAACCTATTTCATCAACCAGATTTTTCCGGTGCTGACGCCGCTGGCCATTGATCCGGCGCACCCGTTTCCCTTCCTGCCCAATCTGGGTTTCGCTATGATCTTGCACCTGTCCAAGGGCGGCGAGGGCGAGACGCTGCGCGCCCTGGTGCCGTTGCCCCATCAGGTCGAACGCGTGATCCGTCTGCCCGGCGAGGAAATTCGCTTCATCTTTCTGGAAGAGGTGGTCAGTCTGTTCCTCGATCATCTTTTCCCCGGCTTCAAGGTTCTGGCCAAGGGATTGTTCCGCGTCATTCGCGACAGTGAAATCGACATCGACGACGAAGCCGAAGATTTGGTGCGCGTGTTCGAAACCGCATTGAAGCGCAGACGCAGGGGCCATTGCATCCGGCTCACCATCAATTCCGGCCTGCCCGAGGATTTGCGCAAGATCGTGTTCGATGAAATGGAAGCCGCCGACGACGACATTTTCGTCCTTGACGGTTTGCTGGGCATCGTCGACGTGCGCCAGATCATCACCGACGAGCGGCCAGACTTGCTGTTCAAGCCCTATAACGCCCGCTTTCCGGAACGCGTGCGCGATTTCGGCGGCGATTGTTTCGCCGCCATCAGCAAGAAGGACATCGTGGTTCACCATCCCTTCGAAAGTTTCGACGTGGTGGTGCAGTTCCTAAGGCAGGCGGCCATGGATCCGCAGGTAGTGGCGATCAAGCAGACGCTTTATCGCACCAGCAAGGATTCGCCCATCGTAAAGGCGCTGGTCGAGGCTGCCGAGGCGGGCAAGTCGGTTACCGCCATGGTCGAACTGAAGGCGCGCTTCGACGAAGAGGCCAATATCCGCTGGGCGCGCGATCTTGAGGCTGCGGGCGCGCAGGTGGTGTTCGGGTTCATGGAGCTGAAGACGCACGCCAAGATTTCGCAAGTGGTCCGCCGCGAGCAGGGCGGGCTGCGCAGCTATGTGCATTTCGGCACCGGCAACTACCATCCGATCACGGCCAAGATCTATACCGATCTGTCTTTTTTCACCTGCGACGAAGCCTTGTCGCGCGACGCCGCCAAGGCGTTCAACTACATGACCGGCTATGCGGTGCCGGATGGCATGGAAAAATTGGCCATCGCCCCCTTGGGCATTCGCAGCAAGATTTTGGCCCTGATCGAGGACGAGATCGAACATGCCAAGGCGGGGCGTCCGGCCACCATCTGGGTCAAGATGAACTCGCTGGTCGATAAGAAACTGATCGACGCCTTGTATCGGGCCAGTCAAGCAGGTGTGCAGATCGATTTGATCGTGCGCGGCATTTGCTGTCTGCGACCCGGCGTTCCGGGCCTGTCCGAGAACATTCGGGTTAAAAGCATCGTCGGACGCTATCTGGAACATTCGCGCGTCATCGCTTTCGGCAACGGCGTCAAGATGCCGTCGCGCCAGGCCAAGATCTTCATTTCCTCGGCCGATTGGATGCAACGCAATATGGATTGGCGCGTCGAAACGCTGGTTCCGATCGAGAACACCACCGTCCATCGCCAGATTCTCGACCAGATCATGGTGGCGAATTTGAAGGATGTGGCGCAAAGCTGGACGCTCGATTCCAACGGCAACTACACGCGTCTCGATCACAAGGGCGAAAAGTTCTCGGCCCATACCTATTTCATGACCAATCCCAGCCTGTCGGGCCGTGGCAGCGCCACCTCGCGCGGCAAGCCGGCGCCTAAACTGATGCTGGGAGAGGGTGGATGAGCGCGGTCAGCGTTCAGAAAGCCAGGAATGCGACCAGCCGCCGCTTGCCGGTGGCGATTATCGATATCGGGTCGAACTCGATCCGGCTTTGCGTCTATGACGGGCTGATCCGCACGCCGACGCCGATGTTCAATGAGAAGGTGCTGTGCGCGCTTGGCCAAGGGCTGGACGCCAGGGGACGCCTCAATCCCGAGGGCGTGCCCATGGCCCGCGCGGCTCTGGGCCGTTTCGTTTCGCTGGCCAAGGCGATGGGGGTGGGGCGTCTCGACGTTCTGGCCACCGCCGCCGTGCGCGACGCCGAGGATGGGCGCGATTTTGTGGCCTCGATCGAACGGGAAACCGGCGCCAAGATCACCGTTCTGCCCGGCGAGGAGGAAGCCAAGCTGGCGGCCCTGGGCGTCATGTGCGGCAAGCCCGGCATGACCGGCTTGGTGGCCGATCTGGGGGGCGGCAGCCTGGATCTGGTCGAGGTGGATCACGGCGGTTTCGGCTCTTTCGCATCGCTGCCGCTGGGCGTGTTGCGCATCGCCGAACGTTCGGGCGACGACCGCGAAAAGGCGCTGGCCTACATTGAAAAGCACCTGAATCCCAATGGCTGGCTATCATCGATGCAAGGCAAGCCGCTTTACGCCGTCGGCGGAGCCTGGCGCGCCCTGGCGCGCATCTGCATCGCCCAGACCGGCTATCCGCTTCAGGTGCTCGATAATTTCACCATCCAGCGGCGCGAAGCTCTGGAACTGATCGACCTGATCTCGCGCCAAAGCCGCCGTTCGCTGGAAAAATTCGGGGCCATCTCCAAGAAGCGCGTTGCGACCCTGCCGCAAGCCGCTTTGCTGCTGACCCATTTGATGCTGTTGTGCAAGCCGGAACGTCTGGTCTTCTCGGTCTATGGCCTTCGCGAAGGCCAGTTCTACAAGCATCTGCCGGAAAGCCTGAAAACGGAGGATCCCCTGATCGCCGCCTGTCGCGATCTGGCCCGCCGTCTGGGCCGTTTCGCAGAACATGCCGACGAGATCATGGTCTGGTCGTCGCCTCTGTTCGCGCAGGAACCGTTGGATCAGCAGCGGCTTCGCATGGCCAGCGCCTTGTTGTCCGACGCCTTCTGGAACGAGCATCCCGATTACCGGGCCGAGCAGGCCTTTCTGCGCACCTTCCGCATGCCCTTCATGGGGCTTGAACATCAAGAACGCGCCTTTCTGGCCTTGGCCCTTTATTCGCGCCATGCCGGGGCGCAAGACGCGCCCTATGCGCAACAGGCCCGCGCGATGATTTCCGACGATGACGCGAAACGGGCGGAGATACTGGGCCAAACCCTGCGCTTGGCCCATGTGCTGACCGGCGGCACGCCCGGCTTGCTGCCGCGCGTGCGTTTGGCTCCGGCTTTGGGCGAATTGTCGATGATCGTGCCCGAGGGCGAGCCGCTTTATGCGGGCGAGGCCGCCGAAAAGGCGCTGGACCGTTTGGCCCGCGCCCTTGGCCTTAAATCATCGGCGATCCGCTTCTACTGACTATTTGCCCGCGAATTTCGACAAATCCAGTTTCAGCTCGATCACGTCGCCCTCGACATATCTCACGCGCTCGAACCCAAGCAGCTCTGCCAATTTCAGCATGGGGCGGTTGTCGGCCAGCACCTGGCCCACCATCCATTTGGTGCCCCTTGTCTTGCAATAGCGGATCATCTTTTCCATCAATTCGCGCCCCAATCCCTGGCCCTTCAGGTCCGAACGCACGACGATGGCGTATTCCGTTCGCTCGTTGTCGGGATCGGTGACGGTGCGCACCACGCCAACGGTTTCTTGTTGCCCATGATCGTCTTGCATGGTGGCTACGAAAGCCATTTCACGGTCGTAGTCGATCTGCGTCAACCTAGCCATTTCGCTGTGCGGCAGTTCGTGGACCAGACCGAAGAAGCGGAAGCGAATGTCTTCCGGCGTCAGCTTCGAAATGAAGACGTGGTGGTTGGGTTCATCCTCGGGGCGAATGGGGCGCAGCGTGATCTTGTGCTCGCCCAGCTTGACGCATTCCTCCAACTCCTTGGGATAGGGGCGGATGGCCAAACGGTCGGTGCCTCTTGTCGTGGTGGTCGCCACCTTGATGCGCGCGTCAAGCGCCAGCACACCCTTGGAGTCGGCGAACAGGGGGTTGATGTCCACTTCAAGGATTTCCGGAATGTCGATCACCAACTGCGCAACCTGCATCAGCGTCAGGCAGATGGCGTCCAGATCGGCGGGCGGACGGTCGCGATAACCCTTCAGAAGTTTGTAGACGCGGGTGCGCGAAATCATCTCACGGGCCAGCGACATGTTTAAGGGGGGCAGGCCGACGGTGCTGTCGCCGATGACTTCGACCGCCGTTCCGCCTTCGCCGAACATCAAGACGGGTCCGAAGATGGGGTCGGTGGTCATGCCGACGATCAGTTCGTGCGCACCCGGCCTAGTCGCCATCTGCTGCACGGTAAAGCCCGTCACATGGGCGTTGGGATGGAATTTCTGCACGCGTTCCAGCATGGCGTGCGCGGCTTTCTCGGTTTCGAAGGGGCCGTCCAAGTCCAGCATCACGCCACCGACGTCGGATTTGTGGCTGATGTCGGGCGAAAGAATCTTAAGCGCGCAACGCCCGCCGCCCATGTCGCGCACGATGCGGCTGGCGTCGGCGGGGGTTCTTGCGATATGGGTTTCCACGGTGGGAACGCCGTAAGCTGCCAGCACAGCTTTGGCTTCCGGTTCGCTCATCATGTTGTGGCCGCTGGCGATGGCGTTTTCGATGACGAGGCGGGCGGTTGCCGTGGCGGGGGTGAATTCAGTGGGCGCCGAGGGCGGCGTCTGCATCAACATTTCTTGGTTCTGGCGATAGCGCTGAACATGCAGGAAGGCGCCGACCGCCTGAGCCGGGGTGTTGTAGGTGGGCACGCCCGATTCATTGAACAGGTGTCTGGCTTCGGCCACCGCTTCACCGCCGACCCAGCAGGTCATCAGTGAGGTGATTTTCTTTTCCTTGGCCAGCTTGATCACCGATTGGGCGACTTCGGTGGCCGAAGAAACCGCCGTGGGCGCATGCATGCACAAAACGGCGTCCACTTCGCCGGCGGCGAACAAAAGTTCGAGCGCCTTGACATATCGCTCGCCCGGTGCGTCGCCGATGATGTCGACCGGATTGCTGCGCGACCAAGTGGCGGGCAGGACGGCATCCAGCTTGGCGATGGTTTCGGGCTTCAACTCGGCCAGATGGCCGCCGCCTTCGATCAAGTCGTCGACCGCCATCACGCCGATGCCGCCGCCATTGGTCAGAACCGCCAGATGGTCGCCCTTGGTTGGCTTCGAGCGAGCCAGCGTTTCCACGGCCGCGAACAATTCCTCGATCGTGTACACGCGCAGCATGCCCGCCCGGCGGATGGCGGCGTCATAGACCGAATCCGCCCCCGCCAGCGCGCCGGTATGCGACGCGGCGGCCTTGGCGCCTTCGGCGACACGGCCCGATTTGATGGCCAGCACCGGCTTGTTGCGAGCAGCCGAACGGGCCGCCGACATGAAGTTGCGTCGCTGATGGATCGATTCGATGTACAGCAGAATGGCCCGCGTGTTGGGGTCGGACCCCAGATAATCCAGCACGTCGCCGAAATCCATGTCGGCGCAGTCGCCCAGCGAAATGAAGTGCGAGAAGCCGATGCCCTTGGGCCGCGCCCAATCCAGGACCGCCGTACACAACGCGCCCGATTGCGAGACGAAGGCGATCCGTCCTTCCAAAGCGGGCTTGTGGGCGAAACTGGCGTTCAGGCCGATGCTGGGCACCAACAGGCCCAGGCAATTGGGACCCAGGATACGCATTTCATATTTCTTGGCGGTGTCCAGCATGGCTTGCTGGATCGAGCGATGGTCACTGTCGAGCTTGTTGGCGGCGAGGCCTGCTGTGAGGACGATGGCGGCCTTGGTGCCCCTGGCCCCCAGTTTCTCGAACAATTCCACCACGGTGGCGGGCGGCGTGCAGATGACGGCCAGATCGGGCGTCATGGGCAGGGAGGCGACGTCGGGATAGGCCAAAACGCCGCAGACCGCCTTGTGATTGGGATTGACCGGCATGATGGGGCCATTGAATCCGCCCTGCAGCAGGTTGCGCATGACCAGATTGCCCACCGCCTTTTCGCGGTTGGTGGCGCCGAAAACGGCGACCGAACGGGGCTTGAACAGAAATTCCAGATTGCGCACGCTCATGCGGGAGACTCCCAGGAGATCACCAATAATCGCGGCAAATTTTGTCGTGCTTTACATGGGCGATGCGGCGCTTATTGAGCCGCTTGCTTGTTAATCACTAGGATAAGCTGATTCTTGTGCAGCGCAACAAGAAAGACATGTCCGAAAGATGAAACTTTGGCGAGCCAGTTGATTCAAAAGTCTATTTCAAAGATTGCGGCTTGGGGCGGACGCCTATTTTTTGGCGGGCGGCTGCAGTTCAGGCATGTCGGCGACCAGAACGCGCAGCTTCTTTTCCAGTTGGATGGGCGAGAAGGGCTTGACCAGATAGGCGTCGACGCCAATCTCCTTGGCCTGCACCACTGATCCCTCATCGGCCCTGGCGGTCAGCATGACGAAGGGGATCTTGTTGCCGTCGGCGCGCAGCTTGCGCAGGAATTCAAGGCCGGTGATGCCCGGCATGTTCCAATCGCAGATGACGAAATTCACCGCCGCCGACCCTTCCAGCACTTTCATCGCCTCAATGGCGTCCTTGGCGAAGAAGCTGTCGGCGACCCCTAGATCGGTCACCACCATCTTGATCAGGTTCAAGATGTAATCGTTGTCGTCAACGATCAGCACGCGCAATTTGGCGAATTCTGGTATTTTTTCTGCTCGAAGGGAAACCATGGATATTTAGCCCGCGACTTTATGAATTTTGCATGATTTTGACCGTGTTATGCTTGGCCATCAAGTGGGAAGCGTTTGCGAAACGGCCAAGCCGGGTTATCCTAACCCCGATAGTTTGGCAGAGGAACGATTATCGATGAACTGCTCCATGAAATCCTTTGATCCTCCCAGGCGTGTGCTGATGGGGCCGGGGCCGTCCGACGTGCATCCGCGCGTTTTGTCGGCCTTGGCGCGCCCCACGGTTGGGCATCTCGATCCCAGCTTCATCACCTTGATGGACGAGGTGAAGGGGCTGCTGCAACAAGCCTTCATGACGAAGAACGAACTGACTCTGGCGGTGTCCGGCCCGGGTTCGGCGGGCATGGAGACTTGTTTCGTCAATCTGCTGGAACCCGGCGATACGGCCATCGTGGCCGTCAACGGCGTGTTCGGCCAAAGAATGAAGGAGAATGTCGAGCGCTCGGGGGCCGGCTGCGTGCTGGTCGAAGAGGAATGGGGCAAGCCGGTCGATCCCGACAAGGTCGAGCAGGCCCTAAAGGCGCATCCCGAGGCGCGTGTGCTGGCCTTCGTTCATGCCGAAACCTCGACCGGGGTGGAAAGCGACGCCAAGACCCTGTGCGCCCTGGCCAGACAATATGACGCGCTTTCCATCGTTGACGCCGTCACCTCGCTGGGCGGCATTCCGGTCAAGGTCGATGAATGGCGGGCCGACGCGGTTTATTCCGGCTCGCAGAAATGCCTGTCTTGCATGCCGGGCCTATCCCCGGTCACGTTCGGACCCGACGCCGTCGAGCGCATCCGCAGCCGCAATCGCAAGGTTCAAAGCTGGTTCATGGATCTCAGCCTTGTCATGGGCTATTGGGGGGCGGGGGCGAAGCGCGCTTATCACCATACGGCACCCATTAACGCGCTTTACGGTTTGCACGAGGCGCTATTGATGTTGGCTGAGGAAGGGTTGGAAGCCTCGTGGGCGCGTCATAAGCGCTTGCATCTGGCGTTGCGGGCCGGGCTTGAGGCCATGGGCCTGTCCTTCCTGGCCGCCGAAAACTGCCGCCTGCCGCAGTTGAACGCCGTTCTGGTTCCCGATGGCGTCGACGAAGCCAAGGTGCGCGCGAGAATGCTCGAGCGTTTCGGCATCGAACTGGGGGCGGGGTTGGGGCCGCTGGCGGGCAAGATTTGGCGGATCGGCCTGATGGGCGCCTCTTGCACCGCCAACAATGTTCTATTGTGTCTGGGCGCCTTGGAGGCGGAACTGACGGCCCTGCAGGCCCCCATTCGCGCAGGCGTTGCCGTTCCTGCAGCCATGGCGGCTTTGTAAGGAAGCGATAGATGCGCATCGCCTTCGTGACCGACGCTTGGTTCCCGCAGGAAAATGGCGTGGTGCGCGTCCTGTCCACTCTGATCGAGTGCCTAAAGCGCCTGGGACACGAGATTCTGCTGATCGAGCCTGGGCAGTTTACGACCCTGCCATGCCCGACCTATCCGGAAATTCGTCTGGCCTTGGGCGCGGGCGGGGCCATTGGCAAACAGTTGGACGATTTTGCCCCCGAAGCCCTGCACCTGCTCACCGAAGGCCCCTTGGGCTGGGCGGCGCGGGCCTTCGCCTTGAAGCGGGGCTGGCCCTTCACCACGGCCTATCATTCCAAATTCCCTGAATATATCCAGGCCCGCACCGGCCTGCCGCTGTCTTGGCTTTATGCGCCGGTCAGGAAATTCCATCAGCCCTCCTCGGGCGTGCTGTGCCCGTCGCCTTCGGTTTACCGCGAACTGGCCCAGCGCGGCTTCGTCCATTTAAGGGAATGGACGCATGGGGTGGATACCCAGGTCTTCCACCCACAGCCCAAGGACTTCTTGGATTTGCCGCGCCCGATCCACATGTATGTCGGGCGGGTGACGGTGGAGAAAAATCTGCCAGCCTTTCTGGAACTCGATCTGCCGGGGTCGAAACTGGTGGTGGGGTCGGGGCCAGCCAGGAAAGGCTTGATGCGCATTTATCCGCAAGCGCACTTTAGGATCGCGCACGGAGACGCTGAATTGTCTATGTATTTTGCATCGGCTGACGTGTTCGTATTCCCTAGCCTGACCGATACGTTCGGGCTGGTGATGCTGGAGGCCCTGGCTTCTGGCGTGCCGGTGGCGGCCTTTCCGGTGACCGGCCCGGTCGATGTGCTGGGCGATTCCGGGGTCGGAATTCTGGATTGGGACCTAGCCCTTGCAGCCAAACAGGCCCTGTCCATAGACCCGCAACGATGCCGCGCCCATGCCCTGACCTTTTCCTGGGACCGGGTGGCCGAGCAGTTCTTGGACTTCCTGGCCCCTATTCAGCAGGTTCCCGCCAGGCGGTGCGCATGACCGACAAGCGCCCCGCCATCCTTGCCGTTGTCCTGGTCGCGTTGGGCGTTTTCCTGGCGGTGTCCGCCAAGCAATTGGCCTATCGCTATGAACCAGATCCGGTTGGCGGCTTTACCCGCGACGTGCCCAAGAATCTGGACGGCATGTGGGGCGAGAAGGGCGATTGCACCAGCAAGTCGGCGCGCACGCTCGATTTCATGGATGGCGGATTCCGCTGGAAAAAGGGCGGCGTCTCCGGAGGGCGCGACAATTACGGCCTTGTGCGCGGCTTGTACAAATACGATCTGGGGGCCAGCCGCGTTTTCTTCAAACTGAACGAAACCAGCGAAGACACGGTCTCCCATACCGAACCAGAATACGACATCACCATCGCGGGCGACACCATGGTGCGCCGCCATGTCTATGACGGATTTTCCGAAGTCTTCCAGCGCTGCCGCAACCAAGAGCCAAAGCGCGAGGTGCCGAAGTGGTGATTGGTTTAACCGGCTGAAATATTTATGTATTTCAGACAGACCACGCGCAGGCAAGACGCCAGGTTCTTGTCATTGGTGGTCAGACAGTGATCGGCGATTTTCGTGATCAGGGCGGGCAGGGGAAGGTCTTCCTCGCGGGCCATTTCCTCCAGCACCGTCCAATAGGCCCGTTCAAGGCGTATGGTGGTGGAATGGCCGCCGATGCGCAAGCTGCGCCGTTCTGGTGAAAATTCGCGCACCTGATCGGGATTGCAATAGGCGAACAGGCGGCTGAGCGGACTTTCCGGCGTCACGTTCTTGGGAGCAAGCAGCGGAGAGGTTTTCGATGAACTCATGGAGGTCATCATGCCTCTCCGCGCTTGCAGGCGCAAACGATACGCGTCACAGTTTTTTGGATAGGGTGAAGGCGCCGCGCAAATCGCCATCGGCAAAGCCGCGGGCGTGGTCGTTGGGGTAAAGCGCGTCCAGTTTGGCGCTGACCTCGGGCTTCAGTTCCTTTCCATGACAATTCAGGCACATGGGGGCTGTGGGAATCGCCTTCATGAAACGGAAGCTCTTCTGGCCGTTCACGGTTACGATCTCGGCCTTGGCCAGCTTGTCGGGCGCCTCACCCTTGGCCTTGCGGGCCTCGAACTCGGCCAACGTCGCTTGTTCCCAGGCATCCGGGGCGTTCTTCTGGTTGCGCAATTTAAGGCTGGTGCGCCCCACCTGCCAGCCATCTTGCGACTTGGCTTTGGCGATGGCGGGCGCTTTTTCGTTGCAGACTCCGATGGCCGCCACGGGGCCTTGGGCGCTCATGGCGTTGACCAACTCTTCTTTCAGCGCTTCACCGAAACCCGCCGTGGTCTTGGCGGCCTCGGATTTCAGGCTGTCCATATCCTGAGCCAGGGCTGGCAATGCCAGCCCGGTCAGCGCCAGACTGGTCAGTGTCAGCGTGCAGACGACGAGAATTCCTTTCTTGAACATGTTGGTGTCCTCCCTTGTTTCATTTTGATTGGCCTGTCTTTTTTTTAGATGAACAGGTTGATGTCGCTTCCGGCCGCGATGTCGATATAGCTGGCGGCGCCAGCATATTCGACGCCGTCGATCAGGTCGTCCTTGGTGAATTCGAACAGATCCAGCGTCATTTGACAGGCGATAAAGCGGATGTCCAACTCCTGGGCCGCTTCACGCAACTCGCCGATGCTGGCCACGCCCTTCTTCTTGATCAGGCTTTTCATCATCGAGCTGCATAGGGCGTCGACGCCGGGCAGGGCGCTCATCAGATTGGGCATGGTCATATGCATGCCCATCATCGGCATTTGCATGGCCGGATTGCCCAGCGTCGAAATTTGCAGGTTCGAGACGTCCTTCTTCAAAAGCGTGATGCCGTAGAAGGTGAAGAACAGGCTGACCTGATGGCCCAGGCTGGCCGCCGTGGTGGCCAGGATGAAGGGCGGATAGGCCCAATCCAGGGTCCCCTTGGTCACGATCATGGTCATTTTCTTGGGCTGGGCCGTCTCGGTCACGTCATATCTCCATTAGCCAATGCTTATGTTCATGGCCGAAGCTAGACGAATCCCCAGCCAGCAGGTAGTACATGGATACGACCGACGACAACTTGCCGTGAAAGTTCGTTTTTTGGCTTTCGGGTGGTCATGGGGATGATGGTCATATTTTGGCCCGATTTCCTCCGGATGGTAGTTGGGCGGCAGGGGGACTGGCCGCCAGATACGTTCAAGGGGAATCCGCATGCTCATGCAAATGGCCAGGGTGGTCGGCGATGCCAGGAATCTTCAGATCGCCATTCTGTGCGTTCTTCTGGCCGTGAATCTGCTGGGGGTCGATTTCGGCGCCGATCCGCTGGCGGCGCTGGTTGGCGCGGTAACGGCGATTGCCACCCAGGCCGTTTGTTCGCGTCTGGTCGGCCTGAAAACAGTGGAATGGCGTTCGGCGCTGATCGCCTCGCTGTCCTTGGCCCTGCTGCTGCGCGGCGACGCGCTTTGGGTGCATGCCCTGGCGGCCGGCATCGCCGTGGCGTCTAAATTCCTGATCCGGGTGAATGACAAGCATATCTTCAATCCCTCGGCCCTGGGCATCGCCGTGCTGATCTTCGCCACCGATCACGCCTGGGTGTCGCCCGGCCAATGGGGAACCAGCCTGTGGTTCGCCGCCTTGCTGACCTTCCTGGCCATGCTGGTGTTGCATGCCTCGAAGCGCACCGACATCGCGCTGTTCTATCTTGTCTTCCATACCGGGCTGTTGCTGGGCCGCGCTTGGTGGCTGGGCGATCCGATCGACATTCCGATCAATCAGTTGCAGAACGGATCGCTGCTGCTGTTCGCCTTCCTGATGATTTCAGACCCGCGCACGGTGCCCGATGCGCGTCTGGCAAGATTTCTCTTCGCGGCCTCGGTTGCCGTGATCGCCCATATCCTGGCTTTCAAATTTCATCTTCGCCCGTCCTTGTACGCCGCCCTGATTCTGGCCTCGGCCTTCATTCCGCTTCTCGACCGCCTGTTGCCCGCGTCACGCTTCGAATGGACGCCATCCAAACCCAAAGGAGACCTGCAGCCATGCTGACGACCCGATTTAAGCTAGCCTTTCTGCTGGCGGCATTCTCGTTTCTTGCGGCGGGCCAGGCACAAGCCTTTTGCGGCTTTTATGTCGCCAAGGCCGACGCCAAGCTGTTCAACAAGTCGTCCAAGGTGGTGATCGCGCATCAGGCCCTGGGGCCGACGGAGCACGACATCGCCATCACCATGGCCAGCGATTACGAGGGCGATCCCAAGGAATTTGCCGTCGTGACGCCGGTGCCGACCTTCATCGAGCGCAAGCAGATCGGCGTGGTCGAGATGGCCAGCATCGAACATCTTGACGCTTATTCGGCACCCAGGCTGGTCGAATATCACGATGACAACCCCTGCCTTCAGCGTATGGATATGAAGACCTCGGCGCCGACGGGCGCCGTTGCGCCCGGCGCAAGGGCGGTCATGATGGCGGAACGCCACCGGGGCGTCACCGTCGAAGCCACCTACGATGTCGGTGAATACGATGTTTCGATCCTGTCGGCCCAGGAAAGCGACGGCCTAGTCAATTGGCTGACCGACAACGGCTATCGCATGCCAGAGGGTGCTGACGCCGTGCTGGGCAGCTACATCAAGCAGAAAATGCGCTTCTTCATAGCCAAGGTGAATCTGGATCGCATGCAATTGATGGGGCAGGGCTTCCTGCGCCCGCTTCAGGTGCGCTACAAGTCGGAAAAGTTCATGATCCCAATTCGCTTGGGCACGTTGAACGCCACCGGCGCGCAGGATCTGATCGCCTTTGTCCTTAGCCCCAAGGGGCGCGTGGAAGTCACCAATTACCGCACCGCAGCCTTGCCCACGGGCATGAGCGTTCCGCTTTATGTGAAGAAGGACTTCGGCGCTTTCTATAAGGCGATGTTCGAGCGCGAGGTGCAAAAGAACGACATGCGGGCCGTGTTCTTGGAATATGCCTGGGACATGGGCTGGTGCGATCCTTGCGCCGCCGATCCCCTTAGCAAGAAGAAGCTGGTCGAATTGGGAGCGCGCTGGATCGACGGGGCCGAGGACACGCCCTTTACCGGCATGCGTTCCGGCGGCGAAACCGTTTACGTCACGCGCCTGCATGTGCGTTACGACGCCAAGAATTTTCCCGAGGACCTGATGCTGCAGGCGACGCCCAACCGTCAGAATTTCCAGGGCCGTTACGTGCTGCGTCATCCCTGGCGCGGCGAGGCCAATTGCAAGGCTGGCGACGACTATTTCGACGGCCTGACCAACCGCTATTGGCGCGAGGCCGAGACCCTGGCCGACCTGACCGGCTGGAAGACCGAAGAGATCAAATCCAAGATGGAGGAAGGCGGCCAGCCCTTCACCTCGCAGCGGGCCGGGGGCGTTGGCCCCTTTTTCCGCCGTCTGTTCGGTACCGAATAGGTGGGAGCTGCTTGAAGACAACCGCTTGGTAAGGTGGCGGGGCAACTCATCTGTGGCGACAACGCCCCAGAAAGTTGCCCCGAACGCCAAAACCGCCCGAAGGCGGCTTAAGCCGAGCCCGCCGGATGCGATGCAGCCCTGCCTCTCTTCAGGGATTGATCTTCAGCGTCATCACAGATCACGATCACGCCTTCTTCCTTGAGCTGTTCAATCAGCGGACGAACTTTTGTCTGTCCGGAAACGTTTTGACGCAGGGCATAACGCACCAATTGATCGTCGCTGCGCGGCTGCTTTGACACGAATCGCAGCAGGCTCGCAATCTTTCCAGACTTTTGCAGGACCCGTTCTGCGAGAGAGTGCGCGATAAGCACTTTGTTTCTGTGGCGCCAATCCATGGCGCGCGCGACAAAAAAGGGCGATGCCGCGTATTTACAATTGCTTCCTGTTTTGCGCCGATAAATGCCTTTAACCAAAGGCAATCCGTTGCGTGAAGGTGGGACGAGGTGCAAGCGCTCCAGTCGTGCCAGTAGTCTCGAGGCGCAGGGGGCTTGTTCCCAGTCTGGGCGCGAGCCAAGATTGTCCAGTTCCTCCTGTTCGTCCGGTGTCACAATCAGGCTGTAGATGTGGCCAAACTGAGACTTCCGACGGGCAATCGACCAACCGCCAAGAATATGTGTGTACGAAAAGCAGGTGGTCAAAATGGTCTCTGCCTCGGCGCGAACAAAAGCGAATCCCGCGCTGGCCTGTTCCGTGTCAATGAGGGTTCTCAAGGTTGAGAGGCGTCCGACGCGCTCCAGCCCCTGATTGTTGCCTTCCACGCTGCAAAAGATGTTGCGGGTGATGTCCCGGTAAGCTGGTGCAATATCCAGATAGTCCTCGGCCCAGTATTTGCCGGACAAACCCATGTCGTCGAGCCTGCTGAATATGGGAGAGCCTGGCTGAACGACGAAAGCCTCATTCTGCACGTCGAAAAGGGTGGGGTATTTCTCTTTGAGATCCCGCAAGATCAAGGCACTGTCAACGAAGCTGGATCGTGTGTCGCCTGGAAATCCAGGGACGAAACCTGCGGTAACGCAAATTCCCGCCTCAAGAAAAGCCTCGAGTGCCTGCAGATTGTGGGCACTGGTTCGCCGTTTGCGCATCAGCTCCAGCGTCTCGTCGGAAAAAGACTCGACACCGACGAAAACGCTATTGCATCCAGCTTGCTTAAGCAGTTTCGCCGTCTTGGCATCCATGTTGGCGCGCATGAATGAACTCCATTCGATTTTCACGGATCGCTTTTTCAGCAATTCACAAAATTCTATCAGCCGCTTCGGAACGCCGTTCAACAGCGAGTCCATGAAAATGATGTGATTTGCTCCATAGTCGCGTTTCAGTTGTTCGATTTGCCCGACCAGGTGCTCGGCGGAATCCGTGCGATACCTCTCCCAGAATTTCCACTCGTTGCAAAACTTGCATTGGTCTGTGCAGCCGCGAGAAAACTGCAATGGCATGCTGCGTGTGTCGTTGTCCGTCTGGTAGGCGTCTATGTGCATTTCCGCGAAGCTCGGCGTCGGCAGGTCTCCAAGGCGCAAGAGAGGACGAGGCGTTCGCAAAAGTTCCCCTGATGGCGTGGTTGCTATGGTTCCCGGTATGCCAGGTGCGACATGTCCGTCGCGCGCAAATGCCGAGTATACCTCCAATAAGGTTTCCTCTCCTTCACCGGTTGCGACCATGTCGAAGAGCTTGCTGCGCAAGCCCAGTTCCATGCTTGCAGTGCTTAATGTGACTTGCGGGCCGCCAGCAAGGATGAAGGGTGGTTTGCGTCGCCGCTTCAAATGGGCCGCCGCGAGAAGTGTGGCCAGGTAATTCGTGGTCCACACCGTAAAGCCAATGAATTTGATGTCAGGCAATTGTTCGAAGGCACGGGTGAAAAATTTATCAAGCCCACTCAGATAGGTCAGAAGATAGCGCAGAGAGATGCCCCGCTCGATACAAAAGCGTTCCAGCAAACCGCTCTTCTGAGGCGCCAAACTTTCACCTCGCTCGAAGGCGTTAATCAGTTGGAGTACTAATGGCAGGTCCGGAATATCGTGCACATAAGCTTCAGCATATGCCCCCGTATAACTGTAAGTGGGCGAATAGCAGTCTGGTACGCCTAAGCGTAAATCCAGAAAGTCGAAATCGTGACACCCCTTGGATTTCAAGTAGCCAAGGAGATAGGCAGCTCCGGCCGGTGGTGCGGTCGGTGAAAAGGGGGGCGGAGCGATGCAAAGAAGGTTTTGCTTGAATTTGGAAAACTCTATCTGCGTCATGGTCTTTGCTTCCCCCCTCGTTCCGCTTGTCGTTCTACGAATCCTCTACTTATGATAATGTTTATGTATGTGACTCGTTTAAGGGTTGTTGGCAAGCCAAGATTCAAGGAAAGGTCACGGCCAGGAGTTCCTCCATGACGCAGCGCTTTTTCATCGCAAGGATTTCAACGCCGCAAGTCGGCGGGCGAGTGCCAAATATTGCCGGATGCTGCCTCTAAAGCAGCCCCGAACGAAAACGACCGCCCAAGGGCGGTTCGGAATATCAGCTAACTCTTTGGAAAATTGGCTCCGGCGGTAGGACTCGAACCTACGACCCGACGGTTAACAGGTCCTGGATGCATTCTTTGGGTTCCTGTGGCAGCAAACGCCATTTTCAGGCTCTACACAATCCAACCAAGGCGGCGGCAACGATAGAAGCCGTCGATATGCCATAAGTGAGCGCATATAGGACATAATGCCGCATAATAGGTGTTAATAAGTGTTATCGGCGTAAATATTTTAGCACAGGACCACGGGCATATACACCATGCTAAAAAAGGTAATAATACATAAATCACTCTTGACCGTCTGACGCACCAAATGATAAGCCCGTATTGGTGGTGGAGCTGGCATGGCTCCGCCCATTGGCTAACCTGAATAAGCGAAAGGAAAACGTTCATGTCTTGGTTGAAACTCAAACGTCCGATGGACGAGTACACGAGCGTCGATAAAGGCGACATTGTTCTGGCGAAACGCGCCCTGAACCAACTCGGCTATTATCAGCCGCCGATTGGCAATGAACTAGGTGCCTGGGTCGACAACAATCTGTTTGACGGCATCCGCCGTTTCCAGCGCGACAACCGCCTTAGGGTGGATGGCGTGATGAAGCCGGGCGGCCCCACGGAAACGGCGATCAATCGGCAAATGAGCCGTGATTCCATTTCAGCCCCAGTTCCCAGAAATCTACTGTCCTTTGAAAGAACAGCGGGTTGCTCTTGTACGGAATGGGACGACCAACCCTGGAAAAGTTACTGATTCAAGGTTTGACTGGGGAAACGTGGCCAAAAAAGAGATGCGAAGATGAAGCTGCAATCAGCAACCGATCTTGTCGTCATGCCGAGAACAGACGGGCTTATGCTTTACAATCGGCGCAATCTGAAAGCGGTTACGTTTCCCTTGGGTGTGGAACCGCGCTTGCGGCAGGCTGTTCGCGTCAAGACGCCTCTTCCTCCTTCGTGGCTTAAGAAGGCATTTGACCAATTGGAAGTCGTACCAACTCCGTGGCATGAAATGATTTGCCTGCGTACGCGATCGGAATTCGATTACCGACGCGTCACCTGGGAGTTAACCGAAAAGTGTAACTTCCGATGCGTGCACTGCTATCTGGGCGAAAAGCTGCACAACGGATTGCCCATGGAATCCCGGCTAAGAATACTGGACAAAATTGCTGAGGCCGGTTGCATCTGGGTTCAGCTTACAGGCGGCGAGGCCCTTGCCGATCCACTATTCGAATCAACATATCGAGAAGCCTGGAAGCGCGGTCTTATGGTGACTGTGCAAACGAATGGGGCCTTGTTGTCTCGCTGGATTGGTTTGTTCCAAGACCTTCCTCCTTGGCGAATTACCTTCAGCCTCTATGGCGCTTCACCGACTTCCTTTGCGGCAATGACCGGCGCTGCTCCCAGTAATTATTATGAAGTCATGCGCGGCGTGAAAAAAGCGGCGATTTCTGGGATACGGCTGCGGGCAACGATCATTGCTGCAAAGCCAAATGCCCATGAAACGGCAGCTATGGAAAATATGATGCTCGACTTGGGCGTCGAGCATCACACCTATTCCAGGCTTGTGCCGACAGTTCAAGGTGGCAGACGGCCTCTAAAACAAGAGGCAGATATCGGTCGTTTGCCGGTCTATTTCATGCCCAAATCAGGTTGCAACGGCGGAGTCAACTCCTTGCATATCCACGCCAGCGGTCAGGCAGGACCGTGCAAGCTGCTGCCCAATATCGCTGTTGATCTGCTTTCTGAAAACATCTCAGATATAAAGCGGCTTGCCTTTCATCCTGGAACCAGAAGCGCAAAACCCGAGTGCGAAACATGCTCGGCACAGGAAATGTGCATGACCTGTGGTCCCGTTTACGCCCTACATAAGAAAGCAGGGAGAATACCTGCTCATGTGTGTTGGCGCGATGCCGGATTGTTGTGATGCAGCAAGTTCCTCAGCCAATCGCCAGCATCTTTTCGGCAGTGCCACCAATGGCTATTAGCTATATATAGGTAATCTTGTTAAGAGTGTGCGCTTGAGTTATGTTCTCATTCTTCTTGATGAGGAACGATGAAATGAACAATGACCACTCTCGAATTTCCTTATTTCGGCTTGCGCCAGAGTCTGAAGGCTCTGAGGAACTGGCGCTGCGTTACGCCAGCCAATTGTCCGATCTTCTGAATGCAGATACCGGCCTGCCGGAATCGATCCGTGGAACGTCTTCGAGGAGTGACGAAACGCCTGAACATTTTCTCTCTTACACGAGCGAATGGTGCAAAGCGAAACATGCTCTGAACTTTGCCGTTCTTCTGGATGGAGAAATAGCAATCGGGAACATGTCGCTCAGCCATATCGACATCGAGGCGAAGACGGCGCGCACAGGTTGCTTTTTTTCGAGCCGACATGAGGGGGTGGGGTATGCCGCCTATGCTTTTGCCAAGTTGATTGAAACGGCAAGAAACCTCGGCATTAAGTCGGTCAGCGGTGATATTCCCGATATTGCAATCGTGGAGTCGTCTATTTGGGAAAAATGTGGGGCAAAAATCGAGATGGATAAGGCTGAAGTTCTTGCGAGCATTCTCTAGTCGCTGTCGCTTGCGGAATTGTGCAGCATGTTGGGGGGTAAGTTCGCGCTTCTCGGGGACGTCGAAAGCTGCTTGACGAGATTCGTCGGTTGTTGCCCCGAATGTTGCCCAGGGATTGTCGACAGATCAATAACTGCCGGTGAGATTATCTAACTCTTTGGAAATATTGGCTCCGGCGGTAGGACTCGAACCTACGACCCGACGGTTAACAGCCGTCTGCTCTACCACTGAGCTACGCCGGAATAGCCTTTACTTCGTTTGGAGGCACGGGCCGGAATTGAACCGGCGTACGCGGTTTTGCAGACCGCTGCGTAACCACTCCGCCACCGCGCCGACCCAACGGACACCTCGCAAAATCACAAGGGGGGTCCCCCCGTGAGAGCGGGCTTTATAAACGCAAGAAATCCAGAAATCAAGCCCGGGGTTGCGAAGGCCCTTTTCCTCCACTATAACCGCATGAGCCTGCCGATTTTCATACCAGACAAGGGTTGTTACATGGATCAAGCCGTCGCTCGCCGCAACATGGTCGATAGCCAGATTCGCCCCACGGGCATCGACGACCTTCGGCTGATCGATGCCATGGGCCGGGTCCCGCGCGAGGCGTTCCTACCCAAAAGCGATCATGGGCTGGCCTATATGGGCGGCGAGATCGAGGTGGCGCCGGGGCGCGTTCTTTCCGCCCCCCTGACCTTGGCTAGGCTGATTCATCTGGCAGCCATCAAGCCGAGCGACGTCGTTTTGCATGTTGGGTCGGGGGCCGGCTATGGTTCGGCGGTCCTGGGGCATCTGGCTTCCACCGTGGTGGCGCTCGATTCGGACCCCTTTTTGACCGAAACGGCCAACCGGGTGCTGTCCGACCTGGGTATTTTGAATGTTGCCGTGCTGCAGGGCGATATGGCCGTGGGCTATCCCAAACAGGCTCCATACGACGTGATCCTGATCGAGGGACTGGTGGACGAAGTGCCCGAGTCGCTGATGTCCCAACTGGCCGAGGGGGGGCGTTTGTGCACGCTTCTATCGGTAAAATCGGGGCATTTGGGCCGGGGTGTGGTCTATCTGAAGAGCCATGGCGCGCTAGGCAATCGGGCCATTTTTGATGCCAGCGCCACCCCCTTGCCGGGGTTCGAGGCGAAAGCAGGCTTCATTTTCGCTTAACCTTTTCTAGGGTATCTTTCCAAGGGTTGTAGTTTACGTCTTGCTATTCAAGGCGCTCCTACTATCCTTTGTGGCTAGCCTGTAGAAGGTCAGAGTAATGAGCGGTCGCTTTTTCCCGGCGTTGAAATCTAGCCCAGCCCTGTTGGCCCTGGCCTTTGCGGCGGGATTCTTCGTTGTGCCCGCCAATGCTCAAAGTTTCGAGGAGGCGTTGGCTCAGGCCTATGCCACCAATCCCACCTTGCAGGCCAAGCGCGCCAAGCTGCGCGCCACCGACGAAACCGTAACCCAGGCCTTGGGCAATTGGCGTCCTACGGTGACCCTGAAGGGTGATTACGGTCGCATGCGCCAGGAATCGAACGGCGCCACGCCGCCCGATCAGGTGCGCAATCCCCGTTCGGGCAAAGTGACGATCTCGCAGCCGGTTTTCAGGGGCGGGCGCACGGTCGCCGCCACCAGGAAGGCCGAGAACAACGTGCTGAGCGAACGGGCGCAGTTGCTGGCCGCGGAACAGACTTTGCTTTTGTCGGCCGCCACCGCCTATCTCGACAATCTGCGCGATCTGGCCGTGCTGGAGCTGAACCGCAACAATGAGCAGGTTTTGAAAAAGCAGATGGAGGCCACGCGCGACCGCTTCCAGGTGGGCGAGCTGACCCGAACCGACGTGTCGCAGGCCGAAGCCCGCCTGTCTCGCGCCGAGGCTCTGCGCGTCAAGGCCGAGGGCGACCTTCGCGCGTCGCGCGCCGCCTATATGTCGGTCATCGGCGATGCGCCGCGTGAATTGACCGGGCCAGCCCAGCCCAATGGCCTGCCCGCCAGCCTCGATGATGCCGTGGTTCAGGCCAAATCGGCCCATCCCGACGTGGTTTCGGCCCAGTATGCCGAGAAGGCCGCGCAGAAGAATGTATCGCTGGTGGCGGGCGAATTGCTGCCCACCTTGTCGCTTGACGCAGATGCCGGCCGCAACTGGCGCAGCACCTCCATCCGCTCACGCTCGGAAACGGTAGAGGTTCTGGCCTCGCTCAGCGTGCCGATCTACGAGGGCGGAACGGCCACCTACGCCCGGGTGCGCGAAGCCAAGGAAGTGGCCGGCCAGCGTCGTCTGGAAATCGATCAGACGGTGCGCACCGCCATCGAGACCGCGACCAAGGCCTGGGAAGGGCTTGAGACGGCCAGGGCGCAGGTCAAATCCTATGCCGACCAGATCAAGGCCAGCGAGATCGCCCTGGAAGGCGTCAAACGCGAGGCGGAAGTGGGGTCTAGGACCGTGCTCGACGTGTTGGACGCCGAGCAGGAATTGCTGGACGCCAGGGTCAATCTGGTCAAGGCGCAGCGCGATCAAACGCTGGCCGCCTATCAGTTGAAATCGGCGGTCGGCAAGCTGACCGCGGCAGAATTGGGCCTGAAGGCGGATATCTACGATCCGACGCTTCACTACGACAAGGTTCACAATAAATGGTTCGGCACGCATGTTGACGAACCGAAGGTTTCACCCTAGGGGATAATGGGGATATGGCCGAGGGGGATAAGAGAAACTGGATATTGGTCGATCGGTCTGGCAAGCCGTGTCCAATTGACGTAATCTTTCCCCGCACCAATGGGTACGGCTTCCCGTTGACGGACAAGCGGACGAAGGGACCATGAGCGAAGACAAGGCCCAGCAAGAACCGTCGATGGAGGATATTCTGGCCTCGATCCGTCGGATTTTGTCCGAGGACGAGGCGGAACAAGCCGCCCAGCAGGCCGCTCCTGCAGCGCCTGCGCCGGAACCCGAGCCTGAAGACGAGCCTTTGCCGCTCGATTCGATGCTGATTTCAGATGGCGATCTTCCCGCCCTTGACCCCGAACCCGAGCCGGAAGAAGAAGTGCTCGATCTGGGCGAGGAATTGGTCGAGGAAGCAGCGGAAGAAGAAGAAGACATTCTGGAACTGAGCGAACCCGTGCCCGAGCCACTGCCGGAACCGGAACCCGAACCACTGCCCGAGCCGGAACCCGAGCCGCTGCCGGAACCTGAACCCGAACCCGAACCCGAGTTCGAGCTTCCCGCCATGCAAGAGGAAATGATCGATTTCCCACTGCCGCCCGAGCCGGAACCTGAACCCTATTACGAGCCGCCACCCCCGCCGCCGCCACCGCCCGTGGTCGAGGAAGCGCTGGTGTCGCCCCATGTCGCTCAAACTTCCACCAATCTGCTGGCCGAACTGGCCCGCGCCGTGGCTCGCGAACGCGGCATCGGCGTCGGCGTCGGCGGCGGAATTACCCTGGAAGAGATGGTGCGCGAGCTATTGCGTCCCATTCTGAAAGACTGGCTGGACGCCAACCTGCCTTACCTGATCGAACGCATGGTCAAGCAGGAAATCGAGCGCATGGTCGACCGGACGTCGAAGTATTAGCTAAACTGATATCCGGATTGACGTACGGTCCCTAATGCCTGATATTTAAAGGCATGAGCAGCGTTACTTTCGATAAGCTGGCCTATCTTGAAACCTTGAAGGCGTCGGGCATCCCCGAACCTCAGGCTCGGGCGCACGCGCACGCTTTGGATGACGCTTTACGCGATTCCGTGGCGACCCGTGAAGATGTGGCGCGGTTGGAAGCCTTGATTCGTGAAACCGAGCTTCGTCTGACAGTCAAACTTGGTGCGATGCTGGCGGCCTCGGTTGCCATCGTGGCTGCTTTGGTCAAGCTTCTTTAGCCTTCTCTTGATCTTCCTGCCTTCCTCTGCGATTCTCGGCCCCCTTTCGCCGTGACATTTCAGGAAGCCCAAGCCGTGCTGGATAAAACCTATTCGCCCAAGGACGTCGAACCCCGCCATTACGGCCAGTGGGAAGGGACGGGCGCCTTTGCCGCCAACACAAGTTCGAACGCCAAGCCCTACACCATCATGATGCCGCCGCCCAACGTGACGGGCAGCCTGCATATGGGCCATGCGCTGACCTTCACGCTGCAAGACGTGTTGATCCGTTATCACCGCATGAAGGGCATGGACGCGCTGTGGCAGCCGGGCACCGACCATGCGGGCATCGCCACCCAAATGGTGGTCGAGCGCCAGTTGGAAGGCGAGGGCAAGAACCGCCACGATCTGGGAAGAACCGACTTCATCAAACGGGTCTGGGAATGGAAGGCGGAATCGGGCGGCACGATTACCCGCCAGTTGCGCCGCCTGGGTGCTTCGCCCGATTGGGCCAAGGAACGTTTCACAATGGACGAGGGGCTAAGCGCCGCCGTGCGCAAGGTTTTCGTCGATCTCTACAAGAAGAACCTGATCTATCGCGACAAGCGCCTAGTCAATTGGGACCCCAAGCTGCACACCGCTATTTCCGACCTGGAAGTGGAAAGCCGCGAGATCAGGGGCAGCATGTGGCATTTCCGCTATCCCATCGAAGGGATGGAAGGCCGTTACATCGTGGTCGCCACCACGCGCCCCGAAACCATGTTGGGCGATACGGCGGTGGCCGTGCATCCGGATGATGACCGCTATAAGGATATCGTCGGCAAAAACGTCATTCTGCCCATCGTCGGGCGCAAGATACCCATCGTCGCCGACGAATATTCCGACCCCGAGAAGGGAACCGGCGCGGTGAAGATCACCCCCGCCCACGACTTCAACGACTTTGAAGTTGGCAAGCGTCACAATCTTCCCATGATCAACATTTTCGATCTCAACGCGCATCTCAACGAGAACGCGCCGGAAGAATATCGGGGCCTCGACCGTTTCGAAGCGCGTAAGCGCATCGTGGCAAAATTCGAGGAATTGGAGCTGCTCGACAAGATCGAACCGCATACGCTGATGGTGCCCTATGGCGATCGTTCCGGCGTGGTGATCGAGCCTTGGCTGACCGATCAATGGTTCGTCGATGCCGCCACTTTGGCCAAGCCCGCCATCGAGGCCGTGGAAAGCGGCAAAACAAAATTCGTGCCCAAGAACTGGGAGAACACCTATTTCGACTGGATGCGCAACATCCAACCCTGGTGCATTTCACGCCAAATCTGGTGGGGCCATCAGGTGCCCGCTTGGTACGGTCCCGACGGTAAGGTCTTTGTCGAACTGACGGAAGAGGCGGCACAGGAAACGGCGGCCAAACATTACGGCATGGCGGTCACCCTGACCCGCGACAATGACGTGCTGGATACCTGGTTCTCGTCGGCCCTGTGGCCTTTTTCCACGCTGGGCTGGCCCACCGAAACGCCGGAACTGAAGCGCTATTATCCCACCGACGTGCTGGTGACCGGCTTTGACATCATCTTCTTCTGGGTAGCGAGAATGATGATGATGGGCCTGCATTTCATGGGCGACGTACCGTTCCACACCATCTACATCCATGCCCTGGTCCGCGACGAAAAGGGCCAGAAGATGAGCAAGTCGAAGGGCAACATCATCGATCCCTTGGACTTGATCGAGAAGTTCGGCTGCGACGCGCTGCGCTTTACCTTGTGCGCCCTGGCGGCGCAGGGGCGCGACATCAAGCTGGCCGAAAGCCGGGTCGAGGGTTATCGCAACTTCGCCACCAAATTATGGAACGCGGCGCGCTTCACCGAAATGAACGAATGCAAGCCGGTGGCGGGTTTCGATCCCTGGCGCGTCGAGTTGACGTTGAATAAATGGATCTTGGCAAAAACCGCCGAGGCGGGCGACAAGGTGGCGCAAGCGCTTGACGCCTATCGCTTCAACGATGCCGCCAACGCCGCCTATGCCTTCGTCTGGAATTCTTTCTGCGATTGGTACTTGGAATTCGCCAAGCCGGTCTTCAACGGCACGGATGAAGCGGCCAAGGCCGAGACGCGGGCCACCACCGCCTGGGTGCTGGATCAGATTTTGCACCTGCTGCATCCCTTCATGCCCTTCGTGACCGAGGAACTGTGGGAAAAGCTGGGCGAGAACAGGGCAGGGCGCTTGATCGGCGCCCGCTGGCCAAGCCATGAAACTGCGCTGGCAGCACCTGAGGCCGAAGCCGAAATGGATTGGGTGGTGCGCCTGATCTCAAGCATCCGTTCGGTGCGTTCCGAAATGAACGTGCCGCCTGCGGCCAAACTGTCGCTGTTGCTAAAGGGGGCGTCAGACGCCACCAAGCAGCGTCTGGAAACCCATCGCCCGCTGATTCTGACGCTGGCGCGTTTGGATAGCGCGGTGGCCGATGACGCCGAAGCGCCCAAGGGAAGCGTGCAGGTGGTGGTCGATGAAGCCACGGCCATTCTGCCCCTGGCCGGTCATATCGATGTCGCCAAGGAAACGGCACGTTTGACCAAGGAAATCGCCAAGCTGGCCGACGATATAGGCAAGACGGAAAAGAAACTAAGCAATCCCGCCTTCGTCGAAAAGGCCGATCCCGACGTGGTCGCCGAAGCCCGCGAGCGCATGGCGGAACTGGCCGTCGCCAAAGGCAAACTGTCGGAAGCGCTGGAGCGGTTGAAGGAGATGTGATAAGAATAGCAACTTTTTCGCGTAGGGTGGCGTGGGATGTTGCGATTCGTATTGGGGATGCTGTTTTTCTTCGGATTGGCGGCAGAGGCCGGTGCCCAATCCATTCCGGTCGTCGATTCTGAATACAGCATCGGCAAACAGGTTTCCGGCTCTGTCCGCATCGGCAATGCCCATGTGGCCCTCCCTCCCGGCAATTTCACGGTCGCGGTTTTCGACGAGTCAGAGTCGACGGGCAGCGCTGCGATTCATTCGAAGCTTCATTTGGCTTGGCTGGTTCAAACGGTCGATGGCCGTCTGAATCGCGCCATCCTGCTCGAATCGAATACGGGAAATTCGTTGGTTGTCGGATGGAACCGCAACAAGGAAATCTGCGACCGTAAGGACGTTCATCATAACCTTTCGGACCAGAATTATTCGATCAATGATGCTTTGTGCTGGTCTGTGAACCATTACACGCTCACCCGGTCTTCAACGACATCGAAGACGACGGCGGCATTCTATGATTTCACGGACAAAATAAACCGGCCAGCCACGGCGCTGGTGAACGCATTTCATATTGTCAAAGATGACTCGTTTCTTCGTGCAATATATTATCAGAATCCCGAGACCGAAGGGTTCTATCCTGCCAAGCAGACATGGCAAATGAACGATTGGCATCATGACCGGATTCTGGGCGATTCGAAGCGGGTTGCCTATGTTTCGGCGGTCAAAGCCGAGGGCGAGGCGCTGTATAAACTTTACAAATCAGGCTTCGCCTTTGCGGGTTCCTCGCCGGTTGGGGATGCTGCTCAAGTGCTTTCCGCTGCTGTTCGGGTTAACAAGCCGGTCAGGTAATAATCTTATGCCGGAAGAAATCTTTCAGGGTTTCACCAAAAAGACGCTGCCGTTTCTGAAGAAGCTGGCGGCCAACAACGACAAGGCTTGGTTCGAGGCGCATAAGCAAGATTATATCGACCATGTGCGCACACCTCTGCGCCAATTGGTCGATGCGTTGGCGCCCGACATGCTGAAGATCGATCCCGGCTTTGATGTCGATCCCAAGGGGGTTGCGGTGTCGCGCATCCACAAAGATGTCCGTTTCTCGCGTGACAAATCGCCCTATCGCGTGCGGCAATGGATCGCATTCCGCCATCGCCGTGAAGATTGGCAGACGCGTCCCACCTTCTACATGGGCATCGGTCCCGATGGCTGCCGCTACGGCATGGGCTTCTATCAGGCGACGCCAGCGGTCATGAAGGCGGTGCGGGCGCGCATCCAGGCCAAACCCGTCGAGTTCCAGACCGCTATCAAGGCGATGACCAAGGCCGGGTTCCTGATCCAGGGCGACGCATATGCCCGCCCGAAAATTCCCGAAGGTTTGCCCGCCCTGGCGCAGGAATGGTTCCAGCGCAAGACCGTCTATTTCATCTTGGAACTGGAAGCCGACGATGCCTTTTACAGCAAGGCTCTGGTCTCGAAACTGAAGAAAGGCTTTCAGGCGGCGGCGCCGCTCTATCGGTTTCTAGCTCAATCAACATATTAACCGCTTTCAGGTTAAATTCATATATTCTATTGTTTTGTAATACGAAATTACCTATGCCCCTTGTCACGAGCTTGTGCCATGCTTATGTCCGATGGATATAGCCAGACCGCACAGGGGAGGCATCATGGCCATTGCCAAAAAACAGGTAGCCAAAGCGGCGCCTAAAGCTCCAGCCGACAATCTGCTGAAACTCTATCGCGACATGCTGCTCATCCGCCGTTTCGAGGAAAAGGCGGGGCAGTTGTACGGCATGGGTCTGATCGGCGGTTTCTGTCACCTTTATATCGGCCAGGAAGCGGTGATCGTGGGTTTGATGGCGGCGGCGCGCCCTGGCGATTCCGTCATCACCAGCTATCGCGATCACGGCCATATGCTGGCCACCGGCATGGACGCCAAGGGCGTGATGGCCGAACTGACTGGGCGCAGTACCGGCTATTCCAAGGGCAAGGGCGGCAGCATGCATATGTTCAGCCGCGAAACCGGTTTTTTCGGCGGCCACGGCATCGTGGCGGCCCAGGTGCCTTTGGGCACCGGCCTGGCCTTCGGCCACAAATACCGCGAGGATGGCGGCGTCTGTTTGTGCTTCCTGGGCGACGGTGCTGTCAATCAGGGCCAAGTCTATGAAAGTTTCAACATGGCGGCTTTATGGAAGCTGCCGGTGATCTATGTCGTCGAGAACAACAAATACGGCATGGGCACTTCGGTTGAGCGCGCCTCGGCCAGCACCGAATTGCACCGAAGGGGCGACGCCTATGGCATTCCCGGCGTCGCTGTCGATGGCATGGATGTGCTGGAGGTTGAGAAGGTCGGGCGCAAATGGCTGGCCCATGCCCGCGAAGGCAAGGGGCCGGTGGTGCTTGAGATGAAAACCTACCGCTATCGCGGCCATTCGATGAGCGATCCGGCCAAATATCGCACCAAGGAGGAGGTCAGCAAGGTCAGGGCCGAGCATGATCCCATCGACACGCTGGCCAAGAAGCTGTTGGACGGCAAGCTGGCGACTGAAGACTCCTTGAAGGAAATCGACCGCGAGGTGAAGGACATCTGCACCCAGGCCGCTGATTTCTCGCAATCCAGCCCCGAGCCGGATCTGGCCGAGTTGTATACCGATATTCTGGTGGAGGCCTGATCATGCCCATTCAGATTCTGATGCCGGCGCTGTCGCCCACCATGACCGAAGGCAAGCTGTCTCGCTGGCTGAAGGCCGAGGGCGACGCCGTCAAATCGGGCGACGTGCTGGCCGAGATTGAAACCGACAAGGCGACCATGGAAATGGAAGCCGCCGACGACGGCATATTGGGCCGCATCTTGGTGCCGGGCGGCGCCGAAGGCGTGAAGGTCAATACGCCTATCGGCCTGATCCTGACCGAGGGCGAGGACAAAAGCGCCTTGGATAAGGTGACGTCGCCCTCGCAGGCTCAGGCGCAAACGCCAGCCCCAGCCCCAGCCGCATCCGTTGCCGCGCCAGCCCCCCAAGCGCCGGTCGCGCAACCGATCTTGCAAAAAAGCTACAACGGCCCCACCAAACGCCAGACGGTGCGCGAAGCCTTGCGTGACGCCATGGCCGAAGAAATGCGCAACGATCCCAACGTGTTTTTGATGGGCGAGGAGGTCGGCCAGTATCAGGGCGCTTACAAAGTCAGCCAGGGTTTGTTGGACGAGTTCGGCCCCAAGCGCGTCATCGACACGCCGATCACCGAAATGGGATTCGCTGGTCTTGGCGTGGGCGCTGCTTTCGGCGGGCTTAAGCCCATCGTCGAATTCATGACCTTCAATTTCTCGATGCAGGCGATCGACCAGATTGTGAATTCGGCGGCCAAAACGCTGTACATGTCGGGCGGCCAGCAAAGATCCTCGATTGTCTTTCGCGGCCCCAACGGAGCGGCGTCGCGCGTGGCGGCCCAGCATTCGCAATGTTACGCCTCGTGGTACGCCCATTGTCCAGGATTGAAGGTGGTCGCTCCCTGGTCGGGCGAGGATGCCAAGGGCCTGCTGAAAGCCGCCATCCGCGATCCCAATCCGGTGATCGTCTTGGAAAACGAGATGATGTACGGCCAAAGTTTCGACGTGCCGGACGATCCCGATTTCACGGTGCCCATCGGCTTGGCCAAGATCGAGCGGGCGGGAGCCAGCGTCACCATCACCGCTTTTTCGCGCATGGTGGGCTTGGCGCTGGAGGCCGCCGAATTGCTGGCCAAGGAAGGCATCGAGGCCGAGGTGATCAATCTGCGCAGCCTGCGACCCCTTGATACGCCTGCCATCATTGAAAGCGTCAAGAAAACCAATCGCTTGGTGACGTTGGAGGAAGGCTGGCCCTATGCCGGAATCGGTGCCGAAATCGCAGCCCAAGTGATGGACCAGGCCTTCGACTGGTTGGATGCGCCGATTACCCGCGTGACCGGCGAGGATGTGCCCATGCCCTATGCCGCCAATCTGGAAAAGCTAGCCCTTCCAGATGTGGCGAAAATCGTCGCCGCCGCCAAGGCCGTCTGCTATCGGGGGAGCAAATGAACGCCCTGCCTCGTATCTTCGCCAGTCCCTTGGCGCGGCGCTTGGCCGCCGAGAAGGGGCTTGATCTCGCCTCACTGGCGGGTTCCGGCCCGCACGGGCGCATCGTGAAGGCGGATGTGGAATCGGCCAAGGCGAAACCTGTTCCTTCCGCACCAATTTCCGGTCAGGCCGAGGCGATACCCAACACGACGCTGCGCAAGACCATCGCCAAGCGCCTGACGGAATCGAAACAGACCATTCCGCATTTCTATCTGTCGGTCGATCTCGACATTGATCAGCTTTTGGATTTGCGCGAGAAATTGAACCAGCGGGCCGAAGGCTTCAAACTGTCGGTCAATGATTTCGTCATCAAGGCGTCGGCCAAGGCCTTGCGCCAAATTCCCGCAGCCAACGCCAGTTGGACGGAAGACGCCACGTTGCGTTATGCGGATGTCGATATTGCTGTGGCGGTGGCGGCTCCCGGCGGATTGGTCACGCCGATCATCCGCAAGGCGGATACGAAAACCGTGGCCCAGATTTCCGCCGAGATGAAAGCCCTGGCCGAGAAGGCGCGGGCCGGTAAATTGATGCCGGAAGATTATCAGGGCGGCGGCTTCACCATCTCGAATCTTGGCATGTACGGCATCAAAAGTTTCTCGGCCATCATCAATCCGCCGCAGGCCTGCATTCTGGCCGTGGGGGCGGGCGAGAAGCGCCCGGTGGTCAAGGGCGATCAGCTTGGCATCGCCACCCTTTGCACAGTCACGCTGTCGGTCGATCATCGCGCCGTGGACGGGGTGGTCGGCGCCGAATTTCTGGCGGCCTTCAAGAAATTGATCGAAGACCCGCTGGGGCTGCTGCTATGAGCGACACGTCGTTTGATCTCATCGTGATCGGCGCAGGACCGGGCGGCTATGTGGCGGCCATTCGCGCCGCACAGTTGGGCATGAAGGCGTGCGTGGTCGAGAAGGCCCATCTGGGCGGCATTTGCCTTAACTGGGGCTGCATTCCCACCAAGGCCTTGCTGCGTTCGGCGGAAGTTTTTCGCTTGATGCAGCATGCTGACAGCTTTGGTCTGGCGTCCCCCAATCCAGCCTTCGATCTGGCCAAAGTGGTGGCGCGTTCGCGCGCCGTGGCGGCGCAGTTGCAGGCAGGCGTCAAGCATTTGCTGAAGAAGAACAAGGTGACGGTGGTCGAGGGCCACGGGAAATTGGCAGGAAAGGGCAAGGTGGCGGTCGATAACGGCCCGACCTTGACAGCTCCGCATATTATCATCGCCACCGGGGCCAGGGCGCGGGTGATTCCCGGCCTGGAACCCGACGGCGATCTGGTCTGGACCTATAAGGAAGCGATGACGCCCAAAGGCTTCCCGAAATCCTTGATCGTTGTGGGATCGGGGGCCATCGGCATCGAATTCGCCAGCTTCTATCAGGCGCTGGGCTGTCAGGTGACGGTCATCGAAATGATGGACCGCGTGCTGCCGGTGGAAGATGAAGAGATTTCCGCCCTGGCCCGCAAGGCGTTCGAGCAGCAAGACATGAAGATTCTGACCTCGGCTTCGGTCAAGGGACTGAAAAAGGACAAGGATCAGGTCACGGTATCGGTCGAGGCGGGAGGCAAGACAAGCGAGATCGTGGCCCAGCGCGTGCTGGTGGCGGTGGGCGTTTCTCCCAATATCGAAAATCTCGGGCTGGAAGAAAGCGGCGTGAAACTTGAGAAGGGGCGCATCAATACCGACGCCATGATGCGCACGAATGTGCCGGGCATTTACGCCATCGGCGATGTGACCGCGCCGCCCTGGCTGGCGCACAAGGCCAGCCATGAAGGCGTGATCTGCGTCGAAGCCATCAAGGGGTTGAACCCGCATGCCTTGCATCCGCGCAGCATTCCCGGCTGCACCTATGCCCATCCCCAGGTCGCCAGCGTCGGTCTGACCGAGAAAATGGCCCGCGAGGCAGGGCACGAGGTGAAGGTGGGCCGTTTCCCGGCCATGGGCAATGGCAAGGCGATTGCGCTCGGCGAGACCGAAGGGCTGGTCAAAACCATCTTCGACGCCAAATCTGGCGAATTGCTGGGGGCGCATATGATCGGGCCGGAAGTGACCGAGATGATCCAGGGCTATTGCATCGCCCGCACCCTGGAAACCACCGAGGCCGAGCTGATGCAAACGGTCTTCCCGCATCCCACGGTTTCCGAAATGATGCATGAAGCAGTACTTGACGCCTGGGGCCGGGCCATTCATTTCTAATATTAGAACTTTGGTCTTAGATATTTGTCATGGCCGGGCTTGACCCGGCCATCCACGCCTTGTCAAAAGGATAAACGTGGATGCGCGGATCGCGCATGACGTTAATGGAAACGACGTAATGAACGAAATTACTCCTCCCAAGCCGCTGCGCAAGCCCGACTGGATACGCGTCAAAGCTCCGACCTCGGCGGAAGTGGCTGAAACCCGTAAATTGATGCGCGGGCTTCATCTGCATACTGTCTGCGAGGAGGCTGCCTGCCCCAATCTGGGCGAGTGCTGGAGCCGCAAGCACGCCACGGTGATGATCCTGGGCGACACTTGCACCAGGGCCTGCGCCTTTTGCAACGTGAAGACCGGCAGGCCCAATCCGGTCGATGCCGAGGAACCGGCCCATCTGGCCCATATGGCCGTCGCCATGGGCTTGAAACATATGGTGATTACCTCGGTCGACCGCGACGATCTTGCCGATGGCGGGGCTTCGCAGTTCGTGGCCGCCATCAAGGCCGTGCGTGAGGCTTCGCCCGGCACCACGATCGAAGTTCTGACGCCCGATTTCCTGAACAAGCCGGGCGCTTTGGAGGTTGTGGTGAATGCCGGTCCCGATGTCTTCAACCACAATCTGGAAACCGTGCCCCGCCTGTACCAATCCATCCGCCCGGGGGCGCGCTATTTCAACTCGCTGCGCTTGCTAGACGATGCCAAGAAGTTGAAACCTGACCTGTTCACCAAATCAGGCATCATGGTCGGGCTTGGCGAGGAAAAGGGCGAAGTGCTGCAGGTGATGGACGATCTGCGCGCTGCCAAGGTCGATTTCATCACCATCGGCCAGTATCTGCAGCCCACGGCCAAACATACGCCGGTCATGCGCTTTGTTGAACCCGCCGAGTTCGAGGATTACGCCAAGATGGCCCGCGCCAAGGGATTCTTGATGGTGGCCTCAACGCCGCTGACCCGCTCGTCGCACCATGCGGATCGGGATTTCGAGGAATTGAAATTGGCGCGCAGCCGCCACGCCAACCCTGCGCGCGAGCAGAGCTGATGCCGACCCATGCCGAAAAGCGCACGCTGCCTTATAGCTGCGAGCAGATGTATGACTTGGTGCTGGACGTCGAACGCTATCCTGAATTCCTGCCCTGGGTGATCGACGCCAAGGTGCTTTCGAACGACGGCAAGACCCTGGTCGCCGACGTCTGGGCGGGCTTCAAAATGGTGCGCGAGCGCTACCGCTCGCAAGTGACCATGAACCGGCCCCACCGCCTGGACATCACCTATACCGAAGGCCCCTTCAAGCATCTGAACAATCACTGGATTTTCGAGCCGGTTGCAAAGGGCGTGCGCATCGATTTCTATATCGATTTCGAATTCAAGTCGCGCCTGCTGCAAGGGCTGATGGGCGCCGTCTTCAACGAAGCTGTCGGCCGCATGGTGCTCAGTTTCGAGCGCAGGGCTAGGCAGATGTATGGAAGATAGGAAGGGCGCCCATCACGTCATTGCCGCTTCTTGGCATAGACGGCGTGGGCAACCTTCCTTCCATTTCTTCTCTACTTGTGGGCCAGACTTGCGTAAGCCCGCATGCCAAGTTTGGAGACGATCCACAAGGCGGCAACCGCCAGTGATGCTGCGGCAATTCCGGGAAGGGCATGGAAGAACATAACGATCGGTAACGGCATGACGGCCCCCTCAAGTTGTCGAAGGCTCAATTATGCCAAACCTTACCTGAACCTTACATGAATAAGAGGGTTGCAAGTTTTTAATTGATCAAAATCAAGGGGAATTCCATCCGGGTTCACTCGACCGGGTCATTGTCGATCATCACGGTATAGCAGCGTTTCCGAGTGTTTTCGCGGCAATAGTCAGTGGCTTCCTCGATGGCGGTCTCGATGTCCTTGCGCCCTGTTCTCCAACCATAATGACCATCAGACGACATGACGAAGGCCTTGTGATCGTTGGCCTCAAGATATTTCAAGAAGGCTTCCTTGCCCTTTTCCCCCAGTCCCTTGGGAAACGAGACCTTGCGCTCGGCCCTGGCTGGTGGCGGCGCTTGGCGGGGGCCAAGCTGGGCTTGTTGACCTAGAAAATCGTCCACATAGCGCGTCCAGGTCGGCGCTCCCTTTTCGGAAAACAAGAAGTGGCCGTCAGCGGCGAAACTTGGGGCGGCCACGAATTGGGCTTGGCCCCCGGCATCGACGAAGGCCCGGTGGAAGCTCTGGGCCAGGGTGGGGCCGAAGAAGTGATCATTCTCGGCGTAAACCCAAAGCATGGGAATGCGAGACGATCTGCCGTAGGCGGCAAAGGCCTTCAACAACTGGCTGGGGCCGCAAACTTCATCCGGTTTTGTCGAGCCGCGACCGCCCGCGAAATTGATGGCGGCGATCAGGCCGGGCGGGGGATCGGCGGTCAGGGCCACGGTGGCGAAACCGCCGGCGGATTGGCCGATGCTGATCACCTTCGATCCATCGACATAATCTTTCTTTCGCATCGCCTTGATCACGGCGCGCAGATCGTCGGCTGAATTGCGCCCGGCCGTTTCATAATCCGGCGACGAGCATTTGCCGTAACCTTCCATATAATCGCCATCGGATTCGCCATAGCCGCGGCGCATGAAAGCCACCGTCACCCAACCGCGGCGGGCGAATTCACGCGCCTGGGCGCGGTAGGAACGCGGACTCATTTCGGCGCGGGCGTCAACATTGCGCGGCGACCCATGATTGATGATCGCCAAAGGATGGGGCCGATCATCGTCGGGCCTTATGATCAGGGCTTCCAGGGTCAGCGTCTCGCCCGAGAAGGCGACGGGCAGGTCAACCTTTTCCTCGATCAAATCGGCGGCGAGGCTGGGGGTTGCCAGCAAGGCCAGCATGAAAAGCGATGATGCCAATAATTTCACGTCGGTTCGTCCTCAATCCATCATCGCCGCTTCGAAAGGATTCTCGCCCCTAAGCCATTGTTCCCAAAGAAGCCGTGAGGATGCTTCCATGCCCAGCACCTTGCGCAGATCCAGTTTGGGCAGGCTCAGCCCCTTTTCCATCATGCCGCGAGCCAGACCGGCCTGGATATGGGTGTAAATCTCGAAATGCGGCGGCCAGATCGGCACATCCAAACCGTCCTCGCCCACGCCTTTTTTGCAGGCCTCAACATCAAGCGAATGGAAGGCGCGGCACATCAAGGGGCGGTGCGCGTAGAAGCGGCAGTTTCCGGCATGGTCCAACAGCGGACAGCCAGGACGAGCCGACCTGGCCGCCAAGGTCACGGCAAAGCGAAAGCCGCACATTTCGATCATGCCCAGTAGAAGCAAGGCTTCGGGCGGGGTCAGCAAGATATGTTTGGTGTGGCAGCAATGGGTGCAGCCTTCCTTGCAATGGAAGGGGGGTGGGGGCGCGGCCATCTGGCGATGGCGGTCCAGCAATCCCTGGGCCGTCTCTTCCAAAAGCATGAACAGGTCGCTCAAACGCTCGGCCTCGTTGCCGCCAGCCATCGCCTCGACGGCGGCGTTGGCAACCGCCTGCTCGATCTCGTCTTCCAGACTCATGGCGACACCCCAGGACAGCCCGATTGCGACCAGAGGCGGGCGGCTAGGCGCAAGCGGTCCTTGGCCGTCATGATGTAGCGACCGATGGCGCGGCCCAGTTCGGCTCTTTCGGCGGATTGCGGGAACTGTGCTTGGCCGTCGTGGCCGACCGGGCATTCCTCGATCATCTTGAACAGATGCGAGCCGGGCGGGCAGTAATAGCGCAACAGCTTTTCAGGCGCTCTGGCCAGATTGAACAATCGCTGGGTGGCCTCGTAGAAGGCGACGTCCTCGCCAGCCAGTTTGGTGCGAAACAGCGCATCCTCGGGAAAGCCGCCCAGAATGTCGAAGACATGGCGCCTGAGCACCATGTTGGAGGGGATGGAGTTGAAGGTGATGTCGTAATGGGCCTGGGCAAGGTCGATGGGTGGCTCGGTCACGAAACCGAACTTCACCGCATCCCATTTGGCGTCGCGCTCCATCAGATGGATGGCGGCGGGCAGGGCGCCCGGCAGATATTCATCGTCGCAATCGAGAAAGGCAAGGTAGGTGCCGGGAAAACTTCTGGCCCCCAGATTGCGGGCGGCCCCCGGCCCGCCATTGTGGGGCATGGCAAGCGCCTTCACCTGGGGATGGCGGGCCGCCAATTGCTGGGCCAGGGCGAAGGATCCGTCGCTTGAGGCATCATCAACCACCGCCACTGTCATCGGGCTGACCTGCTGGGCCAGGGCCGACGCCACGGCGCGTTCCAGCGTGGCTTCGCCATTGAAGCAGGGAATGACCACCAGCAGGCTGTTGCTCATACCTTCTCCTGGAGGATGCGGGTTAGAAGGTCGAAGGCGGTCAGGGCGGCGGCTTTGCGGATTGCCGCCCGATTGCCTGGGAAGACGTGCCACCCATGGATTGTTTCATGACCTTTACGGGCGGCGGCGAAATGCACCAATCCCACCGGTTTGTCTTGCGTTCCGCCGTCGGGTCCGGCGATGCCGGTCACGGCAACGCCAGCAAAAACAGGGGCATGGGTCAGAATCCCATCAGCCATCGCCATCGCCACCTCTTGGCTGACCGCCCCATGGCTGGCGATCAGCGTGGCGGGAACGCCCAACAGGTCGGTTTTTGCGGCGTTGGAATAGGTAACGAAGCCGCGCTCGAACCACTGGGACGAGCCAGGTATCTCGGTCAAGGCCGCCGAAACTAAGCCGCCGGTACATGATTCGGCGGTGCCGATCATGGCGTTTCCCGCCTCCTTGCAGGCATCGAGCAAGCGGTGCGCGGCCCGGATCAGATCGTCATCCACCATCCCGTTCCCCTGCCCAAAAGGTATAGAAGAAGCCCCGCTGCGACGCCCGCCATCAGATCGTCCAGCATGATGCCCAACCCGCCCTTGATTTTGCGGTCAGCCCAGCCGATGGGGCCGGGCTTCAGAATGTCAAAGCCCCTGAAAAAGAGAAAGCCCAAAGCATAGGCCAGCAGGTCGGGCGGAACCAAGGCCAGGGCCAGCATCTGACCGGCGACCTCGTCGATCACCACTTCGGACGGGTCCTCGCGCTCTATGGCCTTGCGATAGATCTCGGATGCCAAAATGCCCAGAAGGAAGACAGCCAAGGCCGCCATGGCGATGGCGGCGGCTCCGCCCAGACTCGATAATCCCCAGGCCAAGGGCAAGGCGGCAAGCGAACCCCAACTACCCGGCGCGGGCTTCAATTTTCCGACGCCAAACCAAGTGGCCAGAGCAAAAGCCCAAAGCGGGGCCATGACTTATCCCTTCGTGAATGTCTGCAACCTTACTATCAGGTCATATCACGCGTCTAGTTAAGAAGAATATCAAAGATATGCTAGCAGTGTGTTGTAATATAATGAATTAACCAATAAATGTCGTTTTTAGTCGTATGTTTGACCGCTCAGCGCTTGCCACATCGCCCCAATTTGGCTAGGGTTTCGTGCTTCGGGCCGGAAAGTGGTTCGTTGCACCTTACCAAGTGACTGTTTTGCCAGGGCTGACGAGAAGCGTTTACCATGGCGGAGCAAGGCTTCCACGCTCGATCTTCATGCAAGATTGTGGGTGGCAAGTCGGTATAGGAAACGGCGAAAGGGGAGCTCGTCGGACTCATGTTCGATCCCGAGCGTTACGGTAAGTCTGCCTTATACCGGCGTCTTGAACGCTGGTTTCCGGAGCGTCAGTTCATTCTGCGCGCCGGTGGCGATGTCCGTTGCCTGACGCTGACCAGAAATCACCAGATTGCCGCCTCCCTAAGTCTTATCGTTTTTGCTGTCTGGCTAACCCTGTCCACGGCGTTCTCGTTGGGCTTCGGGGCGATGATGGCCGTGAAAACGCATGAGATTTCAGTGCTTGAGGTTGATCGCATCGCGCTTCGCGCCGAGATCGACGACCTAAAGCGTCAGGTCGCGGGCCTCAGCGGCGACCTTGGCCACCGTGAAGCCAAGGCCAAGCGCCTAGCCGACGACAATGTTCTTTTGTCCCGCCAATTGGCCGATGCTCGCAATGCGCTGGACAAGGCTGAAGCAAATCTGATCGACGGCGCCAAGGTCAGGGAAGAATTGGCCGGTCAGATGCGCGCCTTGCAGACAGACTTGTCGCAGGCGTTGGGCAATGTGGGCGTTGCCAAGCTGGATGCGACGGCATCCTTGTCCGACCGGCTGACCGTGCTGGGCAAGGGCGTTAAGGAATTGGTGGCGGTTCGCGATCACGAAAAGGCCCAACATCAGGAATTCGCGGCCAAATCCAGGCGGTTGGAGTTGGCGCTCGACGATGTGCGCGGCTCGCATGTCAGGCTGCTGCGCCGCTTTGGCGAAGTGGCGCTTGGCAATTCGGGCCAGCTTGAGAAGGCCATTTCGATGACCGGCCTGGACGTCAACCGTCTGGTGGCTTCGCACCGCGAGGAAACCGGCATGGGCGGTCCCTTCATTCCGCTCCCCAAGGATGATTTTGGCAATCCCGACATCCGGGCCGATCTGGCGGCGCTCAACCACCGCATTGATCGGTGGGACAGCCTGAACGCCTTGTTGAAGGTGTTGCCGATGGTTCCGCCGATGAGCGAGTTCTCGCTCAACAGCCAATTTGGCGCCCGCAACGACCCCATCAACGAACAGACTGGCATTCACGAAGGCATCGATTTGGGCGCGCCGATGCGCACGCCCGTCAGGTCGTCCGCCCTGGGCCGGGTGACTTTTGCAGGATGGAGCGGACGTTATGGGCGTCTGGTCAGCATCGATCACGGGCTGGGCGTCGAAACGCGCTATGCCCATCTTGATAAGATTGTGGTAAAGGTTGGTCAGAAAGTGGGGCCGGACACGACAATCGGCCTTCTGGGCAACAGCGGCAGATCGACCGGTCCTCACCTGCACTACGAAGTCAGGATCGACGACAGGCCGCGTGATCCAATGCGTTTTATAAAGGCGGGGCGCTATGTTCTCAAAGAGCAGCAGTAAGTCGGCGAACAACGGGCAGGCTTCGGTGCAGCCCGTATCCTCATCGCCAGCGAAACCCGGCGAGGCCGCCAAGCCCGTTCCGCCGTCGATCATCAGCAACGATTTGCGCATGGTCGGCGATCTGACCAGCAAGGGCGAGATTCACGTCGATGGCGTCATCGAGGGCGATATCCGCTGCCAAGTGCTGGTGATCGGCCAGTCGGGCGCCGTGACCGGGGAAATCATCGCCGACATGGTGCGCGTCCATGGCACGTTGACCGGCCAGATTCGTGCCCGCTCGGTGTTCCTGGCGGCTACCGCCCGCGTGGTGGGCGACATCGCGCATGAAAGTCTGGCCATCGAACCGGGCGCTTTCCTGGAAGGCCATTGTGGCCGTATGGACAAGTCGCAGGACTTGGCTGCCGTTCCCGCGGTCAACGACGTGGCGGCCAGCATTCCCACGCTGACCTTCTCGTCCGATCTGAAGGCGGCTTCGGCCTAAGTCTATAGCTTTAACAGGGTGATCAGGTCCGCCAGTTGGGCGATGACCGCCTTGGGCTGTCCAGGCAGCGGCTCGGGCAGGGCGTTTGTGCGGTTGATCCAGACGGCGTGAAAGCCGAAGGTGGCCCCCGCCGAGGCATCCCAGAAATTGCCGGATACGAAAACCGTCTCGCCGGGCTTGGCCTGACATTGCGCTTCGACCATGGCGTAGACCGAGGGATGCGGTTTGTAGATCCGCAGCCGGTCCACCGACAGCACATCATCCAGAACGGGTCCAATTCGGGCGCTGGCGATGGCGGCATCCAGCATCGATTGCGATCCGTTCGACAGAATGGCGGTTCGCAGCCCTGCGGATTTAAGCCTCTCCAGAGTCTGTTTGGCGTCGGGATAGGCGTCAAGCTGGCGGTAAAGAGCCATCAAAGGCGCATGCAACGCCGACATGTCCAGGCCCAGGGAGGAAAGGGACCAATCCAGAGCCTCGCCGGTCACCTGTTCAAAATCGACGAAATCGCCGCGCAGGCTGCGCAGCCAAGTATATTCCAACTGCTTTTGGCGCCACAGTCCCGCCAATGCTTTGTCCTGGCCACCCAGTTGGGAAGACAGGCGCCTGACGGCGGCAGCCACGTCGAACAAGGTGCCATAGGCGTCGAAGACGACGATTTTCGGTTTTTGCATCCGTCAGTCCTGGCGGCGCTTCAAATCGAGCAGCAAGGCCACGGTAGAGGTTTCGGTCCCCAGGCGTCGGCGATAGATTTGTACGCTTTCCATCACGCGTTGCACATAGCCCCTGGTTTCCGAAAAGGGGATCATTTCCACCCAATCGATGGCATCGACGTCGGCTTCTCTGGGGTCTCCATAGTCGCGCACCCATTTGGTCACGCGGTGCGGCCCGGCGTTGTACCCCGCCAAGGCCATGATGTACGAGCCTTTGAAATCTTCGAGCAGGCCTTGCAGATAACTGGTTCCCAGCCGGATATTGAGCGATGGATCCTTGGTCAGCGAGTTGGGTCCCAGCGAGATGTTCAGGCCGCGCGCCACGCCCTTTGCCGTGGCGGGCATCAATTGCATCAACCCCTTGGCGCCGACCGAACTGACCGCTTCGGCGTGAAAGCCGCTTTCCTGGCGGATCAGCGCCAGCACCAGCGCCTTTTCTGGCCCACCTTCAGGCAATTCGTAGGGCGGCACCGGCCAGCCGGGGCCGGTCAGGGTAACGCCTGTGCGATCGGCCCGTCTGGCCAGACTGACGGTGATCTCGATCCGCCCCAGCCGCTCCGCCTTGGCGACGGCCAGCGCCTTCAGGCCCGGCGTTCCGGCATTTTCCAAAAGCCGTTGCAGGAAGGGGCGTGCCAGATTGGTGGTTTGCGCCTCGGCCATCAGGTCGATGGCCTGGGTCAGTTCGCTTTCGAGAAAGCGCGTCTTTTCTTCTTCGGTCGGCTGCGGGTCGGCGGGCAAGATCCAGCCTTGCTCGGGGCCCAGCTGCTCGCTGGCCAACTGGCCGTAATAGGTGGTGACGAACAAGGCTGCTTGCCGGTAGGCCGCTTTTGCCTCGTCCTTCTTGTCCAGGGCGCTGGCGGCTCGGCCCATCCAATAGGCGGCGCGCGATTTGCCCATCGAGGATTGCGCGTGATTGGCCATGTTGGAGAAATGCGCCAGGGCGGATTCCTTTTCCGACAAGAAACGCAGGGCGACCCATCCCGCCAGCCATTCGGCCTCGGCATAATCGATGCCGCCGCTGATCTTATGCTTGCTGGCGATCGCATAGGCATCCGAGATGAAACCCATTTGCAAGGCCCGCCTGGCTAGAACGGCCCTTTCCGTCCACCAGATGTCGGGCCGCTCCAAATCGTCCGGCGCTTGGCGGATCAGGCGGAAGGCGTCTTCGTTCATATCCTTGCGCCGGTACCAGCGCACGCAGTCGAACAACAATCCCGGATCGGCGCGCAATTTCTCGGGCACGCTTTCCAGCGCCTGGACCGGCGTTCCCTTGCCCTTCATCAGCATCAGGCGTGCATGGGCCAGATGACGCCCGTCGCTGTCCATGAACAGCATCAGACGTTCGGCGGCCTGCGTCTGCTCTTCCCACAACAGGCGCTTCATGCGGGCAAGATGGTCATCCTGGGTCAGCAATTCGCGGTATTTCGCCAGGAAGGCGCGCTCCTGAAGAATGCCGAAATTCTCCTCGATCCAGGTGGCGCGCAGCACTTTCTGGGCTTCATCGGCGCGCCCGGCCGCCATCAGGGCCGCCCCATAGGCCATGCCGCCATCGGCGGTGACGGGTTTGTTGGCGTCGAACCAAGGCAAGATCTGATCGTTGGGCGTGGCCAGTGTGATCGCTTCCTCGGCCCGGCGCTGCATCAGGGCCGGTTGCGGCCAGCCTGGGTTTTCGCCCAGCAATTGGGTGATCTCAAGGAAAGTGGCGCCGGAATTGGGTCTTGCCGCATCCAGCCAGCGCACCAGCTTCATAGCCAGCCGGTTGCCCGACGCATCCGCCAACTGGCGGGCCTGCGGCCATTTCCCGTCGTCGGCCAGCTTCAGGGCTTCAAGTGCTGGGTTGGTTTGGGCCTGTTTGGCGGCAACCGGCGGCAGGGCAAGCTGCTTGGTGGGCTTTGGCTGCTGCGCGGCGCGGGCGGGCGGAGCGGACGTCTTGGTCTTTGGCTTGCTGGCCAAGGCCATGCCCGGCACAGCCAAGGCCAATAAAACGCACAAGGGGGCAAGGAGACGCATCTTCATCACAAGCTCGATTTCAGCGCCCCATGATAGAGCCTGGGGCAAGTCGCAACAAGCACTTCACCCGCTTGCCCGCTTGGGCTGGTGCGGGTATGTTCTCAGGCCCTCGTTAATTTGCGCTTAAGGAACGATCCCATGTTCAAAGGTCCCATCCCCGCCCTGGTTACGCCCTTCACGCCCGACGGGCGTGTGGACGAAAAAGCCTTTC